>NZ_JAUSZL010000002.1:8236482-8541537 GCF_030817535.1 Streptomyces sp. V3I8 | reverse complement strand
CGCGACGGCCATCCCCCTGCTCCTCAGCAGTGTCGCCTGGGGCAACGCGCAGACCGCGGCGGCCGCGCTCAAGGACCTGCGGGAACGCATCTGCCAGTACGGCTTCGTCGTGGAGCAGGCGACCGCGGCCACGGTTCCCTTCCTCTGGGAGCTCGCCCAGGCGCCCCAGGTGACCTGCCGGCCCCAGATCCTGCACCTGCTCAAGAACATCGCCGACACCCGGCAGTGGGAGAGCATCGCGGGCGCCTATCCGAAGCTGCTCAACCACCGGGAGAACCCGGCCGTGTGGGAGCGCGCCGCGCGGGAGGCGGTCCATGCCCATCAGGACGCGCTCGACGTGCTGATGTCGGAGGACGACACCGAGATCACGCACGCCACGACGGAACTCGCACGCACGCTCGGCAGGCAGACCTGCTGAACCGGTCCGTGCGTACCCGGGCCGGCCGGCACTCCCGTCAGACGTGCCTGCGGGCCGCCTCGCGCCGCTGCCGCTTGCCCGGCGGAGCCTGCGAGAGGTCCTCCGCGGTGGACCTGAGGTTCCGGTAGCCGTATCCGCGTTCCGTCAGCCAGAGCCTCGCCGCCGCCTCGGCACGCCCGGCCGCTTCGAGGATGTCCTCCTCCTCTTCGCCCGTGTCCAGGAAACGGAAGGTGAAGGCGGACCGTGCGGCGATGTCGTAGCTGAGGTGCCCCTCGGGCGTGAAGGCCGCGCGCAGTACGTCGTGCGCCGCGGCGTCGGCCGGCAGCGCCGCCCGCTGCCCGGCACCGAGCCCGTGAAAGACGCCACGGACGGTGACACGGAAGGTACGAGTGCTCATCGGGCGACCCCGGCGAGCGGGGTGGGCGGCCTTCCACGGGTTCTCGGGCACGGCCGGGCGCCCCTGCCCGCCTCCACCGGTTTCGCCGACTCCACCGGTATCACTCACTTCCCTGACGTCGCGCCGGACCGTCACGGCCGGATTGCCGGAACCGTACCGGAGGCGGCGTGCTCCCGGACCACCGCGGCGAAGGCGGCCACGAGGCGCCGGGCGGCGCCGGCCGATGCGGGCTCGGCGGCCAGGGCGCGGGCCCGCAGCCCGGCCAGGTCGATCCCCTCGTCGGCGAGCGCCGCCTCGTCCCAGCGGACCAGCCGGTCGGCGCCCGCTTCGGGATGGAACTGGACGCCCCAGGCGCATGCGCCCACCCGGAACGCCTGGACGGGGCACGCGTCGCTCGCCGCCAGGTGGACGGCGCCGGGTGGCAGCGCGGTGATCTGGTCCCGGTGGTTCTGGATGACGGGGAAACGGTGGGGCAGTTCCCGGAACAGGGGGTCGGTGGCGGCCTCGGCCCGCAGGACGACCGTGCAACTGCCCCGCTCGGGTTCACCGTGGCAGCCCCGGACCGTACCGCCGGCCGCCAGTGCGAGCAGCTGGGCGCCCAGACAGATGCCCAGCAGCGGCACACCGTCCGCCACGGCCCGCAGGGCGAGCGCCCGTTGGGCCGGCAGCCAGGGGGCGCGGGCGTCGTCGTCCGGCAGGAACCCGCCGCCCAGCAGGACGACCGCCCCGAATCCGTCGGCGCGGTCGGGCGCCTTCGCCCCTTCGACCTCCACCAGCGTGATTCCCTCGTCGGCGAGCCAGGACGGCAGCCGACCGGCCCCGCTGCGCGCCGCGTTGCGCACCGCGAGGACACGCACCTCCGTGCCGGACGCCACCGTCACACCTCCACCCTGGATTCCGTGCGTTCCGCCGGTTCCGTGCGTTCCACCGGTTCCGAAGACCGCGCAGGTCCCGCTCATCGTGTTCGTCACGCCCGTTCCATGATGAGGGGCGCGCTCATCTCACGACGCCTCACCTCACGACGCCTCGACGGCCGCCTTGATCCGCTGTCCGAACGCGGGAGCGTCCTTGCGCGCCGCGCCGCCCGCCAGGGGCAGCAGCAGTTTGCCGATGCCGTGGCCCTCCAGCCGGTTGTGGATGCGGACGCGGGTTCCGCCGCCCGGCGCCGGCTCCAGGTCGTAACCGCCGTCGGCCGCGGTGACCAGGTTCCGCGACCGCTCCGTCCAGCGGATCCGGCTCGGGGCGACGAGCTCGGTGATCTCGAACTCCCGCCGTGTCGTCATGCCCGCGTCCTTCACGGTGCTGCGGAAGACCGTGCCGACGGCTGTCGGCCCCTCCGGCTTCTTGTCGATGCGCTGCACCCGCGGACTGAACTTCGGATCGTTCGTGCCGTCCGCGAGGAAGGCGAAGACCTCGTCGACGGGGCGGTCGATGTCGACCGTGGCCTCGAACTGGGTACCCATGGGTTCTCCCGGGATGTCGGTGGCCGATGGCCGGTGGCACAGGTCCCGGCGCCGCCGGGACCGCAGGTCCACGCGTCGGAGCGGGCGGCCCCACCATACGGCGCCGGACCCGGACACCGCAGGGACAACAGGCATGTCCTTGTCAACTCGTTGAGTCGTTTCCCTGGACAGGTCCCGCAGGCCGTGCTGTGATGCCGCAAGCCGCCTTTCCAACGTTGTACAGCCTCTGTTCCGCCGCGCCACGGCCGACGTCGGACTTTCCTCCACGGCGGTCGCCGGTGGCCACTTCCTCCCCACGACAGGAAGCAGTGACATGCCGATCAACAGACGCAATCTGCTGCGCACCAGCGGCCTCGCACTCGGTGCGGGCGCCGGTGCCGGCACCTCCCTGATGAACGTACGACCGGCCGCCGCCGCGCCGCGGACCGCCGCGCCCCAGGTGGCGGACGACGCCTTCCGCCGGCTGAAGCCCGGCAGCATCGTCCCGCGCGGCTGGCTGGCCGGTCAGCTGCGTCTCCAGCTGGACGGCCTGTGCGGCCGCCTCACGGAGAAGTCCCACTTCCTGGACTTCGCCACCAGCGGATGGGTGCATCCCGAGAACAACGCCTGGGAGGAACTGCCGTACTGGCTGCGCGGTTACGTCCCGCTGGCCGCCGTCACCCGCGACACCGCCGCGCTCGACCGGGCGCGGCGCTGGATCGACGCGGTCCTCGCCACCCAGCAGGCCGACGGCTTCTTCGGGCCGCGCGCACTGCGCACCGCGCTGAACGGCGGCCCCGACTTCTGGCCCTTCCTCCCCCTCCTGCAGGCGCTGCGCAGTTTCGAGGAGTTCACCGGCGACACCCGCGTCGTCCCCTTCCTCACCCGCTTCCTGCGGTACATGAACACGCAGGGCAAGGGCGCCTTCGACACCAGCTGGGTGTCGCAGCGGTGGGGCGACTGCATGGACGTCGCCCTGTGGCTGTACCGGCGGTCACCGGAGCCCTTCCTCCTCGAACTGGTCGACAAGATGCACGCGTGGGGAGCCGACTGGACCGGCGCCCTGCCGAACGCGCACAACGTCAACATCGCGCAGGGCTTCCGCGAGCCGGCCCAGTACGCCCAGCGCTCCGGCTCGGCGGAGCACACCCGCGCCAGCTACCGCACGTACTCCGAACTGCTCGCCGCACACGGCCAGTTCGCCGGTGGCGGCTTCGCGGGCGACGAGAACGTCCGGCCCGGTTTCGGTGACCCGCGGCAGGGCTTCGAGACCTGCGGTGTCGTCGAGTTCATGGCCAGCCACGAGCTGCTCACCCGCGTCACCGGGGATGCGCTGTGGGCCGACCGGTGCGAGGAACTGGCCTTCAACATGCTGCCCGCCGCCCTCGACCCCGAGGGCAGGGCCGTGCACTACGTGACCAGCGCCAACAGCGTGGATCTGGACGACACCCCGAAGACACAGGGGCAGTTCCAGAACGGCTTCGCCATGCAGTCCTTCCAGCCGGGCATCGACCAGTACCGCTGCTGCCCGCACAACTACGGCATGGGATGGCCCTACTTCGCCGAGGAACTGTGGCTCGGCACACCGGACGGCGGACTCGTCGCGGCGATGTACGCGGCCTGCCGGGTCACCACCCAGGTGGCCGGGGACACCACGGTCACCGTCACCGAGGACACCGACTACCCGTTCGGCGAGACGGTCGACTTCGTCGTCGCCACGCCGCACCCCGTCCGCTTCCCGCTGCTGCTGCGGATACCCGGATGGTGCGCGGCCCCCCGGCTCCAGGTCAACGGGCGGAGCGTGGCGGCGCAGGGCGGCCCGGCGTTCGTACGCGTGGAACGGGTGTGGGCCGACGGCGACCGCGTCTCGTTGCGCCTGCCCCAGCGCACGGCCGTACGCACCTGGCCCGGGAACCGGGACTCGGTGGGTGTCAGCCACGGGCCGCTCAGCTACGCGCTGCGCATCGGCGAGAGGTACGTCCGGTACGCCGGCGACGCCACCTTCCCCGAGTACGAGGTGCACGCCACGAGTCCGTGGAACTACGGGCTCGTGCCCGGCGGCGCCCTGGAGGTGCACCGGGCCGCGGGGCCGGTCGCCGCCAACCCGTTCACCCACGCGGCGACGCCCGTCTCGATCACGGCGGAGGCGCGGCGCGTGCCGGAGTGGATCGCCGACGACGAGCATGTCGTCGCACCGCTGCAGCAGAGTCCGGCCCGGTCCACGGGCGCGGTGGAGCGGGTCACGCTCGTCCCCATGGGCGCGGCCCGGCTGCGGATCGCGTCCTTCCCGACGGCCTCCCCCGCCGGCACGCCCTGGGAACCCGAGCGGCCGTACCGGCGGATCCGGAACAAGCACAGCGGCAAGGTGCTGGCCGTGGACGGCATGTCCGCGCAGAACGGCGCCCATGCCGTCCAGTTCGACAACTCGGGCACGGGGGACCACGCCTGGCAGGTCCTGGACCGGGGCGAGGGATGGTCCCTGATCCGCAACGGCCACAGCGGGAAGGTCCTGGGGGTCGACGGGATGTCCACGCAGAACAGCGCGCACGTCGTGCAGTACGAGGACAACGGCACCGACGACCACCTGTGGCAGTTCGTCGAGAAGGAGGACGGCTGGTTCCTCATGCGCAACAAGCACAGCGGGAAGGTCCTGGGAGTGGACGGGATGTCCACGCAGAACAGCGCCCATGTCGTGCAGTTCGACGACAACGGCACCGACGACCACCTGTGGAGGTTCGTCTGAGCCGACGGGGCGTCCTCACAGCGGACGAACCAAGTCATCACCGTTTCTGCGAAAATGACGTCGGGCCCACCGCCGCACCTGTCGCATCGTCAGCCAGGGTTGAAGTTACTTGGCTGAAAATGAACCCTCCGGGTCCGAGGTGACGAAGTCTCGAACACGGCGAGGACGGCAAAGCGCATGAAAGCGCCGACCGCGGTACGCCGTGGATCAGCCGACTTCAACTCAGTTCACCTACCACACAGTGGCGGCGTGGAAGTCATTTCTCGACGAAGTGAAGTCGGCCGGGGGATGAGCCCTTCGGTGGGGCCCGTGCGCCTGATGGGGTGACTAGCATGAGCGGCGTGCTTGATCGGGAAGACGGCCTCCCGTCTTCCAGGTTCTCGGCGATGTTTCAGTCGTGGACGTACCCCCTGCTCACACGGACCGAGGGACCGCGGAATGTCAGTGCCTGCTCGCCCCCGCCAGCGCCGATCCGCGCAGAAGACGGGTTCCTCCCCAGCTGCGTTCCCCGCGCTCCTGGTCGTCACGGCCGCGGGGGCCGGAACGGCCGTCGGCCTCGCTCCCGACGGAGCCCGTCCGTGGGTGGCGGGCACGGCGATCGCCGCCTGGTGCTGCAACGCGGCCGTCGTCGCCTTCACCTCCGCCCGGTTGCGCCTGGCCCACCGCCAGACCCTGTCGCGTACCGGCGAACTGGAGATGACCAAGAACAACTGGGCCCAGCACGGCGCCGAGACGGACCAGCTGGTCAACGTGACCCTGCCGGCCATAGCCAAGCAGCTCAGCAAGGGCGCCGACGCCGAGAAGGTCCTCGCCGGGCTGCCCACCCCCTCCGACCCGTATCTGCGCCGGATGCTGCACGTCTTCACCACCGAGGTCGCCGCGTCCGCCCGGCGGACCGCCGACGCGCAGGCGGACCTCGACATGATGCGGCGCGAGCTGGACCGGGGCACGGCGGAGCTCGAACGCCTGACCAACGAGACCCTGCCGGCCGCGGTGACCCTGCTGCGCGAGGGCAGCTCCGCCGACACGGTCCTCGCCAAGCTCGACTGGCCGAGCGTCCCGCTGCTGCGCGCCCCCGCGGAATCGTTCATCCGTGAACTCGCGTACGCCGAGCGTCGTTCCGCGGCCGCCCAGGCCGCCTCCGCCAAGGCGCTCAGCCGGGTCCAGGCCAAGACGGTCGGCATGCTCGCCGACCTGAGGGACATGCAGGATCGTCACGCCGGGGAGATCTTCGGCGATCTGCTGCGCCTGGACCACAGCACCTCCCAGCTGGGCCTCATGACCGACCGGCTCGCCCTGCTGATGGGCGGCCGTTCCAGCCGCGTCTGGAACAAGCCGATCGTCATGGAGAGCATCCTGCGCGGCTCCGTCGGCCGGATCGCCGCCTACCGGCGCGTACGTCTGCACAACTCCAGCAAGGCCTCCATCGCCGGCTTCGCGGCCGAGGGCGTCATGCACCTGCTGGCCGAGCTCATGGACAACGCCGCCAACTTCTCGCCGCCGATCGACGAGGTCCACGTGTACGTGGAGGAGCGCAGCGCGGGACTCGTCGTCACCATCGAGGACAGCGGCCTGAAGATGTCCGACGCGTCCATGCGCCGGGCGGAGGAGGCCGTGTCGGGCAAGGTCACCGACCTCGCCTCGCTGCAGGGCACCCGGCTCGGGCTGAGCGTGGTGGGGCGACTGGCCGCCAAGCACGGCATCAGCGTCAACTACCGTCCCTCCTCGCGCGGCGGCACCGGCGTCGTCGTACTGCTGCCGCCGCAGGTCGTGGCGCAGCAGCGCGAGCCGGTCGCCGCCGAGCGTCCGCAGCGCGCCGTACCGGCCGCGGCCGCAGCTCCGGCTCCGGCTCCGGCTCCGGCTCCGGCTCCGGCTCCCACGGTCGAGGAGACACTTCCGCTGCGGCCCGAGACGATCGCGCCCCCGCAGGAGGCACCCATCGCCGACATCCCCCGCAGGCGTGGTCCGGCCACTTCGGGCGGGCTGCCGGTCCGGGCCCCCGGCCGCACCATGGCCGAGGCGGAACAGGGCCGGGCCGACCGGAAGGCCTCCGAGCCGCCCCGCACGCCGCTCGTGGACGGAGCCGGTCCGGCCCGGGACGCCGGAAGCCGGTTCGGTGCCTTCCACCGCGGCCGCCAGGCCGGCGGGACCCCCGGCCCCGCCGCTCCCGACGACGAGGCCGGATACGGGACCGGGTCCGGGGTGGACCACTAGGAACCGGCCCCTCCGCACAGCTCAGGGCGCCTGCGCCCACCCCCGCACTGTTTCGCCGTACCCCGTTGGATTGGAGGAACGGGCCGGGTGACCACCTGCTGGTCGTGACCCGTCCCGCCCGTCATGGAGACCACTGACAACAGCCTCACCTGGCTCTTGATGAACCTCTTGGAGCGCACGCCGGGCACCCGCCACGCACTCGTCCTGTCACGGGACGGGCTGAAGCTGTGCTGGACGGACCACCTGACGCTCGACCAGGCCGACCAGCTGGCGGCGATCTGCTCCGGCATCCAGGCCCTCGCGCAGGGCGCGTCCGTGGAGTTCGGTGACGGAACCGGCGGCGTCCGGCACTCCATGACCGAGTTCCACGGAGGCCTCCTGTTCATCGTGGAGGCCGGCCAGGGCGCGCACCTCGCGGTCGTCGCCGAGGAGGCCGCCGACCCCGGTGTCGTCGGCCACCAGATGACCGAGCTGGTGGAGCAGATCGGCGAGCATCTGCGGGCCGAGCCCCGCACGCCCGCGGCCAGGGGTGCCTCGGCGTGAGCCGCAAACCCGTGGACATCGGCGACCCCGACCGGCTCTACACGGTCACGGGGGGACGCAGCGAAGCCGACGACGCGTTCGACCTGGTCACGCTGATCGTCAGTGAGTGCGAGCCCGCCGCCGGGATGCAGTCCGAGCACACCCGGATCCTCGAGATGTGCCGGCACCCGACGGCGCTGGTCGAGATCTCGGCCGAGCTCAAGCTGCCCATCACCGTCGTACGGATCCTCCTCGGCGACCTCCATGCCATGGGCAAGGTGAGCGCCCGTCACCCCCGCGCGGCCGAGTCCGTCGCGTCCCTCCCTGAAACCGCCCTGCTCCAGGAGGTCCTCCATGGGCTCCGCAACCTCTGAGCTGCCCGCCCAGCGCACCCCGCTGGGCGACGCCGCCGAGACCGGCCTGAAAATCGTCGTCGTGGGCGGCTTCGGCGTCGGCAAGACCACCCTGGTCCGCTCGGTCAGCGAGATCCGGCCGCTCAACACCGAAGAGGTGATGACGCAGGCCGGACAGGGCGTCGACGAGACGGCGGGGGTCGAACGGAAGACCACGACGACCGTCGCGTTCGACTTCGGGCGCATCAGTCTCAACCAGCGGATGGTGCTCTACCTGTTCGGCGCACCGGGCCAGGAACGCTTCTGGTTCCTGTGGGACCGGCTGTTCTCCGGCACCCTGGGCGCCATCGTCCTCGTCGACACGCGTCGCATGGAGGACTCCTGGTACGCGATCGACCGGCTCGAGCACCACAAGACGCCGTTCGTGGTGGCGGTCAACCGCTTCGACGACGACGAGCGCCCGCACTCGCTCGACGAGATACGTCAGGCGCTCGCTCTCGGCGAGCACGTGCCGATGGTCGACTGCGACGCCCGGGTGCGGTCCTCGGGCAAAGAGGTCCTGATCACGCTCGTGGACCACCTCTACGCAATGGCGCTGGCCCAGGAGGGGACATCGTGAGCGATTCCACCGGCTCCCCGTCCGCGGGCACGCCTCCACCGGGCTGCCCCGCGCACGGCTCCGCCGTACAGCTGGGCGGTCTGGAGTACCAGCAGACGCCGTCGCAGCTGTACCGCACCATGCGCCGGGAGCACGGGGCGGTGGCGCCGGTCGTGCTCGACGGCGGCATCCCCGCCTGGCTCGTCCTCGGCTATCCCGAGGTCAGCTATGTGACCAGCCACGACGAGCTGTTCGCACGGGACTCCCGGCGCTGGAACCAGTGGCCGAACATCCCGGAGGACTGGCCCCTGCTGCCGTTCGTCGGCTACCAGCCGTCGGTGCTGTTCACCGAGGGCGCGGAGCACCAGCGCCGGGCCGGCGTCATCACGCAGGCGCTGGAGGGGGTCGACCAGTTCGAGCTGGCCCGCGAGTGCCAGTCGATCGCCGAGCAGCTGATCAACTCGTTCGCCGGCAGCGGTCAGGCCGAGCTGATGAACTCGTACGCGCACGCCCTGCCGGCCCGTGCGGTGCTGTGGATGTGCGGTATGCCGCAGGGCAGTGCGGACACCGAGCAGCTCGTCGACGACCTGCGGATCTCGCTCGACGCCGGTGAGGGCGACGACCCGGTGGCGGCGTACATGCGCGTCGGCGGGCGCATCATGCAGCTGGTGAAGGAGAAGCGGGACCGTCCGGGACCCGACGTCACCTCCCGGATGCTGCAGGACCCGGCGGGGCTCAGTGACGAGGAGATCGTGCAGGACCTGATCTCCGTCATCGCGGCGGCCCAGCAGCCGACCGCCAACTGGATCTGCAACACCCTGCGGCTGCTGCTGACCGACGAGCGTTTCGCGGTCAACGTCTCCGGCGGCCGGGTCAGTGTCGGCGACGCGCTCAACGAGGTGCTGTGGCTGGACACGCCGACGCAGAACTTCATCGGCCGCTGGGCGGTGCGCGACACCCAGCTCGGCGGACGGCTCATCCGTGAGGGTGACTGCCTCGTCCTCGGCCTGGCGGCGGCCAACACGGACCCGCAGATCTGGCCCGAGTCGCACGTAGGCGCCGAGAACTCCTCGCACCTGTCGTTCAGCAACGGTGAGCACCGCTGCCCGTATCCGGCTCCGCTGCTCGCCGACGTGATGGCGCGCACGGCGGTGGAGACACTCCTGGAGCGGCTGCCCGACCTGGTACTGGCCGTCGATCCGGAGGAGCTGACCTGGCGTCCGTCCATCTGGATGCGGGGACTCGCGTCCCTGCCGGTGCAGTTCACCCCGGCGGCGCACTGAGGGACTGCCGGCCGGTTGTGTCCCAGGGGGTTGTCGGCGACGCCGGCAGCCCCCTGTCCACGTCCCGTGCGGGCCGGCAAGATCGCTTCCCGGCCCGCACGGGGCGTCGGGGGCGGCGCCGGTCGTGCGCTCAGTCGGCGGCCGGGGTGAAACGCACCGGCAGGGACTGCGGGCCGCGCGTGAACACGCCCTGCTCGACAGGGTCGTAGCCGTCGGCGAGGCGCAGGTCGGGCATGGCGTCGAGCAGTTGGCCGAGGCCGATCTCGACCTCCGCCTTCGCGAGCAGCGCACCCACGCAGAAGTGCCGTCCCAGCGCGAAGGCGAGGTGGTCCGCGGCAGCGGAGAACGCGGACTTCGTGGTGAGGTCGGTCCGGAATATGTCGAAGCGGTCGGGGTCGGCGTAGCGGCGCTCGTCCCGGTTGGCGGCCCCGATGAGGCATGTCACCGTCGCGCCCTTCGGGATGGTGCCGCCGGAGACCTCGACGTCGGTGGCCGACTGCCGCATGATCATGTGGACCGGCGGGGTGTAGCGCAGCGTCTCGGCGAAGGCGGCGGGGATCAGGCTCCGGTCCTCGCGGACGGCCGCCAACTGCTCCGGGTGCAGGAGCAGATTGGCGAGGATGCTGGCGATCGCCTTGTCCGTGGTCTCCCCGCCGGCGGCGAGCAGCAGGCTGCAGAACGCCTTGATGTCCTCGTCGCTCATCCGGACACCGTCGACCTCGGCGGCGCAGAGCGTCGACAGCAGGTCGTCGCCCAGGTTGTCGCGCCGGTCACGGATGATCGGGATCATGTACTCGGCGAACTCCCGGCGGGTGCGCTCGCCCGCGGCGGTCACCTCGGCATCGCCGGAGAGGTTGCCCAGGAAGGCGATGACGGCCGTGTACCAGCCGTGGAAACGGGCGTGGTCGGCCTTGTCCAGGCCCAGCATGTCCGCGATGACGTTGACCGGGAACCGGGTCGCGTAGTCGCTGACTATGTCGGCGGAGCCGGTGCGCCGGAAGGAGTCGATGAGCGCGAGCGAGTTGCGCTCGATGACCGGCAGGAACTTCTCCTGCAGGTCGCTGCCGCGGAACGCGGGGGCGACGAGGGCGCGCCGCACCGCGTGCTCCCGGCCGCTGAGCTGGAGGATCGTCTTGCCGTGGACCGGCTCGAGCTGCCAGTCGTAGTTGTCCGTCGTGAACTCGGACTTCTTGTCCTTGAAGACGCGTTCGACGTCGTCGTAACGGGAAATGATGTAACTCTGGGTCGCCTCGTGCCAGATCAGGGGGTTTTTCTCTCGCATCGCCGCGTATGCGGGGTAGGGATCCGCAGCGAACTCGGGCGAGAGGATGTCGGGCACCTGCTGGGCAGTGGACACGGAACTCCTCTTGATAGACGCGTGTCGTCGAGGAACAGGTTAATGATCTTTCGATGGCTCAAACAGTCCAGTCCTGGCCGAAGTTGAACACCAGACCATCGTGTGACGAGCCTGCCCCCTGATCCCGCGATCCGCCACGGGTACCTCCTGAAATCCGATTGTTTTCGGCCGTTCCGTCGAAATCCGGCGTCCGTTTCCCCGCCGGGACGACGACGGTGCGTCCGGGGTCGCGTCGCCGCTGCGCGGAGCGGCGAACAGTTTTGGCCATGACGCATACGACACGTGTCAGGTCGGAATCTGCCCGGACGGGGCCCGCGGACCCCGTCCACCTCGACGGCGCGCAGGTACCGCGTAGGTACGTTGACAGCGCCGGGGCTCGAACGAGCGGGGCCGGGGATGCGCGACACGGTTCCGGACGGCCGGTACACCCTCACGGAACGGATCGGCGCGGGCGGCATGGAGGGATCTGGCGGGCCAGGGACGCTCGGCTCCAACGCACGGTCGCCGTCAAGCCGTTGAGCTGTCGGCGGAGGCCACCGGCGCCGGGCGGGAGCGGCTGCTCGCCCTGTTCGGGCGGGAGGCGCGGGCCGCCGCCGCGCTCGACAGCTCGTACGTCGTGCCGGTCTTCGACCACAGCGGCGAGGACGGGGTGGCCACGCACCACCTGACGCCGCCGGGCATCCCCGGTTCGCGCGACTTCGACCCGTACGGGACCGGGAAGCACGGCGCCCCCGACGCCGCCCGCGCCCTGCTCACCGAGCTTTACGAGAACGTGTCGCCGCTCAACGCGTATGTGAGCGGGTGACGGCCGGCGGCCTCCTCCACGAGACCGATGGGTTCCGGCGAGCGCCGGTGAGTACCGGCGCTTACCGGTACGCGCGGACTACGCGCCGGAGCCGACGCGGTAGGTCCCCGGTGTCTGTCCCATCGTGCGGCTGAACGTGTCGATGAAGGCGCTGGTCGTCGCCCACCCGCACCGCCGCCCCGTCTCACTGACGTTCGCTCCTTCCGCCAGCAGCACCATGGCGTGGAAGACCCGGACGTTGGTCCGCCACTGCGGGTAGGTCATGCCGAACTCGGTCCTGAACAGACGGGTCAGGGTGCGCTCGCTCACCCCGATGCGCCGGGCCAGCCAGGCGGCGGCGCGCGGCCGTTGCAGATCGCCGGTCACCAGCGCGCACGCCTGCCGCAGCAAAGGACTGGCGGGAGTGGGCAGCGTCAGCGGTTCGACGAGCGCGCGGCGCAGCCGGTCCCGCAGGACGGCCCGCAGGCGACGTGCCTCCGGTCCGGGGAGGGAGGGTTCGCTGCACGCGATGATCAGCTCACGCACCAGGGCGTCCACGGCCATGACGGCCGGCGTCCGGGACCTGAGCAGGGTGTCGTGGGCGGCGAACCCGAGGGTGTGCACGGAGCTGTGCCCGTGCACCCGGTGCTCGTGCCAGGTCTCCGCCGGGATCCACATGGCGCGGGCGCTGGACGCCACCCAGGACGCCTCGCCCGTCTGCACCGCCAGCACGCCGGCGCTGACGTAGAGAAGCTGGTGATACCCGTGCCGGTGACGTCCGATGACCTCACCTGCGAGATGGGCGTGGGTGGTGTCCCTGGGCTCCGCGGACACCTTCTCCGGCCGATCGCGCTCCGCCCGGCCGTTCCCCGTCTGGTCCTTCCCCGTCTGGCTGTTCTGCGACATATGACGGCAGAATAACGGAAGCGGCACACCGTGCGGTCCTGCCAGCGTGATGGCCATGTCCACGACGCCGCACGGCCAGCCACCCGATCACCCCTCCGCCTCCCCTCCCTCCCTTCCCTCCCTTCCCTCGCCTCTCCCGTCTCCTCCGCCGGAGTCCCGGACGGCCTCCGGTCTGCGCGGCGTCGCACTCGACACCCGCCCCCTGGCACACCCCGTCTTCCGGCGCCTGCTGATCGGGCAGAGCGCGGCGTACGTGGGGACCATGGTCACGGCGGTCACCATCCCGGTGCAGGTGTACGAGCTGTCGCACTCCTCCCTGTCGGTGGGGCTGACGGGACTGGCCGGCCTCGTACCGCTCGTGGTCCTCGGCCTGTACGGGGGCGCCGTCGCCGACCGGTGCGACCGGCGCGTGCTCTACCTGGCGTCGGCGTCCGTCACCTGGGCGATCACGCTGGCGCTGCTGCTCCAGGCGGTCGCCGAGCTGCGTTCGGTCCCGCTCGTCCTGGTCCTCGTGGCCGTCCAGGCCGGTGCGTTCGCCATGTCGTCCGCCGCCCGCGGCGCGATCATTCCCCGCGTCGTTCCCACCCACCTGGTGCCCGCCGCGAACACGCTGTACTTCACCGCCGGCAACGCCGGGCAGGTCGCCGGTCCCCTGGTGGCCGGCGCCCTGATCTCCCTGCCGAACGGCTACTGCTGGGCCTACGGCGCCGACGCCCTGCTGTTCTCCCTCCTGCTGTACTCGGCCCTGCGCCTGCCGTCGATCAGACCGGCCGGCGCGGGAGCCGGAACCGGCGGCCTGCGCCCGGTCCTGGACGGGCTGCGCTTCATCGCGGCCGCTCCCGTGCTCTGGATGTCCTTCGCGGTCGACATCGCGGCGATGACCCTGGCCATGCCCACCGCGCTGTTCCCGGAGGCCGCACATGCGCGCTTCGGCGGAGGAACGGGCCTGCTGTACTCGGCCATCGCCATCGGGTCCGTCGCCGCCGGACTGTTCAGCGGATGGATCGGCCGCGTACGCCGTCAGGGCCGGGCGCTGGCCCTCGCGGTCGTCGCGTGGGCGGCGGCCATCGCGCTCGCGGGCACCGTCCGCAGTCTCCCGGCCGCCGTGCTGCTGCTGGCCGCCGCCGGTGCGGCGGACCTGGTCAGCGCGGTCTACCGCGAGACCGTCCTGCAGACCTACGCGCCCGACGCCCTGCGCGGCCGTCTGCAGGGCGTCTTCACCGTCGTCGTCGCGGGCGGTCCCCGTCTCGGTGATCTGCGCGCCGGGGCGATGGCCTCCGCCACCGGTCTCGGCCTCGCGTGGACCGGCAGTGCGCTGCTCTGCATCGTCGTCGTCCTCGCCGGAGCGCTGCTGGTCCGGCCGTTCTGGCACTACGACGTCGCCGCGGCGCCCGGCACCGACGCGCACCGACAGCGCTAGGGCGTTGTCGGTGCGGCATGCGAGTGTTCAACGGTCGATGCGGGAAAGTCTTCTACCCAACTACCGTCCGGGATCGCCCTGTTGCTCCGTTCACGTGCCGCGGTTCGCCGATCCCCCCATCCGGTTCCGAACCCCGCTGCCCAAGGAGCACATGATGCAGGAACGGCCCGAAGACCTCCCGGCACAGCCCGAGCCGCAACCCGAACCGCAGGCCCCGGCCCCGTCCGGATCCACCACTCCGCCCGGTTCCGCCGCTCAGCCGACGCCCCGGTCCGCGCCGACGCCGGAGCCCGCGAGCCAGTCCCAGGCGCACCACCAGCCGTCCTCACCACCGAGACCCGAGAACGCGCCGGACTCCCCGTACGCGGCCCCGCAGCCGGGTGCGCAGCCGGGTCCGCAGCCCGCGAACCCCTACGGGCCGCCTCCCGCCCAGCCGCCGGCCCAGCACTACGCGTACGGGCCGCCGCCGGGCCTCCCCCCGCAGTCCGGCGGCAGGACCGGTGCGGGGCGCGCGGTGCTGTGGGCGGCGGTGGGAGCGGTGGTCGCCTCCGCGCTGTGGGCGGGCGGGATCCTCCTCTTCCTCGACCCGCTCGGCGACGACCCCGAACTGGCCGGGTACCGGGCCAGGACCAACCTCTGCTCCTCGGTGGACTACACCGCCCTGAGGACCGAGTACACCGAGGAGGACGACGCCCCCACGCACAACGCGCTGAAGCACAAGGCCCTCGACCAGAGCTACTGCAGCATCTCCCTGAAGAAAACGTCCAGTTCCTCGTACTCCGACGCGTATCTCTCCGTGCAGATGGACCTGCACAAGGAGACCGACCCCTCCGCCGAGTTCACGGCCCTGTGGTCCGAGTACCACCAGCGGTACGAGGACTACGAGGTGGAGGAGGTGTCCGGGTACGGCGACGAGGCCTACCTGGTGACCGAGGACACCACGTCCGGCTCGTCGACCGGCGGCAGCCGCGCGGTCATCCTCGCGGTGCGCGACGGCTGGATGACGTACCAGATGAGCTGGAGCGTCTACACGACCTCGTACGAGACGACCACTCCGCCGGCGATCGGCGAGGTCTCCCGCTGGGTCAAGAGCGACACCCGGTCGACGCTGGAGAACCTGCGCTCCGGATGACCGGCCGGGCGGCCGGCCAACTCAGGCGGTCCGCCGCGCGGCCTTCCACGCGCGGCGGTACAGCCCGGGCGCGTCGGCGAACGAGACGTGGCGGGGGCGCCGGCCGAGCAGCCGGTGGGCCCTGGCACTGCCGACGGGTTCGTCCTGGTCGGCCGGCCGTCTGCGGCATCCCGCCGGCCCCGGCGGGCTCCAGGGCGATCTCACCGGTGCACCCCGCGGCCCGGACGGCGGCGGACCACCGCCCGGCCACGGCGTGACGGACCGGGCTCACCCCGCGCGCCGCTCCTCCAGCAGGCGCACGTAGTCGGTCAGGATCGGCCGTTCCGGACTGATCAGGGTCGGCGGGAGCTCGTCCGGCGCGAAGAACCGCCACCGCGTGTTCTCCGCGGTGTCCAGCGACAGCACGGCACCTTCCGGGAACGCGACCAGGTAGGCGGCGGTGACGTTGTAGATCTCGTCGCCGTTGGGGTAGCGGTAGTAGCAGGACGCTCCGGAGTACACGCCGAGCAGCTCCAGCCGGCCGACGGTCAGTCCGGTCTCCTCCAGCACCTCACGCCGGCCCGTCTCCTCGAAGGACTCACCGGGCTCCATGATCCCGCCGGGCAGGCCCCAGCCGCCGGTGTCGGCCCGGGCCAGCAGCAGGATCCCGCCCTCGGGGTCGGTGACCAGCACCGAGGCTCCCGGCAGAATGAGCGGCTTCGTGCCGACGGCCCGACGGAGTGCCGTGACGTAGTCGTCCATGGTCCTTGCCCCCTCTGCCGTGGTGCGGGGACCGCGTCGCGGATGCACCGGTACAGCAGATCTACCCGTCCGACCGGTCGTACGCGCACGGCCGGGCCGGCGCGCGCCCGCGCCGCCCCCCGGTCCACGCCCACCGCACCCGGTCCTAGGACCCCTCACCGTCCGGGTCCGCGCCGGCCGGTCCCGGGCCGGCCCCGTCCGCAGGGGTGAGCGTGAGCACCGGCGGTTCCCCTCGCGGTGCCTCCAGCGCGGCGCGCAGGGAGTCGGTGGCCCGGCGGCCGATCCGCCGCGCGAGTTCCTCCTCCAGCGCCGCGAGGACCGAGACGACTTCGAGGTGCGCCGCCGCGCCCTCGGCGGTCCGGCGGATCAGTCGCCGGCGGGCGGAGGACGGGTCCGGGCCCTGTTCGAGGAGACCCATCCCGATGAGGCTGTGCACGGCCTGGTGGGCGGTCTGGCGGGTGACGCCCATGCGCCGGGCCAGTTCGGAGACCGTGGTGCCCGCCGCGTCCAGTGCGGCGAACAGCTGGGCCTGGGTCGGCGAGATGGGTGCCATGCCCGCCCGTACCAGCGTCGCCACGAGCGCCTCCTCGAACCAGCGGCGGGCGTCGAGGAGCAACTGCGGAAGGGGGGTGCCGGCGGCGTTCATCGGTTCCTCGGGACGGGTGAGCAGGGATTCCGAGCTTAGAGGCTGCGCACGGACCCCGGTCCGGGGATTGCCAGGCGGCCGATCCGTATGTCAGGCTGCCTGACATCAACGCACCGCCGTGTCCTCCATGAGCCACCACCGGGAGAGAACATGACCGCCGAATTCGTCACCCGCCACCGCTCCGCCTCCCGCATACCGTCGGAGCCGGGCAAGCCGTACTTCATCGAGAAGGGCATGGGCGACCGCGCCCACCTGTTCGGCGACCTCTTCACCGTCTACGCGGGCGGCGAGCAGACCGAGAACACCTTCAACTTCTTCACCGCCGAGGGCCCCAAGGGCGACACCATCCCGGCCCACTCGCACCCGGACACCTACGAGGTCTTCTACGTCACCGACGGCGCCGTGCGCCTGTTCGTCGAGGACACGGCGGGCGAGCAGTACGAGAGGCTGCTGACCGCGGGCGACTTCGGCTTCGTACCGAAGAACTGTCCGCACGCCTACCGCGTGGAGCGGCACCACAGCCGCATCGTCGGGGTGGCGGCCGGTCCCGGCGGCACCTTCGAGCGGTTCTTCGAGAACCTGGGCACGCCCACCGAGGAACTCGGTCTGCCGCAGCGTCCGTACGTGCCGGAGCCGCACAAGTTCGGCAGTGTCCCCCAGCGGTACGACGTGCGCTTCCTGCCCGACCACCAGTGGCGCACGGAGGGCTGAGCACCGTGCCGTACCTCAAGGCGCTCGCGGCCGGACTGCTGGTCGGGGCGCTCTATGCCGCGCTGCGGGTCAGGTCCCCCGCGCCACCGCCGATCGCCCTGTTCGGCCTGCTGGGCATGCTGCTCGGCCAGGCGGCCCTGGCGGCGCTGTGACCGCCCCGCGAGCGGCCCGCGCCGGCCGTTTCACGCGACACGCCGCACTCGCCTTCGCCGCGGGTGCCCTGATGGGTGGCGTCTACTGGGCCCTGTCCGTCCCCTCTCCCGCGCCACCCCTGCTCGGCCTGACCGGGCTGGCGGGCATCGTCGCGGGTGAGCGCGCCGTCACCGCGGTCCGCGACCGGCTCGCCCGGCGCCGTCCGGCACCCCCCGCGGCCGACGGTCCCGCCCCCGCCCCCTCGTCCCCTCCCGCCCCCTCTCCCTCCCGGTCCCGTCCCTCCCAGGAGCCCACCCATGACAGCCGCTGATGCTCCGCAACTCGTCGACGTGCACGCGCACTTCGTCACCGACTCCTACATCCGCCGGGCCAGGGCCGCCGGGCACGAACTGCCCGACGGCATGCCCGCGTGGCCCAGCTGGTCGCCTGCCGCCCACCTGGACCTGATGGACCGCTGCGGTATCGGCACCGCGTTGCTGTCGCTCTCCTCCCCCGGCGTGCACTTCGGTGACGACGCGGCGGCCCGGGACCTGGCACGCGAGGTCAACGAGGAGAGCGCCCAGGTGGTGCGCGAACACCCGGACAGGTTCGGCCTGTTGGCCTCGCTGCCCCTGCCCGACGTCGAGGGCGCCCTCATGGAGATCGCGTACGCCTTCGACCGTCTCGGGGCCGACGGGGTGGTCCTGGAGACCAACACCCACGGCGTCTACCTCGGCGACCCGCGGCTGGAGCCGGTCTTCGCGGAGCTCGGCCGGCGCGGCGCCGTGGTCTTCCTCCACCCCACCTCGCCCGTGTGCTGGCAGCAGTCCGCCCTCCGGCGGCCGCGCCCCATGGTGGAGTTCGTCTTCGACACCGCGCGGACCGTCACGGACCTGCTGTTCGCGGGAACCCTCGAACGCCACCCGGACCTGAAGGTCGTCGTTCCGCACTGCGGCGGCGCCCTGCCCGTGCTCGCCGACCGCATCGACGGTTTCATGAAGCTGTTCCTGCCCGGCGACGAGGGTGCCCCCGACGCCCTCGCGCAACTGCGCCGCCTGCACTACGACCTCGCCGGCACCCCTTTCCCCCGCCAGCTCCCCGCGCTGCTGGGCCTGGTCGGACCCGAACAGCTGCTGTACGGAAGCGACTACTGCTGGACCCCGCCCGCCGCGGCGCGGGCCCATGCCGCCTCGGTGGACGCGGCCCCGGTCCCCGCCGCACTCGCGGGTACCACCTGGCGCTCCCTGACCACCGCCAACGCACACCGCCTGCTGCCCCGCCTCGCCCACTGAGCCGCCCCTCCCGGCTCCGGACCCCGGAGGACCCATGTCCCTGCCGCCCGCCCTCGCCGCGCTGCTCGCCCCGCCCGACCCCACCCGGCTGCCCCTGCCTCCCGCGGCGCTTCCCGCCGCGGGTGTACGTCTGCTGCGCGGCGTCCCCTACCTGGTGCCCGACGGCCGACGGCCCCTCGAACTGGACCTGTGGCTCCCCGCCGAGCCCGCCGGACCGCTCCCGGTCGTCGTCTTCGTCCACGGAGGCGCCTGGCGCACGGGCCTGCGCGACGACCTGGGACCCGCGTTCCGCTCCTGGCGGCCCGGCCCCTTCGCCCGTCTCGCGCAGGCGGGGTTCGCCGTCGCCTGCGCCGACTACCGGCTCAGCGGCGAGGCCGTGCACCCCACTCAGGTGGACGACCTCACCGCCGCGTTGTCCTGGCTGCACGCACGGTCCGGTGAACTCGGCCTGGACACCGCCCGAACCGTCGTCTGGGGCGAGTCCGCGGGCGGGCACCTCGCCGCCCTGCTGGCACTGACCATGCCCGACCGCGATCCCGAGGTCCCACCGGTGACCGGCTGTGTCACCTGGTACGCCCCCACCGACCTGGTGGCACTCACCGAGGACCCCGCCGATCCGCGCACCTTCGAGGCGATGCTGGTCGGGGGCGCCCCCGCCGACCTCCCCGAGCGCGCCCGGGACGCCGGTCCCGTCCATCACGTCACCTCCGCAGCGCCGCCCTTCCTCGTGCTGCACGGCACGCAGGACAGCGTCGTCCCCAGCGACCAGGCCGTCCGCCTGGCCGCGGCGCTGCGGGGGGCGGGGGTGTCCGTGGACCTGCACCTGGTCCCCGGAGCCGACCACCTCTGGCACGGACTCACCCCCTCCGGGGCCGAGGACTGCTTCACCCGCTCGCTCGACTTCGTCCGGGCCCGGACCGCGGACTCCGCTTCCGGCTGAGCGGGGGCACGAGGCCGCCGACGCACCCACGAACGTTCACACCGGCGCCGTGGGTCCGTCGCCGGCGTCCGCCGTCCAGCCGGCCGCCTGCGGCATGAACCTGTGGCCGGCCGCGTACGCCGCCATGCGGGCGTCGCGGGCCTCGGCCGCCGGGCCGTCCGGCAGGTGGAAGTCCTCGCCCGCCCGGGCGGCACCCGCCTGTGAGCTCGTGGCCGTGGCCAGGCGGCGGTGCACGTAGCGGTCGAGCGCCGCGGGTACGTCGGCCGGTGCCGCGTCAGTAAGGACCTCGCCGAGCACCGCCGCGTCCATGATCGCCTGGGCCGCACCCTGGGCCAGGAACGGCACCGTCGCGTGCGCGCTGTCGCCCAGCAGAGTCACCCGCCCGACGTTCCACCGGGCGAGCGGGGCACGGGTGTGAATGCCGTAGCGGAGCACCTGGCCCGCGCGTTCCAGGACGCCGAGCACCCGGGGGTCCCAGCCCGCGAACTCGCACAGCTGCTCCCCCGGTTCGGCCCGGGCGGTCCACGACTCCTGTGCCGCTTCCGCGGTGAACACGGCCACCGTGTTGAGGAGTTCACCCCGGCGCACCCAGTAGTGCACGAAGTGCCGGCCCGGGCCCATCCAGACGCCGAGTTCCGGCAGGTCCAGGTCGGCCACCGCGGCCGCCGGGAGCAGCGCCCGGTAGGCGGCCGTGTGCGAGAAGAGGGCCTCGTCCGCACCGAAGAGCCACTGGCGGGCCGCGGACCGTATCCCGTCGGCGGCCACGACCACGTCCGCGCCCAGGCGCTCGCCGCTCGCCGTGGTCACGTACGCGGCCCCGTCGTCCTGGTCGACGCCCACCACCGTGGTGTCCAGGCGCACGGATCCGGACGGCACCGCGGCGGCCAGCACCTGGTGCAGGTCGGCCCGGTGCAGAAGCAGGTAGGGCGCACCGAACTCCTCCTCCACCTCGCGGCCCAGCAGATGGCTGCAGACGTCGGTCCCGTCGGACCAGGTGCGGAAACACACCCGCGCGGGGCGTACGGCCCATGCGGCGACCGCGTCCAGTACGCCCAGCCGGCGCAGCACCCGGGTGGCGTTGGGCGCGAGCTGGATGCCCGCGCCGACCTCGGCGAACCGCGGTGTCCGCTCGACCAGTGTCACCTCGTGGCCGGCCCGGCGCAGGCTGAGTGTCGCCGCCAGCCCACCGATGCCCGCCCCCACGACGATCGCCCTCACGTCTCAACCCCGTCCCGGTCCGGCCGTACGGGACGCCCGACAGCGTCGACGGCCCCAGCCGTTCTCCCGCAGCCGCCCTGCGGCCACATGCCGAGGATGGTGCACGGCGGCCTGTCCCGGAACACCCGCGCCTCGCACCGCGCGCTCGCATGCCGCACCATTTCCACTTCGCCGGGAGCGAGCGGGCGCAGCTGTTCCGCAGTCCGCACCGGTACATCTGGCCGGCCGAGCTGGACCTCATGGCCCAGCCGGCAGGCTTCGAGCTGGAGACCAGGTACGCGGACCGGGACGGTGCCGCGTTCACCGCCGAGTCGCGTTCGCACGTCTCCGTCCACCGCCTCCCGGTGGCGCCGTAGGCGGTCCCTCCCCTTGGTCGCCTCTCGCATGACCGGTCCGGATCCTGCAACAACCTTTCAAAAATGAACCGTTGGGACGTCCGCCCCGTCTTGATGGGTGAAGCGGAGCCGCGACCAGAGTGACTCGTGGTGCCGCTGAGGCACATGAACGTTCCTAGGAAGGCTGTCAGAGTGGTGTTAGTGGATCAGAGGGCGAGACGGGTCGGCTCGATCGCGGGGGTCGCCGTGGCGGCGGTCATGGGGCTCGCGGGGTGCTCGGACGACGCGGACTCCGCCGCGGACGAGAAGTCGTCCTCGAGCAGCTCGCCCGCGGCCGACGCGGAGAAGGCGGACGACGACGCCTCCGCGTCGGCCCAGACCTCGGCCGTGGACCGGTCCACGGCCGAGAAGGCCGTCGCCGGGTGGGTCGCGGCGGTCATCAAGGGTGAGCCGGAGGAGGCGTGCCTGCTGATGGCGGAACCGGCGGCCGGTTCCGAGCCCGCGAAGGTCGGCGACGGGACGACGTGCGGCGACGACGCTCCCGAGCGCAAGCAGATGGACAAGACCCTCGGGCAGTTCAAGGAGTCCTTCACTCCCGAGCCGCCTTCGGACGACCCGAAGGTCGAGGTCACCCAGGCCCCGGCCACCGGTGACAAGGTGGTGGTCCCCGCGGACAGGATCACGGTCGACGGGCAGGCACTGGACAAGATCGTCCTGTCCCACTCCACCGGGGTGACGCAGGACCAGCTGGACATCAAGGTCGAGTCCAGCAAGATCGAGGGTTCCTGGTACGTGACGAACCTCGACTTCAACATCGGCTAGCGCCTGTCGCGCGTACGACTTGGTCGTGGGTGGGCGCGTCCTGTTGGGGCGGGGCGCGCTGACGAACGGCCGGGGGCCCGACCGGATCCGTGACCACATCGCCGTGAGGCCGTCTGGCACGACAGACATCCGGCCGGCGCCCCGGCCCCCGGCCCCGACCCGTCGGCGACCGCCCCGCCCGTGAGCGGAGCCGGTGTGCGGAGCCGGTGTGCGCCTGCCGTAGCGCTTACGTTCGAGCGGGCCGGGCACTCGGTGCTCGTACGGACCCGACCGGTGCCCCGTACGCACCCGAACCGAGGACGGCGCCGCGATGACCGAGCACGAATCTTCACCCAGCACGTCCGTACGGCCCGAGCCTCCCTCCGGTCCGCTTTCCGGTCCGCTCTCCGGTACCGGCCGGCCGACGGTCTGAGCACGTCATGGCACGCGTCAGGCAGTACGCCGTGGCCGCGTCCGGGCAGTGGACGGTGGAGGACGACGGCCGGCGGCGGCTGCCCTCCGGAGAGGTCCACGCCTGGGAACCCGGCATGAACCAGACCGTCTGCGGCCTGTCCCTCTCCCGCTCCCAGCTGATCCGGTTCTCGCACGTCACCTGGCTGGACACCTTCCCCGAGTCCGGCGGCGCGGCCGACCGGGTGCGGCGACAGTGCCCGCGGTGCGCCTCCGTCGCCGGGCGCCGGGGCAGTGACGCGCGTCCCCGATGGCACCGCACCAATCCCCGCCCCTGAACGACAACGACAACGACGCAGCGTCCGCTCCGGCCGGTGCCAGAAGGCCGGTTCCAGAAGGCCCGTTCCAGAAGGCCGGGGCCGGAAAGACAGTTCCAGAAAGAGATGTGCACATGCCGCAGGACAGCGACCTCGACACCGCGGACCGGTTGAGGCGTAAGGCCGCCGACGTGTTCGGCTGGGAAGAACTCCGACCGGGCCAGCTGACCGCGATGGAGTCGGTCATGGCGGGGCGCGACACCCTGGCGGTCATGCCGACCGGTGCGGGGAAGTCCGCGGTGTACCAGGTGACCGGTTCGCTGCTCCCCGGGCCCACCGTCGTGGTGTCGCCGCTGATCGCCCTCCAGCGGGACCAGATGGCGGGGCTGCTGCGGCGCGACGCTCCGGACGCCGTCGCGGTCAACTCCGCCCAGTCGGCCAAGGAGACGGAGGCCGCCTGGACGGCGGTGCGCGGCGGGGAGGCCGAGTTCCTGTTCCTCTCCCCCGAGCAGCTGGCGAAGGACGAGGTGGTCGAGCGCCTGGCCGAGGTGAACCCCTCGTTGTTCGTCGTCGACGAGGCGCAGTGCGTGACCGGCTGGGGCCACGACTTCCGTCCTGACTACCTGCGCCTGCCCCACGCCGTACGGAGGCTGGGCCGGCCCACCGTCCTCGCCCTGACGGCGACGGCCGCTCCCCCCGTGCGCGAGGAGATCGTGCACCGGCTGGCCATGGCGGACCCCGCGCTGGTCGTGGCCGGTTTCGACCGGCCGAACATCACGCTGGAGGTCCGCCGCTTCCTGGACGACGCGAACAAGCGCCGTACGGTGGTGGAGCGCGCCGCCGGGGAGCCGAAGCCGGGCATCGTCTACACCGCCACCCGCAAGGACGCCGAGGAGTACGCGGCCGAGCTCAGCGGTCTCGGCCTGCACGCCGACGCCTACCACGCCGGGCTGACGGCCGACGAACGCTCCCGCGCGCACGACGCCTTCCTGTCCGGCGGGACCGACGTGGTCGTCGCCACCTCCGCCTTCGGCATGGGCATCGACAAGGAGGACGTACGGTTCGTGCTGCACGCCTCCGTGCCCGGCTCCCTCGACGCCTACTACCAGGAGATAGGCCGTGCGGGCCGCGACGGCGCGCCCGCGGTCGCCGTCCTGCACTACCGGTCGCAGGACAGCGGGCTGCAACGCCTCTTCGCCACCCAGACACCCGACGAGGAGACCCTCGGCAAGGTCGCGGAACTGATCCACGGGCACGACGGTCCCCTCACGCTGGACGAGGTGGGCGAGCGGACGGACCTCTCGCGCCGACGCGTGACGGCGGCGTGCAACTTCCTGGAACAGGCGGGTGCCGTGAGCACCGACGAGGACGGCCGGGTGCGCCCCGTTCCCGGTGTCACGGCGCAGGACGCCACCGCGCTCGCCACGAAGGAGGCGCAGGCCCGCAGGATGATGGAGCAGTCGAGGCTGGAGATGATGCTGGGGTTCGCCGAGACCACCGGCTGCCGCCGTCGCTTCCTGCTCGGCTACTTCGGTGAGCCGTACGAGGCTCCGTGCGGCGCCTGTGACGTGTGCGCCTCCCTCGCGGCCGACGGCACGGCCGGCGAGGGGGCGGCGGGGAACGCGGGTGACGACCGGCCGGTCCATCCGGCGGCCGCCTCCTATCCGGCGGGCACCGTGGTGCGGCACAACGCGTGGGGCGACGGCACGGTGATGAGCGAGGACGGCGACCGGATCACCGTGCTGTTCGAGAGCATGGGCTACCGGACGCTGTCCCTGGCCTCGGCCACGGAGAACGACCTGCTCTCGGCGCCCACCGATCCGGTCGGTTGACCCCGCCGCCCCGATCGGTCGACTCCGACGGTCCGGTCGTTCGACTCCGCCGGTCCGGTCGGCCGCCCCCGGGGACTCGCCCCGCCCGACTGTAGTGATCATGCGCGTCAGGGGTACTCCGGGCAGCCGGAGGACATCGGACGCGCCAGGGGCAGGCGGGGCGCCCTCCGGCCCCGCCGGACAGGACGGTCATGCCGCAGCGGACGGACGACGCCTCGTACGACGAGGTGGAGCTCCACTTCATCGGGAACGCGACCGTTCTGCTGCGGTACGGCGGACTCACCCTGCTCACCGATCCCAACTTCCTGCACCGGGGCGAGTACGCCTACCTCGGGTACGGACTGCTGAGCCGCCGTCTGACGGAACCGGCGGTCGCCGTCCGCGGCCTCCCCCGCCTCGACGCGGTCGTCCTGTCGCACCTGCACGGTGACCACTGGGACCGCCGCGCCCGCAAGCACCTGGACCACGACGTGCCGGTGCTGACCACACCGCACGCGGCCCGCCGCCTCAAAGCCGTGCACGGCTTCCGCCGCGCGGCGGGGCTCGGCACCTGGCGGGGCCACACCCTCCAGCACGGCGGCGCCCAGGTCCGGGTCACGGCCCTGCCCGGCCGGCACGCGGGCCACCGCCTGCTGCGCGGCCTGCTGCCGCCGGTGATGGGCAGCATGCTGGAGTTCGGTCCCGTGGGCGGCCCGGTCCGGCTGCGCCTGTACGTCTCCGGCGACACCCTCCTGTACGACGGCCTCGACGAGATCGCCCGGCGCTTCCCCCGGGCGGACCTGGCCGTTCTGCACCTGGGCGGGACGCGCCTTCCCGGCGGCTTCGTGGTGACCATGGACGGCGTACAGGGCGCGGAACTGGCCCGGCGCCTCGACCCTCGTCTGGTCCTGCCCGTCCACTACGGCGACTACACGGTGATGCGCTCGCCCCTCGAGGCGTTCCTCGCCGAGGCGCGGGCCGTCGGACTCGCCGACCGCCTGGTGCACTGCGGCCACGGGGAGCACGCGCGTATCACCACCGTGCCGGGCGCGACGCCTACGGTCTCCTGACCGATGGCTGGTGACCGGTGACCGGTGACCCCGGCATCAGTCGTCCCGCCCCGCACCGCACCACGACCGCCCGGGACCATTACCGGAACCGGTCCCTGACCCGGCCGTTACGAGCCTGTGAGCCGCGTGCCGCAGACTTGCGCCATGCACCGTCGTCCCCGGCGCCACCCCGTGGCCCTACTGGCCTGTCTCTGCGTGACCGCCCTGCTCCTCGCAGGTTGCTCCGGCGACGGCGGCGCAGACGGGAAAGGGGACGGAGACAGGGACAGGGGCAACGGGGAATCCTTGCCCGTCTTCTCCCCCGTCCCCCGCAGCCAGGGCGTGGTCGGCCACAACGACGTGAACGGCGACGGGCACGCCGACGTCCTCGTCAACGCCTGGTACAAGGAGCCGAAGGCGGGGAGCAAGTGGCACAACAACCGCTTCGTGGCCCTCGCCGCGCCCGGCGGCCCGGAACCGGGCGCGGCGTTCCGCCTCGCGGAGCGCTACGTCCCGCCGGACCCGCGCCTGACGAGCGCGCCGACCTACCACGACCTGTCGACCCAGTTCACCGGGGACCTGGACGACGACGGTTACGCCGATGTCGTCGTACGCAACCTGCTGAGCGGGTCCGGCGGGCGGCCCACGCCCGTGCAGCGCGTCGTCTGGGGTGGTCCGGACGGCCCCGCGGGCGTCACCGAGCTGCCCGGTGACGTCCTCGCGGCCGTCGCCGCCGGGGACTTCGACGGCGACGGCGCGCTCGACCTGCTGACCCTCGCGGGGTCCGGCGGCGAGACGGACCTCAGGCCGCAGCCCGCCACGATCCTGCACGGTCCCCTCGGTCGCGACGGAAAAACCCCCCGCACCACTAGCGTGGACGTCGGGTACGGGGGCTGGGCGTCCGTGGCCCGCGCGGTCGTCGGCGACTTCGACGGCGACGGTCTGGACGACCTGCTGACCAAGGCCGAGTACGACGAGGAGGACTCCCGCTTCGAGGGGGACATGCCGCGGGACGTCGTCGACAGCACGTTCTACCGCGGCACGGCCGAAGGGCTCGAGCCCGCCGGGCCCGTACCCGGCGTCACCAGCGGGGAGGCCGCCCTCGAGTACGGTGCCGACCCCGTCGCCGTCGGGGACTTCGACGGCGACGGCCACGACGACGTCCTCGCCCAGCTGGGCTTCTCGGAGGCCGTCTCCGTCTACGGCAGCGACAAGGGCCTCGGGCGGGGCAGGCCCCTCGGCAAGCTCGGCAGGCTCCAGCTCGGCAACGCCGTCGCGGTGGGCGACATCGACGGCGACGGCCACGACGACATCGCCACCACGTCCCTGCGCAGTGATCGCCGCGTCGGCCGGGTGGTGGTCATGCTGGGCGGCGAGGACGGCCTCGGCAAGGCCCGTTCCGTCGAACTCGACCGGTACGCGATCGGTCTGAAGGGTTCCCCGCAGCACGCGGGGGACCGGGACCGCTTCGGCTGGGACCTGCACCTCGCCGACCTCGACGCCGACGGCCGCGACGAGCTGCTCATCGGCACGTTCGGCTTCAACAAGCCGCGCAAGGACGCCGGTTACTGGATCCTGCGCGGAACGCAGGACGGCCCGTCGAAGACGGACCGCCGCTTCGTCAGGACCAAGGACTTCGGCAGGGATTAGGCCCGGCACCGCGCGCCTGACCGGGTGGATGATCGTCCGCGAGCGCGTGGCAACCCTCGTCGAGGGGTCCCGTTCCCGCGTCGCGTTCTTGTGCGGGTCGGCGGAGAACGGGGCGGACGTCCGTGAGCTCTTCGATCTCGTCGTGTGCCTGGTGATCGACGACGACACCCTCCGCCACCGCCTGGCCACCCGCACCACGCACCCACCGGGAGGCGATCCAGCGGGCGAAGCGGGTCGTCGAGGAGTGCCAGGACCTATCGACGGTTCTACCGGCCGCTGACGGCCGGTGGGGCCCGTTGCACGCCCGACCGGGGTGACGGCATCCAAGATCACTCGTTTGACCGTACTGACGGATCTCACTCGTACTCCGAAAGAGCGAAGCGATCATGTTCATACGGCGCCCGACCATCCCGGACAGTGAGCCGCGCGTGCTCGATGTGGAGCGCGCGGAGGCCGCGCTCATGGAGCACTACGCGCGGTTGGTGCGGCTGGTGTACGTGACCCTTCCCCGCTCCCTGGGCCGCCACCGGCGCGTGCTCGCCGCGCACGGCCTCGTACAGCGGGCGCTGCCCCGCCGCCGGATGGTGGTGCCGGGCCGGCGGGCGGTGGACCCGTCCGGCGCGGCTCCGGACGGGTACGGGGCCCTGCGGACCCGTGTACTGCGGGCGGCCGGGGACCAGGAGGCGCGACCCGGGCGGTCTCCCCGTCCGTGGGGCCGGTGGCCGGGGCGTCCGGCCCTGCCGGCGGTCTGGGGGCTGCGCGTCTTCCCGCAGTCCGGAGGCGCCGAGGAGCTGGTGCTGGACCGCGCCCTCGCGGAGGCCGGCTGGCCGGTGCGGGCGGCCGTCGCGCTGCTCGTGCTCGACGGGCTGTCCGCCGAGGAGGCGGCCCGCGTCCTGCGCGACACCGGTGTGACCGAGCCCGAGGAGGCCGTCCTGGCCGGACGCCGGCTCGTCACCGCGGACGGACTCCGCACGCCGGCGACCGGCGGCGGCCCGGCCGGCGCGGACACCACGGGGGCCGGGCCCCTGCCGCCCGCCACCGCCCCCGACGCAGCCGGCGGCGGGTCGGCTGCCGTCCTGCTCGCCCCGGAGTTCGACCCGTGTCTGCTGCGCGCCCGGCCGACCGACCTGCTCCGGCGCCGGCACCGCGTACGCTCCGCCGCGACCGCGGTGCTGCTGGCCCTCTGCGTGGGAGGCGTCGCCGTCTCCCTGCCGGACGACGCAGGCGAACGCGCCGGGAGCGGGCGACAGCAGCAGACGTCACGGGCGACGGCCGCCGAACTGCTGCGGCGTACTCCCCCCGGCGTCTGGGCGGACACGGCCCGGGTGGACTTCACGGCCTGGCCCGCCCGCGGCGGCCGGACCGCGGACCGCCCGCTGCTGGAGCGCGCGCTGCGGGCCTGGTCCGACCCGGCGTGGCGGGGGCGGCGGTCGACGGAAGCGGGTGCCGCGTACACCGGTACCGGCAGGGCGCCGCGCCTGCTGTTCGCCGACGACGTCGACGGACGCGCGGTCGTCGTCCTGCACGACGACCTGACCACCGTGCGCTACAGCGAGCCGTTGCGCGGCGACGGCGCGTCCGAGCTGGTGTCCGCCCTGACCGACGGGGCCGACGTGACGACCGCCGCCGCGGTCGTCGTCTCCCGCACCCCGACGTCCGTACGGCTGCTGCTGGCGCCGTGGATCGCGGAGGCGGGCACCCGCGATCTGCTCGCGCCCGACACCCCGTCCCGCGACGTGCCCCGCTCCCGGAACGGCCTCACCGCGCCCGTCCCGGTGCCGTCGGGGGGCGGTGACTGCCGTACCTGGCCCGTCGTGCAGCTGCGGTCCTCGCCGCGCATCGTCGAGAAGCACGCCTTCCTGCTCACCGACCTCGGCGGCCTGTCGCCCGTCCACCTGACCTACATGCCGCCGCCGACGCCCGGGGTACGCCCGCGGCCGCCCCGGGAGGCCACCGGTCCGGACGCGCTGCGGGGCTGGGCGCGCACCGCCTGCCGGCTGGAGGGGCTGCGTGGTCAGGGCGTCCGCGCGGTCAACCACTGGGTGTTCGCCCGGCAGGACCTGCCCGAGCGGGCCGGGCAGGCCACGTGGGTGTGTGCCCGCGCCGACACCTGGCGCGGTCCGGGGCGCGTGGAGTACCTCTTCCTCGGCCCGGGCACCGGGCCCGCCGACCCGGCCGGTGTCCGCAGGAACACCGCCGAGTGCAGCCGCTTCGGCCAGGACGTGCTGGCGGACGTCGGCTGGCGGGCCCCCTCCGGGACCCCGTACCTGCTGGCCGCCGGCAGCCGGTCCGTGACCCGCGTCAAGGCGTCCGGACCGGTGCGCGCGGCGGCCGACGGGCGTTTCCTCGCCGTCCGCGCCGCCGCCTTGCGGGACACCGGCACGAAGGTCACCGGCGCGAAGGTCACCGGGCAGCTGGCGGAAGGCGCTCCGGTCCGGGCTCCGCGCTGAGGCGCGGGGCGGTCCTGCCCGGTGCATCCGGGAGGGCCCCGGCGGCCGAAAGTGACGTAACGGCCCATAGGGGACCCCTCCCCGACCGGCCGGCCCTCCCGCCCCGAGAGAGGAACGCCCGCCATGAAGCTCCGCGACGAACTCCCCGTCGACCACAGACTCACCACGGTCTACCGGTACGGGGCCGCACTCTGCGGTGCGGCCCTCCTGGTCTTCGGTGTCCTCGGTTTCGCCGACCGGCTCAGCCCGTTCGACACGGACGGCGAGACCATCGCCGGAATGACGACCAACGGCGCCCTCAGCCTCATCTCCGTCCTCGTCGGTCTCACGCTGATCGCCGGCGCGGCGGTCGGCGGGAACTTCGCCTCGACGCTCAACATGACCGTCGGGACGCTGTTCCTGATCAGCGGCTTCGCACACATCTTCGTACTGGACAGGGCTGCGAACTTTCTCGACTTCGGCATGCCCAACGTGCTGTTCAGCTTCGCCATGGGGCTGGTGATCCTGACCTTCGGCATGTACGGCCGGGTCACCGGCAGACTGCCCCACGACAACCCGTACTGGCGTCGCCGTCACCCGCGGGCGGCGGCCCACGAGTCCCTGGCCCGGCGGCGCGCCGCGAGCGCGCCGGGCACGCTCGACGCAGCCCCCGCGGCCGCCCTCGCACAGGGTGCCGCGCCTCGCTCCGAGGGCTGAACGGGCCCCGCGTCAGCGCCCGTTGTACAGCTCGTCGGCCAGCTCCCGGTTCAGGGCGCGCAGGAAGTCCGCGATCGTCTCGCGCTGCTCGGGGGTGAACTTCTGCCGCGCCGCCTCCGTGCTCCGCGCCAGCGGGCTGAAGTACTCGCGGGCGAGCACGCGGGCACCGGCGTTGTAGGAGAGGTGGACGACCCTGCGGTCGGCGCTCTCGCGGGTGCGGCTGATGTGCCCGGCGCGCTCCAGCCTGTCCAGACAGGCGGTGACGGCGCCCGAGGTGAGGTTCAGCCGCTCCCGCAGCCGGGAGGGGGTCATCGGCTCGCCGTCGGTCGCCGACGCGTCCAGGATCGCGGCCAGGGCGTGGACGTCGGTGGAGTGCAGTGCGTGGGCCTGGGCAAACGAGTGGGCGATGCGGTTGAACTCACTGTTCAGCGTGCGCAGCAGGACGGCGTAGGCCTGGAGGTCGCTGTCGGGGCCGTCGAGGCTCTCCGAACTCTTTGGCTGCATGACACAAGGATAGTATCTCTCGATGATTGAGATACTTTCTCTTTGAGATACCTTTGTCGGTGTCCGCCTACGTCCGTTGGGAAGTCAATGAACACCGTGCGCCGACCGGCCCGATGGCTGGTCCCCCTCGTCCTCGTCGTCGTCTGGCTCGGTCTCGGCGGAGCGTTCGGCTCCTACGCCGGGAAGCTCGGCGAGGTGTCCACCAACGACCAGGCCGCGTTCCTGCCGCGGAATGCGGAGTCCACCGAGGTCATCGAGGAGCAGAAGGCGTTCGACCAGCAGGAGACGCTGCCCGCGATCCTCGTCTGGACCGCCGACGGCGGCGGGAAGGTCTCCACGGCCCAGCAGGACGACGCCACCCGGGTCCTGAAGTCGCTCGCCGACGTCGAAGGTGTGGACGGCACGCCCTCACCGGCCCTGCGCTCGAAGGACGGGGCCGCCCTGGAGGGCGTGGTCCCCCTGAGCCCGGAACTGGGCGAGCGGCTCACCGAGGTGCTCGACGAACTGCGGCAGGCCGCCGGTGACGTGTCCGGCACCCGCGTCCAGATCGCCGGCCCCGCGGCCACCCAGGGCGACCTCGGCGAGGCCTTCGCGGGCATCGACGGAATCCTGCTGGGCGTGGCCCTGGCGGCGGTCCTGGTCATCCTGCTGCTGGTCTACCGCAGTGTCCTGCTCCCGTTCACGATCATCATCAGTGCGGTGTTCGCGCTGGGCGTCGCCTGTGCCCTCGTCTACGTGCTGGCCGACCACGACATCGTGCGCGTGGACGGCCAGGTGCAGGGCATCCTGTCGATCCTCGTGATCGGCGCCGCCACCGACTACGCCCTGCTGCTGACCGCCCGCTTCCGCGAGGAACTGGCCCGCAGCGGCGACCGGGTCCAGGCGGCCGGGGCGGCGCTGCGCGAGTCCTTCGGCGCGATCACCGCCAGTGCCGCGACCGTGGCCCTGGGACTCCTCGCCCTGCTGCTCAGCGATCTGACCAACAACAGGGCGCTGGGCCCCGTTGGAGCGATCGGCATCGTGTGCGCGGTGCTGACGACCCTGACGTTCCTGCCGGCGGTGCTCGCCCTCCTGGGCAAGGCGGCCTTCTGGCCCGCGAAGCCCCGGTCGGCCGACGCCGAGACGGGCGGGCACGGCATCTGGCGGCGCGTCGCCCACTGGGTCGACACGCGCCCCCGGCAGCTGTGGATGATCACCGTCGCCGTACTCGTGGCGGGAGCCGCGTTCTTCCCCGCGCTGCAGTCGAAGGGGGTGCCGCTCGACGAGCTCTTCGTCAACGACGCGCCGTCCGTCGCGGCCCAGGAGACCCTGGGCAAGCACTTTCCCGGCGGCTCCGGCCAGCCGGTCGTGATCATCGCCGACGCGGACCGGCGTGCCGAGGTCACCCGGGTCGCGGCGGCGACGGACGGGGTGTCCGGGGCACAGGCGGTGACGGAGTCCGGCCGGCCGGGCGGGGAGCCGCTGGTGGTGGACGGCCGGGTGCGCGTCGACGCCGTCCTCACCGCCGCGCCGGACACCGACTCGGCCAGGAGCACGGTGCGGGAACTGCGCGACCGGCTGCACGCCACCGGCGCGAACGCGCTGGTCGGCGGCTACTCCGCCCAGCAGTACGACACCCAGCGCACCGCGGAGCACGACCGGACCCTGATCATCCCGGTCGTCCTCGCGATCATCCTGGTCATCCTCGTCGCCCTGCTCCGCTGCCTCCTGCTGCCCGTGCTCCTGGTCGCCACCGTGGCACTGAACTACCTGGCGACACTCGGTGTCGCGGGCCTGGTGTTCCAGCACGGCTTCGGCTTCTCGGGCACGGACGCCTCGGTGCCGCTGTACGGCTTCGTGTTCCTCGTCGCCCTCGGCGTCGACTACAACATCTTCCTCATGTCACGTGTACGCGAGGAGACGCTGCGCCTGGGCACACGGCAGGGGATGCTGCACGGTCTGATCGCGACCGGCGGCGTGATCACGTCGGCCGGTGTGGTGCTGGCCGCCACCTTCGCGGCGCTGATCGTCATCCCGCTCGCGTTCCTCGCGCAGATCGCCTTCATCGTCGCCTTCGGCGTCCTGCTCGACACCGTCGTCGTACGCTCGCTGCTGGTGCCGGCGCTGGTGCGGGACATCGGCCCGGCCGTCTGGTGGCCGGGCCGCCTCGCACGTCGCGAGGACTAGCGCATTGCGACCAGGACGACACTGGTGAGCACGCTGGTGAGCACGAAGTACGGCGCGTTGAGGAGTCCGTAGTAGAGCGGGCGCGGGAAGTTCGGGTTGATGGCGATCTGGAAGGTCATCGCGCCGAGGTACCCGATGCCGACGAGGAGCCCGAAGACGACCGCGTCACCGGTGCCCGTGATGTCCAGCGCCTCGACGAGAACGGCGCTGGTCAGGACGGTGACGAGGGTGCACACCAGCGGGCCCGCCACGGTGACCGGCGTCGGGGAGGGCGCCGGTGTGCCCGCCCGGCCGAGCGCGGCGGCGTACGGCTTGGCGATCACGGCCGCGAACCACACTCCGGCGATCAGGAACGACGCGACCGCCGCGATCGCGAGAGCCGGCCAGTTGATGTCGTCGAGGACGGAGAACACGTGAGACTCCTTGCATCGGGCGGTCCCGGTGACCGCCGACGGGAGGAGTCTCGACGACGTACAGGACAGGAAGTGTCCTCCACCGCCTGGTTCCCGTCCGGCTGCGAGCCGGCCCCGCAGCCGCCGCGGTCAGGCCGTCCGGGTACGGGAGGCGAGCATTCGCCGTACCGTGTCCGAGTGTTCCAGGAGGGTGGTGCGGACCACCGGGGCCGCCTCGCGGGCGGCCTCCTGGACCTCGTCGAGGTAGGCCGGGCCGATGGCGTACAGCGGGAAGAGCCGGCCGCCGAAGACCATCGCCGGGATCATTCCGCCCCGGTGCAGCCCCGGGACCAGCTCCAGGTACCGCTCGGCGTACGGCGCGAGGAGGGCTTCCTGGCCGGGGCGCCAGAACGCCGCCGCCACCTGGCCGACCGAGCTGACGGGGACCTCGCGGTCCACCGCCAGCCGCTGCCAGACCTCCGCCTTCGCGGCGGGGTCCGGCAGCGCGGCCCGTACCGTGAGGGCCCGCACCCGGGCGTCGGGGTCCGGGTCGCGTGCCAGGAGTGCGGCGGTCTCCGCCCCGGTGTCCTCGCCCAGTTCCGCCGCGCGGACCAGCGCGCGCCAGCGCAGGTCCACGTCGTCGCCCGCCTGCTCGCGCAGCCAGGTCAGGTCGTCCGGGCCGGTGGCGGTGCGGGCCAGGCCGCGCAGGGCGACCCGGCGGCGGCCCGGGTCGGCGGCCAGGTGCCGGCAGGCCGCCGCCACCGCAGCCGTCAGTGCGGCGCGCTCGGCGTCCGGCGCCCACTGTTCGGCGATGTCCGAGGCGAGGGTCAGACAGGGCTCGATGACGGCGTCGGACGTCTCGGCGGCGAGCACGGCGGTGAGGGACCGCCCGGCCTCCGCCGCCGTCGCCTCACCGGTGGTCAGCATGTCCCACACGGTCGCCATGGCCACACCGCGGGAGATCGCCGTGGGCAGCTGCGCCGCCGACCGGAAGAAGGCGTCCCTGGCCGCGGGGTCGGGCCGGGTCGTCGCGAAGGTCAGGTCCTCGTCGTTGATCAGCAGGACGGCGGTGTCGGCCTCGGGCGGCAGGCCGGTGACCGGGGTGCGGGGCCCCGTCACCTCGACGCGTACCAGCGCCGTACGTTCCAGGGCCGCGCCCTTCCTGCCGTACGCGCCCACCGCCAGCACCTGCGGCCGGGCGGTGCCGGCGGCCACCAGGGTGACGGTGTCCCCGTCGCGCTCCAGGGAGAAACGGTCCGTTCCCGCCGTCGCGAGCCAGGCCGTGCGCCAGGCATCCAGATCCCGTCCGCTCGCCTCGGAGAGCGCGTCGATCAGGTCCTGGAGCGTGGCGCTGCCCCACGCGTGCCGGGCGAAGTAGGCGGTCATGCCGGCCCTGAAGCACTCCTCGCCGACGTACGTCATGAGCTGCTGGAGGACGGAGGCGCCCTTGGGGTAGGTGATGTTGTCGAAGATCGACGCGGCCTGGGCGACATCGTGAATGGGCTGGTGGATCGGGTGCGACGCGGGCCCCTGGTCGGAGAGGTAGGCCTTGAGCTTGTCGCTCGCCAGGTGGGCGGCCCACGCGTCGGTGTACCGGGTGGCCCGCTCGGCGGCCCAGTGGCAGGCGAACTCGGCGAAGGCCTCGTTCAGCCAGAGGTCGTCCCACCAGCGCATGGTGACGATGTTGCCGAACCACATGTGCGCCATCTCGTGCAGGAGCACCCTGGCGAACACCTCGCGCTCGGCGGGCGTCGGCTCGGCCCGCCGCAGGAACACGTCCGACCAGGTCACGCAGCCGTAGTTCTCCATCGCACCGCCGAACTCCGGGACGAACACCTGGTCGTACCCGGTCTGCGGGAACGGCATCGCGAAGGCCTCGCCGAAGAAGGCGAGGCCCTGGCGGGTGAGGGTGAAGATCTCGTCGGCGTCCCGTTCGAGGACCGCGGCAAGGGAGCGCCGGGCGAACAGGCCCAGGTCGTGGCCGTCGCTCTCGCGGCGGATCTCGTGGAAGGGGCCCGCGTTGACGACGGTGTTGTACACGGACAGCCGCGGGGTGTCGGGGAAGGTCCAGCGGCGGGCCGCGTCCAGCTCCTCGACGACCGGGTCGCCGGAATTGCCGGTGACGGTCCAGCCGGCCGGGGCGGTGACCGTGAAGGCGTGCGGGGCCTTGAGGTCGGGCTGGTCGAAGCACGCCCAGACGAACCGGGCCTCGTCGGGTTCGAAGCTCATCCAGACGTAGACCTCGCCGTCCGCGGGATCGGTCGCCTTGTGCACACCCCCGCCCGTGGCCGTCTGCGCCTGGACGCTCTCCACGCGCAGCACGTTGTGGGCGGCGAGCGCGGGCAGCGGTATGCGGCCGTCCGCGCCGGGGGTCAGGGGCGTGCCGTTCAGGGTCGCGGCCACGACCTGTGCCGCGCAGTCCACGAAGGTCTCCGCGCCGGGTTCGCGGCAGCTGAACGTCACGGTGGAGACGCACCGCACCTCCGGCCCGCCGGGCAGGCCGGTGAGGTCGATGTCCACGTCGTACCGCTCGACCGTGAGCAGTGCGGCGCGGCGCTCGGCCTCGGTACGGGTCAGGCTCCGGATCTCCATGCGTTCTCCCTCGTCGGACGGCTGGGACGGCTGGGACGGCTCGGACGGCTCGGTCGGCCAGGGCGGCGAGCGTCAGCGTAGGGCGTACGGGGCCGCCCGGGGCAGGGGTTTTCGACCCGCCGGACGGGCGCCCGGTGCCGGACCGCACCGCCGCTCGGTCCGGTTGGGCGGCGATCGGTCTGCGACGATGATTCACATGGACGTGCGACGCAGGAACCATGTGACGGTGACCGGGCGGTCCGCGGGACCCGTCGTGGTGCTGGCGCACGGGTTCGGGTGCGACCAGAACCTGTGGCGTCTGGTGGCACCGGCGCTGGAGCGCGACTTCACCGTCGTGCTCTTCGACCACGTGGGCGCGGGGAACTCGGACCTCTCCGCGTGGCATCCGGGCCGGTACTCGACGCTGGAGGGCTACACCGAGGACGTGCTGGAGCTGTGCCGGGACCTGGCGCTGGGCCCCGTGACGTTCGTGGGGCACTCCGTGAGCGCGATGATGGGTGTGGTGGCCGCCGTCCGGGAGCCCGCGCTGTTCGCCGGGCTGGTGCTGCTGGCGCCCTCGCCCTGTTTCGTCGACGACCCGGAGACCGGTTACCGCGGCGGGTTCGACGCCGAGGACATCGATGAGCTGCTCGGATCGCTGGACGCGAACTATCTGGGCTGGTCGGGCGCCATGGCGCCGGTGATCATGGGCAATCCGGAGCGGCCGGAACTGGGCATGGAGCTGACCAACAGCTTCTGCCGCACCGATCCCGACATCGCCCGGGTCTTCGCCCGGGTGACGTTCCTGTCCGACAACCGCGAGGATCTCGCTCAGGTCCGGGTGCCCACCTTGGTGGCGCAGTGCTCCAGTGACGCGATCGCTCCCCGCGAAGTCGGGGAGTTCGTGCACGCGCGGATCCCGGGGAGCCGTCTGGTCACCCTGAACGCCACCGGCCACTGCCCGCAGCTCGCCGCTCCCGAGGAGACCACGGCGGCGATCGCCTCGTTCGTGAAAGCGCTCGGCTGATGCGCGGGACCGGCGCGGGGGAGACGGACGGGCCGAGGGGTGACGACGACGGACTGAGCGACGACGAGCGGATCCAGTTCTCCGCACTGCTGGAGGACAGCGCCGAGGACCTGTACGAACACGCGCCCTGCGGATACCTGTCCACCCTGCTGGACGGCCGGATCGCCAAGGTCAACACGACCCTGCTGGACTGGCTCGGCTACGGACGCGACGACCTTCTGGGCCGCAGGTACTTCTCCGACCTGCTGACCGCCGGGGGACGGCTCTACCACGAGACCCACTTCGCCCCGCTGCTGAGGATGCAGGGCGAGGTCAGTGGCATCGCCCTGGAGCTCAGGGCCGCCGACGGCTCCCGCCTGCCGGTCCTGGTCACCTCGGCGGTACGGACGGGCGCCGACGGACGGCCCCTGCTGATCCGCACCACCCTCTTCGACGCCCGCGACCGCCGCGCCTACGAGACCGAACTGCTGCGCGCCCGCAAGGCGGCCGAGCAGGAGCGCGAGCGCCTGCGGCGCCTGGCCACCACCCTGCAGCGAACGCTGCTGCCGCCGGCCCTGGCCAACGTGCCCGGCCTGGATGTCTCCGCGTACTACCACATCGCGTCCGTCGACGAGGTCGGCGGCGACTTCTACGACCTCTTCCCCCTGGCCGGCGGCGCCTGGGGGCTCTTCCTGGGCGATGTGTGCGGCAAGGGCGCCGCCGCCGCTGCCGTCACCTCCCTGGCCCGCTACACCCTGCGGGCCGCCGCCGTGTACGACCCCGATCCCGTCGCGGTCCTCGGCAATCTCAACACGGTCCTGAACCACGAGTACAACGGCGCCGATCCCCGCTTCTGCACCGTCGTCTTCGGTCTGCTCACTCCCGACCGGGAACAGGGCGGCTTCCACATCACCCTGGCCAGCGGCGGCCATCCTCCCGCCCTGCTGATGTGCGCCGACGGCACCACCACGTACCTCCCCACCCCCGGCGGACAGCTCATCGGTGTCCTGGCCGACGCCCACATCGGCACCAACGCGGTCCATCTGCTGCCCGGTGACACCCTGCTGCTGCACACCGACGGACTCACCGAGGCCCATGTCCACGCCGGCCTGGACGGCGGGGACCGTTACGGCGACGACGCCCTGCTCGACTTCGTCCGCCGGCTCGCGCCCGCCACCGCGTCGGGCACGGTCGACGCGATCCGTGAATTGCTCGACACCTTCGGCACCGGTGTGGACGACGACACCGCCGTCCTGGCCGTTCACGTGCCCCGGTCCCCCTGCGAAGGGCAGCGGTGACCGGGCCGCGTCGCAAAAGACCGAGTTCTCCGGCCTCGTACATGTGTGGAATCCCGCTGAGCAGCCACTCGTGCGGAAGCCCTTGTCAGCGCGGACACGGTGCAGGACGCCGGACACGACGGCAGACGGCTTCCGTGGACGTGAGTGAGGGAATGTCGCAGATGTGAGGAGGAGGGGCTGATGAGCGAGTCCGTACAGGGCGACACCGGAAGGGTGCAGCAAACCGGCGAGACGGCCAGGGCAGAGGCGACGGCGACGGCCGAGCGGGCCAGGCAGGCCGCGGGCGAGGCCGCCGGTACCGCCGCCGACCAGGCCAGGGCCGTGGTCGGCGAGGCGCGGCAGCAGGTGGGCACGGTCGTGCGCGACCTGCGGGAACGCGCTCTGAACGAGGTCGAGGGACAGACCACCCGGGCGGCCGACGCGCTGCGTCAGTGGGCGGACGACCTGGCAGGACTGGCGGAGAACGCCCAGAACGACTCCCCCGCCCGCGGCCTGGCCGCGCATGCCGCCGACAGCGGGCACCGCGCGGCCGACTACCTGCAGAAGCAGGGCGCCGAGGGTGTGGTCTCCGACCTGCAGAGTTTCGCCCGCCGGCGCCCCGGGGCCTTCCTCGGCGGCGCGCTGCTGGCAGGGCTGGCCGTGGGCCGTCTCGCGAAGGTGGCGAGCAAGGCGAACGAGTCCTCCGGCACGGGGCCCTCCGGGTCCTCCGGGTCCGACACGACGGCGGAACAGCAGACGGGTCTCTCCGGGACGGGCTACAGGCCGCTGCCGTCGGGGCCGCCGGTGGGCGTCCCGCAGGAGCCCGCACCGGTGGATGCCGCGCAGACCCCGCCGCCGGTGAGCGTGCAGGAGCCGCCGGTGGTCCCGGCCGTGCCGCAGACGCCGCCGTCCGTGGGCACGCCCCCGGACCGTGCGCCCGGACGCCCCTACCCGGAGGTGTGAGATGTCCTCGGTGCCTCCCGGACCCGTGGGGTCGCAGAGTCAGGACCGGTCCGTCGGCGAGCTGTTGTCCGCCGTGACCTCCGACGTGCAGACCCTCTTCCGCCAAGAGGTGGAACTGGCGAAGACCGAGATCCGTGAGGAGGCGACGAAAGCGGGCAAGGCGGCCGGCCTGTACGGCGGCGCCGGATTCGCCGGCTACATGACGCTCCTGTTCCTGTCCCTGGCCGCCGTGCTGGGACTGGCGAACGTCATCGACGCGGGCTGGTCCGCCCTGATCGTCACCGCCGTATGGGCCGTGGTCGCGGCCGTGCTGTACCAACGGGGCCGCACACAGATGCGCACCGTGTCACCGAAGCCCGACCGGACCGTCGAAACGATGAAGGAGAACGCGGAATGGGCACGTCACCCGACCACATGAGGGCCGAGATCGACGCCACTCGGCAGCGGCTGGCCGCCGACGTGGACCAGCTCACCGACCAGGCCAGCCCTCGCAACATCGTGCGCCGCCGCACCGACCGGGTGCGCGGCGCCGTCACCGGCGTCCGAGAGCGCGTCATGGGATCGGCCCAGCACGGTGTCCACGAGGCCAAGCACGGTGCGCGGTCCGCCGCGGGCTCCCTGCAGGAGAGCACCGGACAGGCGGCCGGCACGGCACAGGAAGCGGTCGGCCAGGCGGGACAGGCGGTCAGGAGCGTGCCGGACCGCGCCGTCGAGAAGACGCAGGGCAATCCCCTCGCCGCCGGTCTGATCGCGTTCGGTGTGGGTGTGCTGGCGTCCTCGCTGCTCCCCGCGTCCCGGACCGAGCAGCAGAAGGCCGTCGGCCTCCTGGAGCGGGGCGGTGAGGCCCTGGAACCGGTGAAGCAGGCGGCGCTGGAGTCCGCGCAGCACCTGAAGGAAGGCGCCAAGGAGGCGGCGCAGGGCGCGGCCCAGGAGGTGAAGGACACCGCGGCCGAGGCGGCCCGGACCACCCAGGAGGAGGCACGGACCCAGGCCGGGCACGTGACCGACCAGGCCCGCGCGTCGGGCCGGACCGTGGCGGACGAGACCCGCGGGCAGTCCGGCGGATCCGTCTGAACGACCACGTGACCCCCATCGAAGCGGGCTCCGGACACGCTCCGGGGCCCGCTTCACGTGCATCCTGCACGGAAATCGTGGAAGAAGGCGGCTATGAGATCTTCGACGGATGACGCGACCGTGGCCGACTTCTACGACTTCGAGGCCGCGCTCTCGGACGAGGAACGCAAGATCCTGCTGAGGACGCGCGCGTTCATGCGGGACGAGGTGAAGCCCCTGGTGAACGAGAACTGGGCGGCGGGCACCTTCCCGAAGGAGCTGATCACGAAGTTCCGGGAGAGCGGTCTGGTCGGGCTGTCGTACGAGGGCTACGGCGAGCACCGTCCCGCCGCGAGCCACCTGCTGACGGGCATGATGGCGCTTGAGATGAGCCGCGTGGACGCGTCGGTCGCCACGTTCTACGGGGTCCACAACGGCCTGGCCATGTACTCCGTCCACGCCGGTGGCAGCCAGGAGCAGCGCGACCGCTGGCTGCCCGGCATGGCGTCCATGGACACGATCGGGGCCTTCGCCCTGACGGAACCGCTCGACGGGTCCGACGTCGCGGCCGGTATGCGCACCACCGCCGAGCGGCAGGGCGACACCTGGGTCCTGAACGGCGCCAAGCGCTGGATCGGCAACGCCACGTTCGCCGACCACATCGTGGTCTGGGCGCGGGACCTGGCGGACGACCAGGTCAAGGGATTCGTGGTCGGCAGGGACACGCCGGGCCTCGTCACGGAGAAGATCGCGAACAAGATCTCCCTGCGGATCGTCGAGAACGCGGACATCACGCTGACCGGGGTCAGGGTGCCGGAAGCCGACCGGCTGCAGAACGTCGGTTCCTTCCGGGACGTCGCGGAGGTCCTGCGCGCCACTCGCAGCGGAGTCGCCTGGCAGGCCCTGGGGGTGATGATCGGCGCGTACGAGCTGGCGCTCGCCTATGCCACCGACCGCGAGCAGTTCGGCCATCCGATCGCGGGTTTCCAGCTCGTCCAGGATCTGCTGGTCAAGAGCCTCGGCAACATCACGGCCTGCTGGGGCATGCTGCTGCAGCTCGCACGGCTGCAGGACTCCGGTGTGTTCAGGGACGAGCACTCGTCACTGGCCAAGGCGTACGTCACCGCCTGCATGCGCGAGGTCGTCGGCTGGGCCCGGGAGATCTTCGGCGGCAACGGGATCGTGCTGGACTACGACGTCGCCCGCTTCTTCTCGGACGCGGAGGCCATCTACTCCTTCGAGGGAACGCGCGAGATGAACACGCTCATCGTGGGCAAGGCGATCACCGGCGAGAGCGCGTTCGTCTGAGGCGGGCACACCGACGCCGGCCGGCGCTCCCCCGCCTGTGATACTCGCCTGATGAACGGGAGCATCACAGGCGGGGGTGCCGCCGGCGTGGACGGATCGGTCTCGGTCCGGCGGGCCGTCGCACGGGACGCCAGACGGCTCACGCGGCTCGTGCGCGGCTCACGGGCCTACGAGGGGCCGTACGCGGCCATGGTCGCGGACTACCGGGTGGGGCCGGACTACATCGAGAGCCACCGGGTCTTCGTGGCCGCGGACGGGCGCGACGGGCACGTCCTCGGCTTCTACTCGCTCGTCCTCGCTCCGCCGGAGCTGGACCTGCTGTTCGTCGCCGACCCGGCGCAGGGGCGCGGAGTGGGACGGCTGCTCGTCGCGCACATGCGGTCCGAGGCCCGCGCCGCCGGGCTCGACCGCGTACGCGTGGTGTCACATCCCCCCGCCGAGGGCTTCTACCTCGGTGTGGGTGCGGTGCACGTCGGGACCGCGGCCGCGACGCCTCCCGCCGTGGTGTGGGACCGGCCGGAGCTGGAGTTCCGCATCCCCGCGCACACGGCTCCCGGGGCGGCCTGATCACCGGCCTCCCCTTACTTGCGAGTAAGGTTACCGGCAGGTTCAGCGCCCACGGAAGGAGTGCCCGTGCCCCGCACGTTCACCGTCGCCCGCAGCATCCTGGTCGAGGCGTCGCCGTCATCGGTGTACGAGCAGATCAGCCGGCCCGCCCGGATGGGCCGCTGGAGTCCCGAGAACCTCGGCGCGACCGTCGCCGACGGGGACGGTGACGGACCGGCCCGCGTCGGCCTGGTCTTCGAGGGGCACAACAAGCGCGGCCGCTACCGCTGGACCACCCGCTGCACGGTGACCGCGGCCGATCCCGGCAGCCGCTTCGCGTTCCGCGTCCACGCGATCGGCCTCAGGCGGCCGCGCCTCAGGGCGCCGATCGCCACATGGGAGTACCGCTTCGCACCGGAGGGCACCGGCACCCGGGTGACGGAGACCTGGACGGACGACCGCCGCTCCTGGCCGGCTTTCGTGGCCGCTGCCTTCGACTACGTGGCCACGGGCGGCAAGACCTTCGCCGCCTTCCAGGTGGGCAACATCGACAGGACCCTGCGCAACCTCAAGCGGGAACTCGAGGCCCCGGCCGCCGGTTGACCGCGGCGCGCGGCCGCCCTCAGGCGGTTTCGTCGCGGGACGCCCGGTGCCGCAGCCACAGGGGCAGGGCGTACCAGCACAGGGCGAAGTACAGCATCACGCCGGCGACGAGGACCTCCGCGAGGATGCCCGGCAGGACCACACGCAGGATGAGCAGCAGGGTCGAGCCGATGGTGAGGGCCAGCAGGACCATGCCGCACATCATCAGCCGGTGGGCCGCCTCGACCAGCTCTCCCTTCATGCGCTGACCCGCCAGGAAGCGGTGGATGGAGACCGGGGCTATGAGGGAGCCGGTGGCCGCCGCACCCAGGACGACGGTGGTCACGTAGATGGTGCGGTCGATGGTTCCCAGGTCCCGGAAGCCCGGGGTGAAGGCCACACTGAGCAGGAAGCCGAAGAGGATCTGCACGCCCGTCTGCGCGACGCGGGTCTCCTGCAGGAGTTCGTTCCAGCGGCGGTTCATCCGCTCTCTCGGCCCCTCCGGATCCTCCGGTTCCCCGCCGGCGCCCCGGTGCTCCTGCCGAGGGGCGCGAGCGTCCTCCGGCCGTGCGGAACCTTCGGTCGCGTGCGGCCCGCTCCCGGTCCGCCTCGCCGGCGCGGCTGGGTCCGTCACGGCCATGGGTCCTCCAAAGTGGTGTGCGCGGCACGTCGGTGCGCGGTTCGCCGTACGTCGGGAAGACCCGCATACCCCGCACGGCCTGCGCCAAGCCTGCCCGGCCACGGGACGGGGCGGGGCAGAGCGGGGCGGGACAGGGCGGGACGGGAAGCATCCGGGGCAGCCGCCGTGTGTGCCACGGATGCGCGGGTAGGCGGGTGCTGCCGCCCCGTCGGATCCGTCGGGGCGTCAGCACCGCACGATCCGGCGGGAACAGCGTCGGGCCGACCACGAAAGGTGACCCCCGTGTCCGCATCCCTGGTGGAGACCGTCGACATCCAGGCCCCCGTGTCCGTCACGTGGGCCCTGTGGAGCGATGTGACGAGGTGGCCGTCCTTCCTCAGTCACGTACGTCTGGTCGAGCCCCTGGACGAACGCCGTTTCGCCTGGCAGTTGACCGTGCCCGGTGCCGACAAGAACTTCGTCGCCGAACTCGTCGAGGTCGTTCCCGAGGAGCGGATCGCCTGGCGCACCACCGAAGGCGTGCATCATGCGGGAGTGGTCACGTTCCACCGCCTGAGCGACACCTCGAGCCGCGTCACCCTGCAGATCGAGTACGACCCGAAGGGGTTCGTCGAGCACCTCGGCGCCCTGACCAACCTGGACTCGGCACTCGCCAACTACGACCTCGGCGAGTTCCAGAAGCTCGCCGAGACCGCTGCCGCGGGCTGACACCGACGCAGGTGTTCAGGCGCTGTACTGGTACGCCGCGTAGGTCAGGTAACCCGCGTCGCCGCCCTGGTAGTAGGTCGCCTCGTCGACGGGGGCGACCGGGACACCTGTGCGCAGGCGCTCCACCAGGTCGGGGTTGGCGATGAAGGCGCGGCCGAAGCTGATGAGGTCCGCGCCCAGGCCGAGCCAGTGGTCGGCGTCGGACCGGCCGGCCTGCTTGGGTCCCATGGGCAGGACCGGGTTCATGACGAGGGTGCCCGGCCAGGCGCGGCGCAGCGCCACCAGCACCTCTTCGTCCGTGGTCGCCTCCAGGTGCACGTACGCCACCTCGAGGCGCGCCAACTCGCCCAGCAGGGCGGTGTACAGCTCCGTGACCTCCGTCTCGTGCACTCCCCAGAAGGTTCCGCCCGGCGAGAGCCGGATGCCCGTGCGCGCCGCGCCCACGGCGTCGACGGTCGCGGCGACCGCCTCGACGGCGAACCTGATCCGGCGGGCCACCGAACCTCCGTACCCGTCCGTGCGCAGGTTGGCGTCGGACGACAGGAACTGTGAGATCAAGTAGCCGTTGGCGCCGTGCAGTTCCACGCCGTCGAAGCCGGCGTCCACCGCCCGCCGCGCCGCCGCGGCGTACGAGCGGGCCTGCTCCGGCACCTCGGAGGTCTCGAGCGCACGGGGCACGGGGGCGGCCTGCGGTCCGGTCGGCGTGAACACCTCGCCGACGGCCGGGACGGCCGACGGGCCGACCGGCTGCAGGCCGGTGGTGTCGGGGTGCGAGACGCGTCCGCCGTGCATGATCTGGGCGAAGATCCGCCCGCCGTTGGCGTGCACGGCGTCCGTCACCGGCTGCCAGGCGGCCTGCTGCTCGTCGGTGTGCAGGCCGGGCGTGCCGGGGTTGGACTGCCCGATCAGGCTCGGCTGAACGCCCTCCGTCACGATGAGCCCGGCGGTCGCGCGCTGGGCGTAGTAGGTCGCCATCGACGGCGTGGCCAGGCCGCCGGCAGCGGCCCGTACGCGGGACATGGGGGCCATCACCACACGGTTGGGCAGTGTCAGGTCGCCGAGCCGATGGGGCTGGAACAGGTTCGTCACGGGAGGACTCCTTAGCGATCCGTACCCGGGTGCCGGGTACAGCGTTTACGCTAAAACCTGACATTGATGTCAGAGGCAAGGCCTGTGGTGCAGGTAACAGGCGTACGCGACAGTGGGGAGAACGGGATGCGCATCGGAGAGCTCGCCGAACGGGCCGGGGTCAGCGTCCGGTCGCTGCGCTACTACGAGGAACAGGGGCTGCTGCACAGCACCCGCAGCGCCAGTGGGCAGCGGCACTACACGGACGACGAGATCGAGCGCGTCTCCTTCATCCAGCGCCTCTACGCGGCCGGCCTGTCCAGCAGGACCATCGTCGAGCTGCTTCCCTGCGTCGACACCCCCAGCGAGGAGAACTCCGACGCCGCCCTCGACCGCATGGCCGAGGAACGCGACCGGCTCACCGCGCACATCGAGGACCTCGTCCGGACCCGCGACGCCCTCGAAGGACTGATGGCCACGAACCGGGCGCACCGCGAAGAGCTGCGGACCCCCGGCGCACTCCACGCGGGCGCACCCGCCTGATACGCGGCGCCCGCCCGACACGCGGCGCCGACGACCTCTACCTGGACTCGATCCGGCCCGACTCCGAAGCCCCGTGAGCAAGTTCCTCGCGCACCGCCGCCCAGCCGGTCGCCTCGACGCCGAGCGCGTCGCGGAGGTAGGCCAGCGTGACCCGCTGGACCAGGGCGACGCGCTCCGGGTTCTCGTCCGTCGTCTCCCGGGCCTCGTACCCGGCGATGCCGCCGAGCGAGTGCTCCGCCCCGAACAGGGTGAGCAGGCTCTTGCCGCCCGGGCTCAGGAAGTACGGGTCGGCGAGCCACTCCGGCCCCCTGACGGACAGCGGGGAGTCGTCCCGGTCCCCGGCGACGACGAGGGCCGGCGTGGTCATGTGCCCGAAGTCCGGGTTCATGAACGGGAAGTGCTCGGCGGCGAACGGCGTCAGGTCGGCACCGCCCTTCCCGGCCGTGGCGAGCAGCACACCCGCCTTGATCCGCGCGTCGGACAGGTCCTCCTCCCGCCCGCTCACCGGATCCAGGACCCGCAGGCCCAGCAGGTTGCCCGCCGTCTGGCCGCCGAAGGAATGGCCCGCCGCGGCGATACGGCTCCGGTCGGCGCGGCCGACGAGACCGGGTACGGCCGCTTCCAGTACGTCCAGCCCGTCGAGGACGCACTTCATGTCCTCGACCCGGAACCGCCAGAGGCGCGGTGTGCGCGGATCGTCCTGTGCGAGGCCCACCGTCCTGGAGTCGAGGTGGGTGGGTTGGATCACCACGAAACCGTGCGCCGCCCAGAAGTCGGCCAGGGGGCCGTAGCCGTCGAACGACGAGCCGAAGCCGTGCGAGAGGACGACGATCGGCAGCCCGGTCCCGGTCACCGGCGCGGAGACCCGCACACGCAGGTCCTCGCCACGGCCCGGCGCTTCCAGCACCACCGGCTTCACGGAGACGACGGGGGTGGGTGCGGGGGCGGACAGGGGGGTAGGGGCGGGTTCGGTCATGAGTTCCACTTCCTTGCTGTTGCAGCTGCGGCTGCGGCTGCGCACGGGTTGGCCGACGGCCTCCCGCTCTGCCATCATGAAGAAACGGGACACCGTCCCGAATACCTGTCGGACGATACGGGACACTGTCCCGTTTAGTAAAGCCGGTAGTGGACGCCGGCGGTGAGGGACTACGCGGTGAGCGACGACGGACAGGACGCGGGCGCCGGGCCCCGGCCCAGGAGAGCCGACGCCCGGCGCAACAAGGAGGTTCTGCTCGAATCGGCCGCCGCGGTCTTCGTCGCGTCCGGCGTGGAGGCGCCGATCCGCGACATCGCCGCCGAGGCCGGCGTCGGGACGGCCACGATCTACCGCCACTTCCCCACGCGCGCGGACCTCATCGTCGCCGTCTACCGCCACCAGGTGGAGGCCCTGGCCGAGGCCGGCCCCTCCTTGCTGGCGACCTGCGACGACCCGTACACCGCACTCGGGCGGTGGATCGACCTCTTCGTCGATTTCGTGGTCACCAAGCAGGGACTGGCTTCCGTGCTGCAGTCCGACGACCCCTGCTTCGATCCCCTGCACTCCTACTTCCTGGAGCGACTCGTGCCCGTGTGCGACGAGTTGCTGACCGCGGCGGCCGGTGCGGGGCTGATCCGGCCCGGCATGGACGCGTACGAACTCATGCGCGGCGTCGGTGGCCTCTGCGCGGGCGCGGGCAGGAACATCCCCTACGACGCGCGCCGGCTGGTGGGGATTCTCGTCGCCGGGCTGCGCCTCACCGGCTGAGCGCACCGCCGGCGGCCCGGTCCGCCCTGCCTTCCCGTGCCTGGTGGGCTCGATCCAGGCGTTGTCAGTGGCCTCCCCTAGAGTTCCCGTCACTTGATCAACGAAGTGCGGGGAGGCACTCATGGGGTGGGTCACGGCCGGTGATTACGAGGTCGGTCTCGACGGCGGGAAAGTGGTGTGCCGCAACGCCGCGGGGCGGCGGTTGAAGTCCGTGCCCGCCAAACTCGCGGACGATCCGGCGGTCGTCGGACTGCGGCAGCTCGCCGAGTGGCTGGAACGGCACGAGCGCCAGTGTCTCGCCGACGTCGAGAAGTGGATGGTGCGCTCGCTCCCGGTGCCCTTCGCCGTCCTCGCCCGGGTGTGGCCGGATCCCGCCTGGCAGAGCGCCCTGCGCGACCTCGTCGTCACCGGTCCGGACGACGAGGTGGCCGGATTCCTCCGGGACGCCGACCTCGACCGCGGACTCGGTCTGGTCGACCTCGACGGGGACAGTGTGCGCATCACCCCCGAGCTCGTCCGCCTTCCGCACCCCGTCCTCCTCGACGACCTGGAGGAACTGCGGGAGTTCGCCGTCGAGCTCGGCGTCGGACAGCGGGCCCAGCAGCTCTTCCGCGAGGTGTGGCGGCGCCCCGCCGCCGTCGACGCGGAGGCCACCTCCGTGGAGGACCACGCGGGCGGCGCGTTCAGGCAACTGCGCTTCCTGCAGGGCCGCGCCACCCAGCTCGGCTACCGCGTGCGCGGCGGCAACGCCGTCTGTCCCGTGCGGGAGGACTCGCGCGGCATCGAGGCCCGGGTCTGGATCGGCGACCACGAGGGCTACGAGGAGACCGAGACGGGTCCCCTCATGTGGACCGACGGCGCGGGCCGGGTCCTGACGCTCGGTCAGGTGGGGCCCGTGGCCTGGTCGGAGGGCATGCGCATGGCGGCTTCCCTGTTCGCCGGGCGTGACATCGAGGACGAGGAGCAGGCGGCATGACGACGTACGCACACCCCACCACGGCCGCGCTGCTCGAAGCCGGCGCCGTCCTGCCCGTGGGCACCACCACCGGCGAGGACGCCGACACGCTCACCGTACGGACCTACACGCATCCGGCGCTGGACGGCCGGCTCGCCGTCCGGCTCGTGCCGGGCACCCTGGGCGAGGCCGAGGACCTGGCCCTGGAGTTCCTCGGCCTGGTCCGCGAACCGCAGACCCCCGAGGTCGGGCAGGTGCGCCGGGAGACCCTCGGTTTCCCCGCCTGGGCGCTGGTCAACGACCCTGCCAACGGGCACCACGCGCTGGCGCTGGTCAAGGACGTCGAGCGGCTCGCGCGCCAGGCCAAGTCCCGCCCCGGCACCGCCAAGGAGGGCTTCGAAGCGCTCGGCGAGCGGCTCGGCCGGGCCGTGCCGCACTTCCTGCCCACCTTCTACGAGCAGGCCGCGCGGGTCTTCCTCCGGTCCGAGAACACGACGTACGCCGCCACCTTCTTCGGCAAGGCCCGTGAGGCCGAGCGGGTCCACGCGCTGGCCGTCGACGAGGAGCGGCAGCGCGCCGTGTTCCTGGAGTTCGCCTTCGCCGGGGCGCTGACGGTCAAGGCGCTCAAGGAACACGTGAGGGGCCTGTCCCAGCGACTCGACCCCGCCGCGGCGTGGGCACAGTTCCGGCAGTTGTGCGTGGAGCGGTGCGCGGCCGGTATGCCGCCGTACGCGTCGCTGCCGCAGGACGCCCGCGGCCTGATCAAAGCCGCCGGGCTGGACCGGGTCACCGAGGAGTGCGCGTTCGTGGCCGAGCTGGTCGCCTCGCCGGCCGCGGTACGGGCGCCCGCCTCCTTCTGGACTGCCTACCGGGCCACGCTCTCCGTCCTGGGCGAGCGGCGGCCGGCCGTGCGGACCCGGCTGCTGGAGATCATGCCGACCGGTCTGGGCCGCGACGGGAAGAACGACGAGTTCTGGCTGACGCTCCTCTCGGAGGCCGGCGCCGACCGCCTCCTCACCGGCGAGGACACCGGCCCCGGCGGCGACGGCGGGACCGCCGGCGTCGACGCCGCGGACTGGCTCACCCGCTGGGCCGCCCACCGCAAGCACGGCGCCGTGGTCTGCGGACGCTCCCCGCTCACCCTGCGGCTCGTCGAACGGATGGGGCCCCGGCTGCGTGCCGACGGCCGGCCCGTGGACCTCTTCACCGGGCGCTGGCGCGCCGGCGCCGACCTCGACCTGCTGGACCTGTGCGTGGCGCAGGGCATTCCCCTGGTGCTGCCCGACACCGACCAGCCGGTCCAGCTGCCCCTGGACCGCTGGTTCGGTGAGCGCCGGCCCGGTGGGCGCGACCTGTCCGCCACCGCCGCGGATCCGCGGTACCGGAGCCTGCTGCTCCGGGCCATGGGTGCGCTGAGCGGTGACCGGACCCTCTCCTCCGGCCTGCTGGAGAGCATCGCCGCGCATCCCGTGCTGAACGACGTGCTGCGCGAGTGGCTGGACGACGTGGCCGGGACGCTGGACGCGGCGACGGGCCTGCCCGGCGCCCGCGCGGCGCTCCAGCGCCTGCGCCCCTTCCGGCCGGTCGCCGCCCGGGTCGGTCCGCGGGCGGTCGCACGCGTCGCGGAGCACCGGGTCGCGCCGCTGCTGGGCCGCACGCTGCGGGCCGGCATCCTGGACGAGCTGGGCTGGCCCGCCCTCGACGAGGGGCTGCGGATCCTGGACGGCGACACCGCCCGCAAGCCCGACGACGAGCTCCGCCTGACCGAGGCCTGGCCCGCGCTGATCCTCTCCCGCGGGCACAAGGTCGTCGTCGTCGGCCCGGACGAGGTGCTCCTCGAGCACGACCTGCGCCTGCCCGTCGAGCTGGACCGCTGGACGCAGCCGCAGTTCCGCCACACCGACGGCGAACTGCTCGTGATGTGGCGCCAGGACAGCACGCAGTACGGCTACTGGTCGGCGCGGCCGTCCGAGGTGTTCACCCTCGGCGGCGAGCAGCTGCCGCGCTGGTACGGCAACGACGCCGGTGCCCCCTCCGTTCCGCTGTCCGGCGGCGGCCGTGCCACCGGCGGGCGCACACTGCACGCCGGCGACACCGTGCTGCCGGCGGGCCGTCCCGTCATCGGTGACGGCACGACCTGCTGGCGCCAGGGCCGGCAGGGCCGTCAGCAGGTCTGGCTGGAGTACGACCCGGCCACCGGGACCCACGGCCGTGCGTCCCTGCCCGCCTTCCTGCGGTCGGGCATCCGCGAGGACGCCACGCTGCTGCAGCACAGGTGTGAGGTCCTGCCGCTGCAACCCGGCCTGGAACACAGCCCGTTCGGCACCGACGGCACGGTGCTCGGCCGCTGGGTGCGCTCGCAGGGCACGGGAGCCGACGCCAGGACGACCGCGGGCACACCGGACGGCCGGACCGTCACCCTGCGCCCGGACGGCGACCGGGGCTTCGCCACCCCCCTCGGTGCGCTGCGACTGCCCGGAGGCGCCGAGCCCGTCGCGGTACAACGCCACCAGCGCGTCTCGCTGCTGGCCGCCGACGACCTCTCGGCCACCGGTGAGGTCGGCCATGTGATGCCCGGTCAGCGGGGCGGGGAGTTCGCGGCCGGCACCCGGCTCGTGCCGCCGATCGCCTTCTGGCACGCGCTGCGTCCCCGGGACGAGCGGGCGTCCGCCGTGCTGCGTACCCTCACCGACGGGACGGCGGCCGAGGTGCTGGCCGCCGCGGCCGCGGCGCTGGCCGAGCGCGAGGCACTGATCGTCGCGGCGGGGGGCTCCGACGCGAAGGCCGCCGACGGCGGGCCCGTCGTCCCGGCGGCGGACCACTTCGTCCGGCGTGCCGTGTCGGCGGCCCTGCCCGGCCTCACCGACGAGCGGCTGCTCACCGGCGTGTCCGCCCTGGTCCGCGCGTCGCTCCAGCTCACCGGTTCGGCGGCCGCGTTCGTGGCTCCGCCGGCCGAGAGGAAGCCGTCGGAAGCACGGCGCGACGAGGAGATGTTCGCGGACCACCGCCCCCGGCACGGCGACGACCGGACCCTGCGCGCGGCCACCGGCGGCATCGCCGAACTGGGCGGCTGGTGGGGAGGCGACAACGCGTGGACCACGCTGCGCCAGATCCGGGCCGTGAACCACGTGCTGTCCGGACGGCCCGCCGACGGCAAGCCCCTGCCCGACCCCGTACGGACAGGCGCCCTGCGCGACGGATGGCGCAGCGAGGAGCGCACGATCCCCGGCATGGGTTCGGTGTGGACCTCGCTCCTGACCGTCCTGCGGCCGCTGGCCTACCGGGCCGCCGCGCCCGTGGTGACCGACGCCGAGCGCGAGGCACTGCTCCTGCTGTTCGAGGCGGTCGCCGAAGGACCTCTGGCCACACCCGGCCACGGGCTGCGCGAGGTCCTGCTGAGCGAGCCGTACGACAAGGACGGGCAGCAGCAGCCGTACAACCGGCGCACCCAGCGGCAGCGGGTCGGCCAGGTGCTGCGCCGCGACGGCCGCACCGTGGTCGTCCTGGGCTGCCGGAGTGCCGGGTACGACCGGGTCAGCTGGCTCGCCCTCGACCACGACCCGTCCGGCGCGTTCGGTGCCGTCGCCCACTTCACGCTGGAGGAGGCGACCGCGGTGCCCGCCGCGTTCCCCGAGCACGGGCTCGCCGCCTTCGCCCGGCTGGTGCGCGACAAGGGCGTCGCACCCTGGCTGCCGGAGGCGCCCGCCGCGTTCGTCGCCGCGACCCGCGAAGGACTGGGTCCCGTCCAGGCCGCGGTGCTGCTCGCCGCGCGTCCGCAGAACCCCGGCGCCGAGGTGCGCACCACGATCGGGCTCAGGCCCCAGCAGCTGGCCCTGGGCAACGGCCGTCTGTCGACGCTCGGCCGGGAGGACGTCTGCGCGCTCCTGGCCGCCCTGCTGCCCGAGGACCCCGCGGACCTGTGGACGACCGGGCCCGACATCGCGGCCGCGGGACGGGTGTGGGCCGAACGGCTCGGTTCCTTCGTCCGCCTGCCCGAGGACCTCGCGGTCGACCTCGCCGGTCTGCCCGCCGGATCCGCCGAAGCCGTGCTCAACCCGGCGCTCACCCCCTGGATCAGCCGCACCACGGTCCAGCGGCCGGACAAGGACGGCGCTTTCGTCGCGGCGGACCCCGCGGCGCTGCCGGGACGGTACGACCTGACCCGTGCCGTCGACTCCCTGGCCTCGCTCGCCTACGCCCTGCCGTACGGGCACCCGCTGCGCGCGTCCCTGCCCGAGGGCCTCGCCGCCCTGCGGCGCCGGCTCACCGACCCCGGACTGCTGCTCGACCTCGACGTCGAGTGGACGGACAAGGGCGGCTCGACGGCGGCCGAACTGCGCAAGGCGTACGGCCTGCCGGCCACCGGGGGCGCCGACGCACAGGGCTCGACGCCCGTCGGGGAGGCTCTCGTACTGCGGCCCTCGTACGGCGACCGGGAGACCGTCCTGCTGCGTCCCGCCGTCCTCACCGGTCCGGACGACGCGGTCCTCGGGCTGCTGGCGGGCCTGGTGGGGCCGGAGCGCGACAGCGGCCTCCGGGCACTGCGCGCGGTCCTCGGCGACGAACTCGCCCGCGCGCTGGCGGCCGGTCTCTCCCCCGAGGCACCCACCGGGTACGCGCAGGACCCGACCGTCGTCGCTCCCGCGCTGGTCGCGGAGGTGGCCCGGGCCCACGGGCTGAGCGCGGACGCGGCGGCGCTCCATCTCCAGTTGCTGGCCCTGCCCGATCCGACGGACCGCAACTGCGCCCGCTGGACCGGCTGGAAGCCCGCCCGGCTGAAGAAGGCCCGCACCGAACTGGCCGCCACCGGCCTGGTCGTGGAGGCGAAGCGGCCGCGCGCCGGGCGTACCCTCTTCCTGCCCTGCGGCTGGCGCGACCTCAAGTCCCCCGCGCTGCCGGTGGAGACCTGGAAGGAAGGCCTCTACCCGGTCCGCGCGAACACGCGCGCCGTGCCCCTCCTCCCGCTGCCCGACCTGTTCGCCCGCGCCTGGCAGCGCGTCCAGGAGGCCGACGTGCCCGCCTACGAGCAGCTCACCACCCGCGCCACCCGCAAGGGCCGCCGCCGATGACGACCTCACCCACCGCGATCTCACCATTCCACCGGACGGACCACCGATGACCACCACCACCCCGGCCCCCGCCGCGGGCCGCCAGATCACCCCGCCCGAGGATCTGCACGCCACCGAGCTGGCCTTCCTCGCCGCGTACGACGACGGGCCGCGCCCTCCGGCGTGGCGGCTCACCCCGCGCGCCGTCGTCACGTTCGTCATGGGCAGTGACGGGCGGGCCCTGCGGCTGCCCGACGGCGCGGAGGTGCCCGAGGGCGTGCCGCGGCGCCTCGTCGTCGGGGGCAAGTTCGTCGGTGACCGCGCCCTGGTCGAGCGGTGCGTCGTCACGCTCGCCGGTGAGCGCGGGCTGCTGCTCGTCGGCGAGCCCGGCACCGCCAAGTCCATGCTGTCCGAGCTGCTGTCCGCCGCCGTCTGCGGCACCAGCGGTCTGGTCGTCCAGGGCACCGCGGGCACGACGGAGGACCAGCTGAAGTACGGCTGGAACTACGCCCTGCTGCTGGCCCAGGGACCGAGCCGGCAGGCCCTCGTGCCCTCGCCCGTGCTGACCGCCATGACCCGCGGGGCCGTCGCCCGGGTGGAGGAGGTCACCCGCTGCCTGCCCGAGGTCCAGGACGCCCTGGTGTCGCTGCTCTCCGAGCGCCGCATCGCCGTACCGGAACTGGCGGGCGGCGAGGACGCGCTGGCCCACGCGGCGCCCGGGTTCTGCCTCATCGCGACCGCCAACCTCCGCGACAAGGGGGTCTCCGAGATGTCGGCCGCCCTCAAGCGCCGGTTCAACTTCGAGACCGTCGGCCCCATCACGGACCTCGACGCCGAGACCGCGCTCGTACGCGGTCAGGCCCGCGCCGCGGTCGAGCGGTCCGGAGCGGCCTTCCAGGTCGACGACGCCGTGCTGGAAGCCCTCGTCACCGCCTTCCGGGACCTGCGGGAGGGCCGGTCCGCGGAGGGCTGGGAGGTCGAGCGGCCCTCCACCGTGATGAGCACCGCGGAGGCGGTGTCCGTGGCGGGCGCGCTGGGGCTCGCCGCCGCCTACTTCCCCGGCGACCGTGACGTGCTCGGCCTGCTGCCGGGACATCTGCTGGGCGTGGTCCGCAAGGACGACCCCGCGGACGCGGCGCGGCTGCGCGGCTACTGGGACGGCCCTGTCAGGCGCCGCGCCGAACAGGGTTCCGCCACCTGGCGCACCCTGTGGGACCTGCGCACCGTCCTGGAGGACTGACCACCGTGCCCCTCTCCCCCGACGAAGCCGTGGCGGCCCTGACCGACCCCGCGGCGCCCTACCTCATCGGCGTACGGCACCACGCGCCGTCCCTGGCCGCGGCCGTGCCCGCGCTGCTGACCGCGGCCCGGCCGGACGTGCTGCTCGTCGAGCTCCCCGACGAGATGCAGGAGTGGCTGCCCTGGCTGGGCCACGAGGAGACGCGGGCCCCGGTCGCCCTCGCCGCCGCCCCCCGCGACGGGGGCGGCGGGCGGGGTCCGGCCTTCTACCCGTTCGCCGACTTCTCCCCCGAACTCGCCGCCGTGCGCTGGGCCGCCCGGCACGACGTGCCGGTCGTCGCGTGCGACCTGCCGCTCGCGGACCGGGCGTGGGGCGCCGCACGGCACGCTCCCGGGGACCCGGCCCCGGGCGCCGGTGACAGTGCCGGTACCGGTGCCGGTGCCGGTGCCGGTGCGGACCGGTCCTCCGCCGGGCTCGCCGACGCGCTGCGGACCCGGCTCACGGGGCGTACCGGTGACGACCTCTGGGACCGTCTGGTCGAGACCGCCGCGCCCGGCTCACCGCCCGAGGCGCTGCGGCGGGCCGCCCTCCTGACGGGCTGGGCGCTGCGCGAGGACGCGGCGGCCTCGGGCGGTGTGCCCGAGCTGGACCTGCGGCGCGAGGAGTGGATGCGGACCCGGATCGCCACCGCCACCGCGAACGGTGAACGCGCCGCCGTGGTCGTCGGCGCCTTCCACGCCCCGGCGCTGGCACCGGCGGCATCCGCGGCGTCCATGGCGTCCACGGTGTCCACGGTGTCGGCGGCGTCCTCGGACGCCGGTGCGCAGGCCCGGCTGTCCGCCCCCGGGCCTGCGGACACCGGCGCCCCGGCCTGGACGACGTCCCTCATCCCGTACACCTACCCGCTCCTCGACGAGCGGTCCGGCTATCCGGCGGGCATCCGGGACCCGGAGTGGCAGCACCTGGTCCTGCGCGCGGCGGGCGACCCGGCGGCCCTGGAGGAGGCCCTGACCCGGGCGGCCGTGCGGATCTGCGCCGAACTGCGCGCCCAGGGCCACCCCTCGGGTCCTCCCGACGCCCGGGAGATCAGCCGGCTCGCGGGAGACCTCGCCAGGTTGCGCGGACTGCCCGCGGCCGGCCGGGGCGAACTGGTGGAGGCGGTGCAGACCGTCCTCGCGCAGGGTGAGCCGTACGGGCGCGGCCGGGCCGTCGCACGGGCGATGGAACGGGTGCTCGTGGGGGCGCGTGGCGGCCGCCCGGCACCCGGCGCGCCCCGCAGCGGACTCGCTCCGGCGGTGGAGGCCGAGCTGGCGGAGCTGCGGCTCCCCGGGCCCGACAGCACCGGCTCCGCCGCCCGGGACCTGCGGCTGGATCCGCTGCGCTCCGGCCTGGACCGGCGCCGTGAGCTCCTGCTGCAGCGCCTGACCGTGTGCGGTGTGCCGTACGCGCAGGCCGAGGAGGTGGTCGGCGCCGGCGGCACCGAGGCCCTGACCTCACGCTGGGAGGTGCGCTGGACGCCCGCCACGGCGGCCATGCTGACCGCGGCCGGTGTCCGCGGAGTCACCCCCGCGCAGGCCGCCGAGGGTCTGCTGCGTGAACGCCGGCGCGTGGAGCGGGACGAGGGCGGGTCCACGGCCGCGCAGACCCTGCACGGCCTCCGGCAGGCGGCCGAGTGCGGCCTGCCCGCGCTCACCGACGAACGCCTCGCCGACGTCCGCGAGGTCCTGCCGCAGACCGCCACTCTGCCCGAACTCCTCACCGGACTGGCCCTGCTGGACCGGCTGCGGGCGGGCCACGTACCAGGCCTCGACGCCGACGACGCCGACGGAGCCGACAGAGCCGACAAGGCCGACAACGGGGACGGGGGTGGGGGACGTACCTCCACGGTGACCGCCGTGGCCGAGCTGTTGACCGCCGCGGCGGTGCGGCAGGTGGACGGGCTCACGGGTTCCGAGGACCGCGACGACGCGCACGCCCTGCTCGAACTCGCCCACCGGGCCGACCCCTTGGGCGGCATACGGCTCGCCGGCGCACTCGCCCGGCTGGCCGCCGACGGCTCCCCGCTGATGCGCGGCGCCGCCGGAGCCGTACGCGTACTCCTCGGCCACGAAGACCCTCGCGCGCTGGGCGACCGCATCGCGTCGTGGGTCGACGCAGCCGTCACCCCCGAGGCCAGGTCCGCCCTCACCGGTCGTCTCGCGGGAGTGCTGACCGCCGCGGGCCCGTTGCTGGAGGCGGCGGCTCCCGCTCTGGAGCCGTTGCTCAACCGCGTGGCCGAGATGCCCGACCGGCACCTGCTCGAACGGCTGCCCGCGCTCCGGGGCGGTTTCGACGCCCTCAGTCCCGCGGCCCGCGACCGGCTCCTCGACACCGTCGAGGAGCGCCTCGCCACCACACGCCTGAGCGACACCGGCGGCGTCGATCCCGCCGCGCTCGCCACCTGGACCGGCGCCGACCTCGCGGCCCGGGCCGCCCTGCGCACGCTGGGCCTGCTGCCTCCGCCGCAGGAGGGCGGCCCCGCGCCCGCGGAGGAGACCGCGCGCGAAACCGCCGCCGCGCGGATCCCCGAGGAGCACGTCCTCGCGCCCGCCGACCGCTGGCGGCTCGTCCTCGGCCGTCGTACGGACCGACTGCCCGGCCGGGCAGCGGCGTTGGCGACCGCGCTGGACGAGCTGTACGGCAGTGGACGCGGCGAGGGCAGCAGGGGCGACCTGGCCGGGCGGGGCCCGCGCGGTACGGGCGGCGGCCGTGAGGCTCCGTACCCCGGGGTGCGTGAATGGTCCGAGGAACTGGCCGCCCTGTTCGGGCCCGGTGTCCGGGAGGAGGTACTGGCGGCAGCCGCCTCGGCGGGCCGCAAGGACGTGCTCGCCGAGCTGGACCCGGACAGCGTGCGGCCCTCCGTCGACCTGCTGCGCACGGTGCTCCGGCACGCGGGAGGGCTGCCCGAGGCACGGCTCGCCGCCCTGCGTCCGCTGGTCCGCCGACTGGTCGAGGCGCTGACCCGGGAACTGGCCACGCGCCTGCGTCCCGCGCTGCACGGCACGACCCTGCCGCGCCCGAGCCGGCGCCCCGGCGGCGGTCTCGACCTGAACCGCACGCTGCGCGCCAACCTCGCGACCGCGCGCCGCGGCCCGGACGGCACCGTCCAGGTGATTCCGGAGCACCCCGTCTTCCGTTCGCGCGCCAGACGCGCCGCGGACTGGCGGCTGATCCTGGTCACCGACGTGTCGGGCTCCATGGAGGCCTCCACGGTCTGGGCCGCCCTGACGGCCTCGGTCCTCGCCGGGGTCCCGACCCTGTCCACGCACTTCCTGGCCTTCTCCACGGAGGTCATCGACCTCAGCGGTCATGTCGACGACCCGTTGTCGCTGCTGCTCGAGGTCAGTGTGGGCGGCGGCACCCACATCGCCGCGGGACTGCGGCACGCCCGTGAGCTCGTCACCGTGCCGTCCCGCACCCTCGTCGTGGTCGTCAGCGACTTCGAGGAGGGCTACCCCATCGGTGGCCTGCTCGCCGAGGTCCGCGGCCTTGTCGGGGCGGGCTGCCACGTGCTCGGCTGCGCGAGCCTGGACGACACCGGCCGCCCCCGGTACTCGACCGGCGTCGCCGGACAACTCGTCGCCGCGGGCATGCCCGTCGCCGCCCTCAGCCCTCTCGAACTCGCCCGCTGGGTAGGAGAGAAAGTCTCATGAGCCTCGACCTGCCTCCGGTCGCTCCGTCCGTCACCGCCCAACTCGTGGCGGGGCTCTCCCCCCGGCTGCGCAAGCGGCTGGACGCCGGTATCGGCAAGCTCGCGGACCGCCCGCGCATCCGCGACGGCGACACCGTACGCATCGCCGTCGACGACGACACCACGCTCGAACTGCACGCCCCCGGTGGGGCCGTGACCAGCGCGGACGCGATCCGCTGCGGCTGTCTGCTGGCACCGGACTGCCTGCACCGCGCGGCGGCGGCCTCTGCCGCCCCGATCGCGGACGCGGACGCGGGCATGGACACGGCTGCGGATGCGGCTGCGGCTGCGGCTGCGGACGCGGCGAACGCAGACACCGCGTCCAGGCCCCGGCCCAAGTCCGGCTCCGGCTCCGGCTCCGGCTCCGGCTCCGGCTCCGGCCGTCAGGGTTCCGACTCCGGCGGTCAGGGTTCCGTCCCGGCCGGACCCGACACCGCCACGCCCGACCAGCTCGCCGCCGCACGAGCCGCGTACGACGCCGCGGCCGCCGTGCTCGAAGCCGGGACGGACGGGTCCGGCGCCGTGCTGCAGGCGGAGTTGCTGCGCGCCGCGCACACCGCGCGGATCAGCGGGCTGCCCAGGATCGCCGCCTCCGCGGTCTCCGTCGTGACCCAACTGCGTGCGGCACGCGGCGCCGATCCGGCGTACCGCCTCACGGATCTCACCGCCGCCCTGCGCGAGGCCCTGGGGACGGCGCACCGCCTGCCCGCCGCCACCGGACCCGAACTCGCCGCGCTGCGTGGCACCGCACGGCAGCCGTACGTCCCGGACGGGTCCCTGCGGCTGTACGGGCTCTTCTCCGAGTCCGTCCTCACGGCCACCGGGTACGCGGGAGCGGTCACCTGGACCGCCGACGCCGACGGCCGTCTCCACACGGTCCCGGATGTCGCCCCCGGTGGCCCCGGCCGGGCGGTGGGCGCCGCCGACCGGGCCGTACGCGTCGGGGACACGACGCTCACCCACCGCGAGCTGTCGCGGGCCGGGCTCGCGGTGTCCGGCGCAACCGTCTCCCCGACGGGCCGGCTGGGTGCGGGCGCGGGGGTGCGGGCCGTGCGCGCGTCGGGCGCCGCCTGGAACGAGGCGCCTCTGGACCGGCTGTGGGCGCCGTCCCCCGCCGAACAGGTGGTACGGGCCCTGGACGGCGGGAACGGCCTCCTGTTCCTGGACGTCACCCTCACCGGCACGGTCCGCGAGGCGGCGGGCGACTGCCTGCTGGCCGACTGCGGCGGCCTGTCACTGCGGCTCGTCGCGGCCCACGACCACCCCGCGCTGCCCCACCGCGACAACTTCCGCCTGCTCGCCGCCGCACCGGGCACCCGGCTGCGTGTCGTCGCCCGGCTCGACCCGGCTCCGGTACCGCGGGCGCTGCTGCTCGCCGCGGGCCACCCGCTCGATCCCGGGGCCCACGTCGACCTGGGACTCGACCGCCTCCAGCACGCGGACCTGCCCGCTCCCGCGCTGCCGCCCGCCGGCCCCCCGCCCGCCGCGGACGAGGCGCCGCTGCACCTCCTGCGCCGCCGCGTCCACCAGGCGGCCGCGGCGGGCCGGCGCGTCCTCGCCCTCCCCGGCGACGGCGCCGCCGACGGCCGGCGCCTGCGCCGTCACGGGCTCGCCTGCGCCGGGGACCTCCTCGACGAGCTCCACGCGGCTGCCGCGGACCGCTCCCGCGACGTCTTCGGCCGCCTCGTCGCCGCCGACGTCAACCGTTTCGCCCGCGCCTGGCTCGCGGCGGCGCACTACGCGCAGGAGGTGGACCGGGCGCTGTGCGCGGCGGCGTGGGGCGCGGATGCGGGTACGGGTACGGCTTCGGCGGCAACGGCCTCAACGGCCTCTTCTCAGGGCGCCAGGAACTCGGCGAGTCCCGCCAGCAGCCGTTCGACGTCCTCGGCGTTGTTGTAGGGGGCGAGGCCGACGCGGAGGCCGCCCGTGTCGCCGAGGCCGATCCGGCGGGAGGCCTCGATCGCGTAGAAGGAGCCCGCCGGCGCGTGCACACCGCGCTCCGCGAGGAAGGGGTACGCCTCCGCCGCCGGGCGGCCCTCGAAGGTGAGCAGCAGGGTGGGGGTGCGGTGGGCCGCCTTGGAGTGGACCCGGACTCCGGGTAGCGCGGACAGGCCCTTGTCGAGCTGCGCCCGCAGGGTCTGTTCGTGTGCTTCGAGCGCCGTGAACGCCATGGTGAGCCGCTGCCGTCGCGTTCCTGCGCCGTCCGTGCCGGGACCGGTGTCGGCACCGGCGCCGAGTCCGGCGAGGAAGTCGACCGCCGCCTCCGTACCGGCGAGGAACTCGTAGGGCAGTGTGCCCAGTTCGAAGCGTTCCGGGACGGCGTCGGTGGAGGGCAGGAGCTTGTCCGGCCACAGCGTCTCGAGCAGTTCCGGCCGGGCGGCGAGGACACCGTGGTGCGGGCCGAAGAACTTGTACGGGGAGCAGACGAAGAAGTCCGCGCCGAGCCGCTCCAGGTCCACCGTCGTGTGGGCGGCGTAGTGCACGCCGTCGACGTAGGTGAGCGCCCCCGCGTCGTGCGCGAGGGCGGAGATCCCGGCGATCGGGGGCAGGGTGCCGATCAGGTTGGAGGCGGCGGTGACGGCCACCAGCCGGGTGCGCGCGGACAGTACGGCGCGGATGTCGTCGGCGGTCAGTTCTCCGGTGGCGGGGTCGAAGTCGGCCCAGCGCACGGTGGCACCGGCCTGGGCGGCGGCCTGGACCCAGGGGCGGATGTTGGCGTCGTGGTCGAGGCGGGTGACGACGACTTCGTCGCCGGGCGCCCAGGTCCTGGCGAGGGTACGGGCGAAGTCGTAGGTGAGCTGGGTGGCGCTGCGGCCGAAGACGATCCCGGCAGGCTGCGCCCCCAGAAGGTCGGCCAGTGCCTGGCGGGTTCCGGTGACGATGGCCTCGGCGTTGCGCTCCCCGGGTGTCAGCCGGCCCCGGATGGACAGGGGCCGGGCCATCGCGTCGGCGATCGCCCGGACGACGGGCTGCGGGGTCTGCGTACCGCCGGGGCCGTCGAAGTGGGCGATGCCGGCGTCCAGCGCCGGGAACTGGGCGCGGAGGGCGCTGATGTCGTACGTCACGAGAACTCCTGTGGGTGCCATTGCGTGCCGTGCCGGGACAGCCGCGGCCGCCCCTGCATCGTGATCGTTGACGGCACGGGCCACAAGAGGCTCCGCCACCCCTGCGCGCCCGCGTTCCCGCCCCGCCCTCCTCCTCGTACCGCGGGACGCGCGAACCTTCGGTGTCCCTCGCACGTTGTCCTGAGGGCCGCCGCTCGGCGGCCCGCCCCGGCACGCTCCGGTCCGCCCCCGGGCGGACCCGACGACCATGCGGTGAGGAGGCGGCAGCACATGGCCCGACCGCCCCGTCCCGCCCCCTCCTCCTCCCGCGTCCCCACCACCGGTCGCCCCGTCAATCGCACACCCGGTCACCTCACCGGTCGCACCACCGGTCGGAAGAACGCACCCGTCACCGGCATGGTGCTGGCGGCGCTGTTCACCCTTCTCGGCGTACTCGGCCTGCAGGGCGCCCCGTTCGCGGCTCCGTCCGGCTCTCCGGCTCCGGCCGCGACCGCCGCGCACCATGGGTCCGGCACCGCCGCCACCGGCATCCGCAACGGCGTCGACGACACCTGCGCCACGGCCTGCGGGCAGCCGCCCCGCGCGGGCCGCGTCACTCCTGGCGAGTGGCACGTCCCGCCTCCCGGCGCGGTGCCCGTCCCGGCCGGCCTCGTGCTCCCGCTGCCGGAGCCCGGGCCGCCCATGGCGGCCGCGCCCGGCGCCTTCGCCCCCCTCCAGCACTGCGCGCGGCACAGCGGGCGCGGCCCGCCGCCTCCGACCGGTATCTGACGTCACCCAGTCGATCCCCACCGCGGCCGCATCACACGGCCGCGGTATGCCTGTTGGAGGCACCCTTGACGCGCGCCCTTCGCGTGCGGGCGTTTCTCGCCCTGGCCGTACTCGCCCTGTCGCTCCACATCACCGCAACCGTACCGGTCCGCCTGGGACTCGATCTGCGCGGCGGCACCCAGATCGTCCTGGAAACCCGCGATTCACCCACGGTCGAGGCCGACTCCGAGGCCACCGACCGCACACTGGAGGTACTGCGCCACCGCATCGACGCGCTCGGCGTCGCCGAGCCCTCCCTCGCGCGTTCCGGGGACAACCGGATCGTCGTCGAACTGCCCGGCGTCCAGGACCCGCGTGAGGCCGCCGGCGTCCTCGGCCGTACCGCGCAGCTCACCTTCCACCCCGTGCTCGGCGCGGCCGACACCGAGGGGACAGCGCCCGGGTCGCGGTCCGTGCGGCCGGGCGAGCGCGTCCTCGACGACGAGTCCGGGCGCCCCGTGCGCCTGGGCCCGTCGGCGCTCACCGGCGCCGACGTCGACAGCGCCGAGGCGCGTATCGACCAGCAGGGCGGAGCCGGCTGGTTCGTCGGCGTCGAGTTCGAGGGGGCGGGCAAGGACGCCTGGGCGCGGCTGACCGGCGAGGCCGCGTGCCGTCCGGCCGGTGATCCGGCCCGCCGTGTCGCCATCGTCCTGGACGACAAGGTCATCTCCTCGCCCCAGGTCGACACGTCCATCGCCTGCCGTACGGGCATCACCGGCGGCTCCACCCAGATCACCGGCTCCTTCGGCCGGGAGGAAGCGCGCGAGCTGGGCCTGCTCGTCAACGGCGGCGCCCTGCCGGTGCCGGTCGAGACCGTGGAACAGCGCACCGTCGGTCCGACCCTGGGCGCCGCGGCCATCGAGGCCAGCGCCCGGGCCGCCGTCATCGGCACCGCGCTGACCGCGCTGTTCATCATCGCGGTCTACCGGCTCCTCGGTGCCCTGGCCGCCGTGGCCCTGGTCTGTTACGGAGTCGTCTCCTACGCGGCCCTGGCCGCGCTCGGCGCCACCCTCACCCTGCCGGGACTCGCGGGGTTCGTCCTGGCCATCGGTATGGCCGTCGACGCCAACGTGCTCGTCTTCGAACGGGCCCGGGAGGAGTACGCGGCCCGCGGGAAGGGACTGCGTCCCGCCCTCACCGCCGGGTTCCGCAACGCCTTCAGCGCCGTCGCCGACTCCAACATCACCACCCTCATCGCCGCCGGTCTGCTCTTCCTCCTCGCGTCCGGGCCCGTCAAGGGCTTCGGTGTCACCCTGGGCATCGGTGTGCTGGCCTCCATGTTCAGCGCCCTGGTCATCACCCGTGTCCTCGCCGACCACGCGGTCGCGCGCCGCTCCGTGCGACGCCGTCCCCACCTCACCGGCATCGCGGAGACCGGGAAGGTCCGCGACCGGCTCACCCGCCGCGATCCCGACCTGATGCGGCGGGGGCGCACCTGGCTGGCCGCATCGGCCGTCGCCCTCGTCCTCGCCGGCTCGGGCATCGCGGTCCGGGGGCTGGACTTCGGTGTGGAGTTCACCGGCGGGCGGCTCCTGGAGTACGCCGCCTCCGCCCCGGTCGACGCCGACCGGGCCCGGGACGCCCTCGCCGACGCGGGGCTGCCCCGCGCGGTCGTGCAGACCTCCGGCGACGGCGACCTCACCGTACGCACCGGCGAGCTGTCCGACGCCGGGGCGGCGAAGGTGGACGAGGCGGTCGGCGGCCTCGCGGGCGGTGCCGAGAAGGTCCGTGACGAACTCATCGGCCCGAGCCTCGGGGACGAGCTACGCCGCGGGGCGGTCATCGCCCTGGTCTCGGCCCTGGGCGCACAGCTGCTGTACCTGGCGGTGCGCTTCCGCTGGGCCTTCGGGGTGTCCGCGGTCGCCGCGATGGCGCACGACGCCCTGATCCTCGTCGGTGTCTTCGCCTGGCTCGGCAAACCGGTCGACGGTGTCTTCCTCGCGGCACTGCTGACCGTGATCGGCTACTCGGTCAACGACTCCGTGGTCGTCTTCGACCGGATCAGGGAGCTGTCGGCCGGCGACCGCGGGACGCCGTTCGCGCGGCTCGTGAACACGGCGGTCCTGCAGACCCTCCCCCGTACCGTCAACACCGGTATGGGAGCCGTGTTCATCCTCGCCGCCCTGACCCTGCTGGGCGGCGACTCCCTGACCGACTTCGCGCTCGCCCTGCTCATCGGCATCGTCGTCGGCACGTACTCCTCGATGTTCGTCGCGGCGCCATTGGCCGTCGAGCTCGACAGGGGCGCGGTCTCGGCGTCCGGTACACCGGAGCGCGGCTCGCGCTAGGGACCGGTCCGGGCCGTACGGCTGCTGTCGTCCTGGTCCACCGAACGGGCGGGTGGGACGAGGGAGTGCTGCGGCGTGCGGGTCCTCTTGGTCGGAGCAGGGGGCGTCGGGACCGCGATCACCGGGATCGCGGCCCGGCGCTCCTTCCTGGAGCACATGGTCGTCGCCGACCGCGACCTTCCGCGGGCGGAGTCGGCCGTCGCGGCGCTCGGGGAGCGCGGGAAGCGCTTCTCGGCGGCGCGACGGGTCCCGGTGGGGCATGCGCGAGGACACGCCCGTGCCGGGACAGGACGCCGGCGGTCCCACCGGCTGATCCCCGCTCGGGCGGCGGTCAGGTGCCCGCGTCGGCCTCCCGCGCCGCGCGCTCGAGCCGGTTCCGGTAGTTCTCCCACCACTGCGGGTCGCCCGGCGGAAGGGCGTCGTTGCCCTCGTTCATGCCGACGGCACCGTCCAGGAGTTCCCGGAGGATGTCGGCGTGGCCGGCGTGCCGGTGCGTGTCGGCGATGACGCGTACGACCGCGTGGTGCAGCGTGACCTCGTTCCGGCTGCGCGGCCACCAGGGCACGGTGCCGACGGTGTCCAGCGCGAGCGCGTCGACCGTGGCGTCCGCGTGCGCCCATGCCCGCCGGTAGAGCCCGACGATCTGCTCGCGGGACTCGTCGGCGGTGGCCCACATGTCCGCGTTGGTGCCGGCGGTGTCCGCCAGCCAGGGCAACTCCTCACCGGACGGCCGCCCGAAGGTGTCGCCGAGGTAGCCCAGCTCCACCCCGGCCGCGTGTTTCACCAGGCCCAGGAGGTTCGTGCCGGTCGGTGTCAGCGGGCGCCGGACGTCGTACTCCGAGAGCCCCTCCAGCTTCCACAGCAGGGCGTCGCGGGCGTTCTGCTGGTAGAAGCGGAGGTCGGCCTTGGGATCCGTTGCGTTCATGACCCGAGTCTGTCGCACCCGCGATCCCTGTCCACCGTCTTCCACCGCTGCACGAGGATCGCCGTCCGCACAGGGCGCGGGTCGGCGCGAGCCGCGGGTCAGGCGCCCACGTACGCCGCCAGGTGTTCACCGGTGACGGTCGAGCGCGCCGCCACCAGGTCGGCGGGCGTGCCCTCGAACACCACCCGTCCGCCGTCGTGCCCGGCGCCGGGACCGAGGTCGACGATCCAGTCGGCGTGGGCCATCACGGCCTGGTGGTGCTCGATGACGACGACCGACTTGCCGGAGTCGACGAGCCGGTCGAGCAGGCCGAGGAGCTGCTCGACGTCGGCGAGGTGGAGGCCGGTGGTCGGTTCGTCGAGGATGTAGACGCCGCCCTGCTCCGCCATGTTGGTGGCCAGCTTGAGCCGCTGGCGTTCGCCGCCGGACAGTGTGGTGAGCGGCTGCCCGAGGGTGAGGTAGCCGAGCCCGACGTCGGCGAGCCGGGTCAGGATCCTGTGCGCGGCCGGCGTGCGCGCGTCACCCGCGCCGAAGAACTCCTGCGCCTCGGACACCGGCATCGCGAGCACCTCGCTGATGTCCCGGCCGCCGAAGCGGTGTTCGAGGACCGAGGCGTCGTACCGTTTGCCCTCGCACTCCTCGCAGGTGGTGGAGATGCCGGCCATCATGCCGAGGTCGGTGTAGACGACCCCGGCGCCGTTGCAGTGCGGACAGGCACCCTCGGAGTTGGCGCTGAACAGCGCCGGCTTGACGCCGTTGGCCTTCGCGAAGGCCTTGCGGATCGGGTCGAGCAGTCCGGTGTACGTGGCCGGGTTGCTCCGGCGCGAACCGCGGATCGCCCCCTGGTCGACCGACACCACCCCTTCACCGGCGCGGAGCGACCCGTGCAGGAGCGAGCTCTTGCCCGAGCCGGCGACCCCGGTGACCACGCACAGCACCCCGAGCGGGATGTCGACGTCGACGTCCCGCAGGTTGTGGGTGTTCGCGCCGCGGATCTCCAGCGCGCCCGTGGGCGTGCGCACCGACTCCTTGACGGCGGCCCGGTCGTCCAGGTGGCGGCCGGTGAGCGTGCCGGCCGCGCGCAGCCCTTCCAGGGTGCCCTCGAAGCAGACGGTGCCGCCCGCCGTGCCGGCGCCGGGACCGAGGTCGACGACGTGGTCGGCGATCGCGATGGCCTCCGGCTTGTGCTCCACGACGAGCACCGTGTTGCCCTTGTCCCGCAGCCGCAGCAGCAGGTCGTTCATCCGCCGGATGTCGTGCGGGTGCAGGCCGATGGTGGGCTCGTCGAAGACGTACGTGACATCGGTGAGCGAGGAGCCGAGGTGGCGGATCATCTTCACGCGCTGCGCCTCGCCGCCCGACAGCGTGCCCGAGGGGCGCTCCAGCGAGAGGTAGCCGAGGCCGATCTCCACGAACGAGTCGAGGGTTCCCCGCAGCGCGGTGAGCAGCGGCGCCACGGACGGCTCGTCGAGTCCGCGCACCCACTCGGCGAGGTCCCGGATCTCCATCGCGCAGGCGTCGGCGATGCTGAGCTTGCCGATCCTCGACCCGCGGACCGCGGCGCTGAGGCGGGTGCCCTCGCACTCCGGGCAGGCGGTGAAGGTGACCGCCCGCTCCACGAACGCCCGGATGTGCGGCTGCATCGCCTCCTTGTCCTTGGACAGGAACGACTTCTGGATCTTGGGGATCAGTCCCTCGTAGGTGAGGTTGACGCCGTTGACCTTCACCTTGACCGGCTCGCCGTGGAGGAAGTCCCGCATCTCCTGCGCGGTGAAGTCGCGGATCGGCTTGCGGGGGTCGAAGAATCCGGACTCGGCGTAGATGCCCACGGTCCAGACGTTGTCCGACTTCCAGCCGGGGATGGTGAACGCGCCCTCGGCGATCGACTTCGTGTCGTCGTAGAGCTGGGTGAGGTCGATGTCGGAGACCGAACCGCGCCCCTCGCAGCGCGTGCACATCCCGCCGGTACGGCTGAACGTCACCTTCTCGGTCCTGGTCCTCTCGGCGCCGCGCTCGACCCTGAATCCGCCACTCGCCGACACCGAGGCCACGTTGAAGGAGTACGCGCCGGGCGGGCCGACGTGCGGCTGCGCGAGCCGGCTGAAGAGGATGCGCAGCATCGCGTTGGCGTCCGTGACGGTGCCGACCGTGGAACGGGGGTCCGCGCCGAGGCGCTGCTGGTCGACGATGATCGCGGTCGTCAGTCCGTCGAGCACGTCGACGTCGGGCCGCGCCTGCGTCGGCATGAAGCCCTGCACGAAGGCGCTGTACGTCTCGTTGATCATCCGCTGCGACTCCGCGGCGATCGTGTCGAACACCAGCGAGCTCTTGCCCGAACCGGAGACACCGGTGAAGACCGTCAGGCGGCGCTTGGGGATCTCGATGCTGACGTCCCTGAGGTTGTTCTCGCGCGCGCCGTGCACACGGATCAGGTCGTGGCTGTCGGCGGCGTGCGGCGCGGGCGACTGCCCGTCCGGCGTCGGGGCCATGCTCATCGTGTCTCCATCTGGGTCGCGAGGACGTCCGTCCGGGTCGCGAGGACGTCCGTGGCAGCCACGCTAAGCGCGGAGCGGGGGTCCGCGCTTCTCGATTCCTGATCAGTTCCCGCGCGCGCCGGTCGTGGTGATCCGGGTGACGGCCTCGAGGGTCAGGGCACGGTCGTGCGGTTCGTTGTCCAGGGCGCGGTGCAGGGTCAACCCCTCGATGAGTGCGTCGAGTTGGCGGGCCGTGTCCGGGTCGAAGTGCTTCTCCAGGTGGACGCGGCTGCGGCCCATCCACTCGTGGGTGAGTTCCCGGTACGCGGGCCGGCGGGCGGCCAGGATGTACAGCTCCTGGGTGAGGACGAGGTCCCGCTGGCTGCCCTCGGACAGGACGTGGACGAGATCCGCCACCGCCTCGCGGGCCGCGTCACGGTCGGCCGGGGCGGAGAGATGGGCGTCGAAGACGGCGACGATGTGGTCGGCGAAGCGCCTGAACGCCTCCCGCAGCAGCTCGTCCATGCCGTTGAAGTGGTACGTCATCGATCCCAGGGGGACACCGGCGCGGGCGGCGATCTTCCGGTGGGAGACGTGCGCGAGCCCTTCTTCGGCGATGAGGTCGAGGCACGCCGCGAGGATGCGCTCGCGGCGCTGCGGGTCAGTGTGTCCGGTGGCCATGGCGGGAGCCTAGAGGGTGCGGACCTGCCGGGCGGGGTTGCCGACGGCCACGACACCGGCGGGCACGTCCTTCGTCACCACCGCGCCCGCGCCGATGACGGAGTCGTCCCCGATGGTGACACCGGGCAGGACGATGACGCCTCCCCCGAGCCACACGTTGTCGCCGATGGTGATCGGGCGGGCGGCCTCCAGCTTGTCGCGCCGGGGCTGCGGCTCCAAGGGGTGGGTGGGGGTGAGCAGTTGGACGTTCGGCCCGATCTGGCAGTCCTCGCCGATGGTGATGGCCGCGACGTCCAGCGCGGTCAGGTTGTAGTTCACGAAGGTGCGTGCGCCGATGGTGATGTTGCTGCCGTAGTCGACGTACAGCGGCGGCCGTACGTGTGCCTCCGGGCCCACGGCGCCGAGCAGTTCGGCGAGAATCGACCGGGCCGCCCCGGCGTCCTCGGCGAAGGCCGCCTGGAAGCGGGCGGCCAGCCGCACGGCGCGCTGCTGCCGGCGGGCGATCTCGGGATCGTCGGCGATGTAGAGGTCGCCCGCCGCCATGCGTTCGAGGTTCGTGCGGGGATCCTGCGCGAAGTAATCCGTCGACATGCGTACGATCGTACACTCGGCGTCGGTCCGCGGCCCGGGAAGCGCGGGGTTCCGCCGGGTCCCGCCCGCCGGCACCTCCGGAAGGTTTCCGCCTACTGCCGCTTGCCCCGCAGCACACCCGCGAACAGCAGCACCAGCAGACCGGCGAGGGGCACCACCAGGAGCCCCACCCGCAGACTGGTGGCGTCCGCCACCAGGCCGACGACCGGCGGGGAGAGCAGGAAGCCCAGGCGCATCAGCCAGGAGACGATGGCCAGCCCCGAACCGGGCTTGAGGCCGGGCAGTTCGTCGGCCTCGTGCATCGCCGCGGGGACGAGCGTCGCCACACCGAACCCGGCGGCGGCGAAGCCGAGGATCGTTCCGGGCACCGTGGGCACGGCGAGCGCCAGGCCCATGCCGGCCACGACGACGAGACCACCGGTCCGGGCCACCGCGCGCTGGCCGAACCGGTCGACGAGCCGGTCGCCGATGATGCGGCCGACGAACTGGGCCCCCACCAGGGCGATGTAGCCGGAGGCCGCCAGCGTCACCGACGCGGACAGCGAACCGGAGAGATAGAGCGCGGCCCAGGAGTTGCCCGCGTCCTCGACGAGCGTGCCGGCCGTGGCGATGAGCACGAGCGCGGCCAGCACGTACGCGGTGCGCCGGCCCGGCGCCGGACGCCCGTCCCACCGCTCTCCGCGCCGGCCGGCAACCGCCTCCGGCGCGGACTCCGAGCCCGACAGGTCCGACAGGTCCGACAGGTCCGAGGGGCCCGAGGGGTTCGCTCCGTCCCCTTCCGCCGGTCCGGTGTCCGGGCCGGTCAGGCAGAACCGCAGGGCGACACAGGCCGCGACCGCGAACACCACTCCGGAGATCGCCAGGTGCTGCCCCAGGGAGAGGCCGAGCGCTATCGCCGCGGCGGCCATGGATCCGCCGACGACGGCGCCGATGGACCAGATCGCGTGGAAGGAGTTGATGATGGAGCGTCCGTAGCGGCGCTGCACGCGCAGCCCGTGGGCGTTCTGCGCGACATCGGTGATCGCGTCCATGGCCCCGGCCAGGAACAGTGCCGCCGCGAACAGCGCCACCGAGTCCGCGAGGCCCGCGACGAGGATGCCCGCGCCGGTCAGCAGGGTGCCGGCCACCGCGGCGCGCGCCGAGCCCAGCCGCCGGACGGCCACCCCCGCCGCGAGGCCGGCCGCGACGGCGCCCGCCGGGAACGCCGCCACGGCCAGGCCGTAGGCCGCGTTGCCGATGCCGAGGTCCGCCTTGATCTGCGGATACCTCGGCAGCAGGTTGGCGAACAGGGCGCCGTTGGTGAAGAACAGCACGGCAACGGCTACGCGAGCCCGCCGTTCGGCCGCCGCGGGCCGGCGCAGTACGTCAACAGTCATGCGCGAGAGCCTATAGCGAGAGCGTACGAACGTACACTCTTAGCCTGCGCACAGGTGCCGACGCCGTGGCCCGCGGCTGCCGCACCGCGCGAAGACGCAGGTGGGCCGGTGCCGACACGTGTCGGCACCGGCCCGTCACGGCCCTGCGGGAACCGCTGGAAACGACCTGCCCGGTACGGCTCGCCCGGCACCGCCCGCTCGCCACGGCTTGCCGGGGACGGCTTGCCGGGTACGGCCTACTTGCTGGCGGCGAAGCGCATCAGGGCCTGCTCGTCGCCCTGCTTGATCTTGCCGGTCTCGTTGATCACCTGCAGCTTCCAGGCCCCGCCGACCCGGATCGCCTTCGCCACGGCGCAGCCGTTGTCGTTGCTGAGCAGGCTCGGCCAGATGTCCGCGACCTGCTGGGTGCTGCCCCCGCTCGCGTCGTACACCTTGAAACTGATGTTGCGCGCCTTCTGGAAGGAGCTGCTCTTCTTGTAGGCGGCGGCGACGAAGACGATCGAGGTGATGTTCTGCGGGACGCGGGCGAACTCGACGGTCACCGTCTCGTCGTCACCGGCGCCCTTGCCGGTCTGGTTGTCGCCGGTGTGCACCAGCGAGCCGTTGCCCAGCGGGTCCAGGGAGTCGAGCCCCGCCAGGCGCACCGGGTCCGATCCCTGCATCGCGATGGCGATCAGGTCGAGGTCCGTGCCGGTCTTCTGGCGCAGCTTGCCGATCAGTCCGCCGCTGGCGCCGACGGTCGGGTCCCAGGACACGCCGATCGACAGATGGGTCACTCCGTCGAGGTCCGCGGGGCCGTCTTCCTTGGTGAGCGTGATCATGCTGTTCCTCTTGATCGTGGAATTACCTGTATGCAGTGTGCCTCCCCCATGCCGCACCACATAGTCCGGGACCCGCACGAACCACCGGTTCCCCACCCCTCTCGTGCCACAAGCACCCCAAGCGCGGTCACGACCCGGTCACGACCTGGCACAGCACGGCTGCGGCACGGACGGCGCGCGGTCGCTCACGGGGCCTGCTGGATGTCCCCGCGGGTGGAGGACGCGATGGTCTCGCGGTGCGCGAAGTCGCCCGGCGGGATGCCGGGGTGGTGTCCCTGCGGGGCCGACCGGGCCGTGGCCGAAGGGTCCAGGGTGAGCCGGGAGACGATGCGGTAGCGGTCGCCCCGGTAGACCGAGTGGACGTACTCGACGGGCCGGCCGGTGGTGTCCGAGGTGAGCCGTTCGAAGAGCAGTGCCGGGGACAGCTCGGGCACGTCGAGCAGCTCGGCCTCGGCCCGGGTGACGACGGTCGGCTCGATCGCCTGGACGGCCTCCTGCACCTGCACGCCGTGCTGTTCGCGCAGGTGCTCGTACAGGTCGCCGGCCTCCAGCTCCCGCGCCGACAGGGCGGGGACCAGATCGGCCCTGATGTGCAGGTGCTCGATCGCCATCGGGGCGCCGTCGACCAGGCGCAGCCGTGCCACGTACACGATGTCGGCGGCGGGTGACATGCGCAGCTTGCGGCCCACGCGCGCGCCGGCCGCGAAGGTGGTGAACTCCAGCAGCCGGCTCGACCAGGTGCCGGAGGCCCGCGGCGCGGTCATGCTCTGCTGGCCGGAGACGAGTTCCTGGGTGATCTTCTCGGGAGCCACGAACATGCCGCGGCCGTGCTCCCGTACCAGGAGTCCCGCGGCGACGAGTTCGTCGACCGCCGCGCGCAGGGTCGGGCGGGACACCTCCAGGCGGGCGCACAGGGAACGCTCGGAGGGGATCGCGTCACCCGGGCGGCTCGACTCGACGAGGTCGAGGACGAAGTCGCGGACCCGCTCCCGTTTGAGCACCGCGCCCGGTGCGTCTTCCTTCATGGTGCGCCCCCTCATGCACGGCCTCCCCTTACCAGTTGACCAGTTGGTCCGTGCGGTCACTCCCCTGGTCGGAGCGAAGTGTAACCGCTTCCTGTCGGCGACCGTCCGGGTCCTGGCTGATCGAGGCGTCAAAACCCTTTGCCGCCAGGGGGGTTGACGACGCCGATTGGTCTATGCCAGTTTCGTCCCCGCATCGAGAGGTGAGCTGTCCAGTGGGCTTCACTGGTCAGGTGGTTGGCTCATGTCCTCCAGAGGTGAACCGTGAAGCTCCGCTTGTTTGCCGGTGTGTCCGTGCTCGTGATGACCGCGGGGCTGAGTGCCTGCGGCGACTCCTCCGACGCGTCCGACGGGAGCACCACCATCGACGTGTGGCTGATGCGCGACAGCGTCTCGGACGCGTTCCGGAAGGACTTCGTCAAGGGCTTCGAGACCGCGCACCCCGACATCGACGTCAAGGTGCAGGTCCAGGAGTGGGACGGCATCGGTGAGAAGGTCACCGCGGCCCTCGCCAGCAGCAACGCACCGGACGTCATCGAGACCGGCAACACCCAGGTCGCCCGGTTCGCGCAGAGCGGGGGGCTGCTCGACCTCAGCGACAAGGTCGGCGAACTCGGCGGCAAGGACTGGCTCAAGGGGCTCGCCGAGCCGGGCGCGTACGAGGGCAGGCAGTACGGCATCCCGTACTACGCCGCCAACCGTGTCGTGGTCTACCGCACCGACCTCTTCGAGAAGGCGGGCGTGGACGCGGACCGCATCAAGACCCGCGACCAGTGGATCGCCGCGACGAAGAAGCTCGACACCGGTGGTACGCAGGGCATCTACCTGCCCGGCCAGAACTGGTACACCCTCGCGGGCTTCGTCTGGGACGAGGGCGGCGACCTGGCCACCGAGTCCGGCGGCACCTGGAAGGGCGCGTTGGACACCCCCGAGGCGCTGCGCGGCATGGAGTTCTACAAGGAGCTCCAGGCCCTCGGCAGGGGCCCCAAGGACTCCGACGAGGCCGGCCCCCCGCAGGCGGACGTCATGGCCAAGGGGAAGGTCGCGCAGGTCATCTCCTCCCCCGGCGGTGCCAACACCGTCATCGAGAACAATCCCGCGCTCAAGGGCAAGCTGGGGTTCTTCCCGATCCCGGGCAAGACCGCCGACACACCCGGCGCGGTCTTCACCGGCGGCTCCGACCTGGTGATCCCCACCGCCTCCGCCAAGCAGGACGCGGCCTACGCCTTCGTCAGGGAGCTCACCGGCGACGCCTGGCAGAAGAAGCTCGCGGTCGCCATGAGCTACGTACCGAACAAGACCACCCTGGCCGGCGCGGTCGCCTCCGACCCGGGCGCCTCGGCCATGGCGGTCGGCGCCGCCGAGGGCCACGCCACGCCCAACACACCGGGCTGGGCCGCCGTCGAGGCCAAGAACCCGATCAAGGACTACCTGACCGCCGTCCTCACCGGCGCCGACGCGCGGAAGGCGGCCCGCACGGCGTCCGAGGCCATCACCGCGGCGATGAACACCGGCTCCTGACCCCGGCCGGCACGACCACCGCGACACGACCCGCCGCGACATGACCCATCGCAACCCGTCCACCGTCCCCACAGCGCAGGAGGAGTGCCGTGACGGCCGTCCGGGAGCAGACCGCGCCCCGTCCCCACCCCGCACCGAACAGCCGGCGGCTGCGGCGCACGACCGGCTCAGGACCGCCGCGCCCGTCGGGGGACGGCGGCGGCCGCGGGATCTGGCCGTACGTCCTGATCGCCCCCGCCGTCCTCGGCACGCTCTACCTGCTGGTGTACCCCCTCGCCCGCGCGGTCGTCATCTCGCTGCAGGACTTCGGGCTGCGCCAGCTCATCCTGGGCGACGCGCGGTTCGTCGGGCTCGACAACTACCGCACACTGCTGGGCGACGGCCGCTTCTGGGAGGTGGTGCGCCGCACCTTCCTGTTCATGGCGGTCAACGTCGCCCTCGTCATGGTGCTGTCCACCCTGGTCGCGCTGATGATCGAGCGGCTGGGCCGGTTCGGCCGGACCGCGGTCCTCAGTGCGCTCGTGCTCACCTGGGCGATGCCCGTCATCGCGGCGACCACCGTCTTCCAGTGGCTGTTCCACTCGGAGTTCGGCATCGTCAACGCGGTCCTGACCGACCTGGGGTTCGCCTCCTTCGAGCGCTACGCCTGGTTCGCGCACGGGCCGGCCGCCTTCGCCATCCTCGTCGCCCTGATCGTGTGGCAGTCCGTGCCGTTCGCGGCGATCACCCTCTACTCGGCCCTCACCACCGTGCCCGTCGAGCTGTACGAGTCGGCGCGGCTGGACGGGGCGTCGGGCCCGCGGATCTTCCGCTCCATCACCTTCCCGGTCGTACGGCCGATCTTCCTGCTGGTGTTCTCGCTCGAAGTGATCTGGACGTTCAAGGCGTTCGTCCAGATCTGGGTGATGACCAACGGCGGGCCGGGCGACGCGACCACGATCCTGCCCGTGTACGCGGTGCAGACCGCCCTGTCGAGCCAGCGCTACGACCTCGGCTCGGCGGCCTCCATGGTCACCGTCGTGCTGATGTCGGGCGTGCTCGTCCTCTACTTCCGCCAGATGTTCCGCCAGGAGGACGAGCTCGCATGAGCACCACCCGGCCCCGTGTCCGCCGCATCCCCCTGAACGCCGCCGCCGTCGTCACGGTCGTGCTCTGCCTGTTCCCGGTCTACTGGATGGTCGCCACCGCGTTCACCCCGACCCGGGACATCCAGTCCGACAGTCCGCGGTTCCTCCCGGAATCCTGGACGCTCGACCACTTCCGCACCGCGGTCGGCGCCGACGGCTTCGGCCTGTTCTGGCGCAACAGCGTCCTGGTCACCCTGAGCGCGGTCCTGCTCTCCCTCATCATCGCGCTCGGCGCCGCCTACGCGGTGGCCCGGATGAGGTGGCGGGGACGCCGGCAGTTCATGCTCATGGTCTTCATCGCCCAGATGGCGCCCTGGGAGTCACTGATCATCCCGGTCTACATCATCTCCCGGGACACCGGCATGCTCGACCGGCTGCCGACCCTGACCCTCGTCTACTTCATGATGACGCTCCCCTTCACCGTCATCGTCCTGCGCGGCTTCATCGGCACGATCCCCCCTGAGCTGGAGGAGTCCGCCCAGGTCGACGGCTGCACCCGGCTCGGCGCGTTCCGGCACATCGCGTTCCCGCTGCTGGCGCCGGGCCTGATGGCCACCTCGCTGTTCGGCTACATCACCGCCTGGAACGAGTTCGCCTACGCCAACTTCCTCATCATCAAGCAGCAGGACAACCGCACGCTGCCCGTGTGGCTGTCCTCCTTCCAGAACGTCTTCGGCACCGACTGGGGCGCCACCATGGCCGCCTCCACCCTCTTCGCCGCCCCGGCGCTCGTGGTGTTCCTGCTGCTCCAGCGCCACGTCACCTCGGGCTTCGCCGCCGGCGCGGTCAAGGGCTGACTCCTCGCACACCGTCCGCGCTCCCCCCACGCACTCCCCCGCGACCGCAGTTCCGGAGGCGATCCGTGCCCGCACAGGCATCCGTACTCACCCTCGTCCCCCGCCCCACCGAGGCCCGCGTCCGGCCGGGACACTTCACGCTCGACGCCGACACCGCACTGCGCGTCGGGGAGGGCACCGAACCGGCCGCGGAACTGCTGCGCACCCTGCTGGCCCCCGCCACCGGTCTGCCCCTGCCACCCTCTCCCGACGGGCGGTTCACCCTCGCGCTCGACACCGGAGCCGGCGGCCTGGGCGAGGAGGGGTACGCACTCACCGTCGCCCCGCACGCCGTGCTGCTGCGCGCCGCGCACCCCACCGGCCTCCTCCGCGGCATCCAGACGGTCCGCCAACTCCTGCCGCCCCAGGCCCTGTCGGCGGTTTCCCAGCGCGACACACGGTGGCTGCTGCCGTGCGCCGACATCACCGACGTGCCTCGGCACCCCTGGCGCGGCGCGATGCTGGACGTGGCCCGCCACTTCCAGCCCGTCCCCTACCTGCGCCGGTACGTCGACCTGCTCGCCCTGCACAAGATCAGCGTGTTCCACCTGCACCTCACGGACGACCAGGGCTGGCGCATGCCGGTCGCCGCCCTCCCCCGGCTCACCGAGGTCGGCGGCCACCGCGCCGAGTCCCAGAAGGGCCCGGACGGCAGCGGCACGTACGACGGCGTCCCGCACGGCGGGGCGTACACACGGGCCGAACTGACCGGCCTGGTCCGGTACGCCGCCATGCGCGGCGTCACCGTCATGCCGGAGATCGAGATGCCCGGACACGTACGCGCCGCCCTAGCCGCCTACCCGCACCTGGGCAACCACCCGGAGCGCACCCTGGACGTCTGGACGCGGTGGGGCGTGTGCGACACCGTGCTCGGCGTCCACGACGAGGCACTCGACTTCTGCCGCACCGTCCTCGACGAGGTCATGGACGTCTTCCCGTCACCGTACGTCCACGTCGGCGGCGAGGAGTGCCCCACCACCGAGTGGACGCGCAGCGCCGCCGCCCGGGGCCGGGCGGCGGCGGAGGGCCTGCCGGGCCCCGAGGCGCTGCACGGCTGGTTCCTGGAGAAGGTCGGTGAGCACCTCGTCCGGCACGGCCGCCGGCCGGTCGGCTGGGCCGAGACCGGCACCGAACTGCCCCGCGACTTCACGGTGATGACCTGGCGCGACCCGGCCCACACCCTGACGGCGGCCCGCCGCGGACACTCCGTGGTCAACGCCCACCACCGGGCCACCTACCTCGACTACGCCCAGTCCGACGCCCCGCACGAGCCGCCCGCCCAGCCCGGGGCCGTCGTCGGACTGCGTGCCGTCCACGCCCACGATCCCGTACCCGGGGAGGCGGACGACGAGGCGGCCGGGCGGGTGCTGGGCACCCAGGCCCAGCTGTGGACCGAGTTCGTCACGACGCCCGCCCACATCGAGTACCTCACGTATCCGCGGCTCTGCGCCCTCGCCGACCGCGGCTGGAGCGGCGCGGGCGACTGGGCCGACTTCCGGTCCCGCCTCGACGGGCACACGGCCCGGCTCGACGCGCTCGGCGTCCACCGCCACCCCTGACCCCTTCTCCCCTCCCCCCACCTGTCCGATTCCGGGAACCACCCCACCTTTCTGGAAGGAACACCATGAGGCTCGCCAAGAACCGGCTGCGCGCCACCGTCCACACCGCCGTCGCGGTGGCCATGGGCGCCGCCGCGCTCACCGCGCTCCCCGCCACCGCGAACGCGGCCGCCGACGGACTCAGCGTCCAGTACCGTACGAGCGCCCCCGGCGCAGGCGCCGACCAGGCCGAACCCTGGTTCAAGGTGAAGAACACCGGCACCGCGAGCGTGCAGCTCAGCGGCGTCAAGATCCGCTACTACTTCAAGGCCGACTCGGCGGGCGCGAGCTACCGCTTCGCCTGCTCCTGGGCCGTCAAGGGCTGCGCCAACGTCACGGGCACCTTCGGCACCCTCTCCGCCCCCACCGCCACGGCCGACCGCTACCTGGAGATCGGCTTCACCTCCGGCGCCGGCTCGCTCGCCCCGGGCGCCGACACCGGCGATCTGCAACTGCGCTTCCACCAGTCGAACTGGGCGTCGCTGAACCAGAGCGACGACTACTCCTTCGGCGCCTCCCAGACGTCGTACGGCGACTGGTCCAAGGTCACCGCGCAGCTGGCCGGCACGACCGTGTGGGGCCGGGCTCCCGGGGGCAACGGGCCGACGGACCCGCCCACCGACCCGCCGACCGATCCCCCGGCCGGCGCTCCCACCCTGTTCGACGACTTCAACTACAGCGGCCACACGGACCCGAGGATCTCGGCGAACGGCTGGAACGTGCGCTCCAACTCCGGCGGGCCCGGCGTACCCGGCGCCACCTGGGCACCCGAGAAGGTCACCTTCGCCACCACGGGCGGCAACTCCGTCATGAACCTGGAGACCTCCACCGCCGGCACCGCGGCGAGCACCAGGCAGACCGAGATCCTCACCAAGGCGACGAAGTTCAAGAACGGCACCTACGCGGCGCGGGTCAGGTTCAACGACGCGCCCAGGTACGGTCCGGACGGCGACCGTCTCGTCCAGACGTTCTTCACCATCAACGACCTCAAGGCACCGCTGGCCGACGACTACGCCGAGTACGACTTCGAGTACCTGCCCAACGGCGGCTGGGGCGAGCCGGCCAACATCCTCTACACCACGTCCTGGGAGACCTACCAGGCCGACCCGTGGGTGGCGGTCAACGAGCACACCGAGGCGCGGCAGAGCTACAGCGGCTGGCACGACCTGGTGCTGACCATCGACAACAGCACCATCAAGTACTACATCGACGGGCAGCTCTTCGGCACCCATGGTTCCGCGTACCTGCCGGAGCGGCCGATGTCGATCAACTTCAACCAGTGGCTGATCGACCTCGCGGGCCAGACCAGCACCACCGCGCGGGCGTACGACCAGCAGGTCGACTACGTCCTGCACGTGAAGGACCAGGTCCTCACGCCGGCGCAGGTCACGGCCAAGCTCAACGCGTACCGCAGCGCGGGCACCACGTTCCAGGACACCGTTCCCGGCAGCTGACCGCCCGGCCGGACGCGCCGTACCGCCGGACCGGAGGCCGCCTGCCGGATCGGAGGCCGCCGCCTGCCGGATCAGAAGCCGACGTCCGCCGGTCGGTAGGCCGGCGGCCGTCGGACCCGGGTGGCCTGTTCGTAGGCGTGGGCGAGCCGGAGCAGGACCGGCTCGCTCCATGCCGTGCCCATGAACGTCACACCGACGGGCAGGCCGAACGCGAACCCGGCCGGGACGCTGACCGCGGGATAGCCGGCGAGTGCGGCCGGTGTGGAGGCGCCACCGCCGTAGGTGTCCCCGCGGATCAGATCGATCTTGGCCGGCGGCCCGGTGGTCGGCATCACCAGCGCGTCCAGGCGGTGCCGGCGCAGCACCGCGTCGATGCCCTCGGCGCGTGCGAGCCGGTGGTTGGTGGCCAGCGCCTCCCGGTACTCGCGTTCGCCGAAGTCCAGATGCTGTACCGCCTCCAGCCCGTCCTGGCGTACGTACCGCAGCTCGCGGTCGGCGTGTTCCCGGTTGAAGGCGATCAGCTCTTCCAGGTTGCGCGGGTGTTCACCGGGGGCGTCGGCCAGGTAGCCGTTCAGCGCGCGTTTGAACTCGTACGCCTGGACGACCGTCGAGCCGGGCAGGTCCTCGAGCCGCTCGGCCGTCGGGATGTCCGCCGGGTCGACCACGGTCGCTCCGGCTCCGCGCAGTACGGCGATCGCCCGTTCCGCGATGTCGTCGGCATGGGAGCTGTAGCCGAAGTACACCGACCGCGGTACGCCGATCCGCGCGCCCCGCAGCCCGTCGGCGTCCAGGAAGCGGGTGTAGTCGCGGTGGAAGTGGCCGCGGCCCGCCCGGGTCGCGGGGTCGCGGACGTCGAGCCCGACGAGGGTGCCCAGCAGGATCGCGGCGTCGCGGACGGTGCGCGCGATCGGCCCGACGCTGTCCTGGCTCGGCACGCCGGGGATCACTCCGCCGCGCCCGACCAGTCCGACGGTCGGCTTCACCCCGACGACGCAGTTGGCCGAGGACGGGTCGATGATCGAGCCGTTGGTCTCCGTGCCGATCGCGGCCGCGCACAGGCCGGCCGCGACGGCGACCGCGCTGCCTGAACTCGACTCGTTCGGTGACCTGTCGAGTTTGTAGGGGTTCCTGGTCTGGCCGCCGCGTGCGCTCCAGCCGGCGTGGTGGGTGAGCGACATGCCGCCCGCCCACTCGCTCAGGTTGGTCTTGCCGAGGATGACGGCACCGGCCGCGCGCAGCCTGGCCGCGACGGTGGCGTCGGCTGCCGGCCTCAGCCCCAGCAGGGCGAGCGACCCGGCCGTGGTGTGCATCCGGTCCGCGGTCTCCACCAGGTCCTTGAGCAGGACGGGAATGCCGTGCAGCGGCTTTCGCGGGTCGCCCTCGGCATCCAGCCGCCGGGCCTCCCGCAGCGCGTCGGGGTTCACCTCGATCACCGCGTGCAGCATGGGGTCGATGCGTTCGATGCGCTCCAGGTAGTGGCGGGTGAGCCGTTCGGCGTCCAGTCGTCCGTCGTCCAGCCGCCCGCGCAGTTCACTGATGTCCAGCTCGTCCAGCGGGGTGGCCGGGGCGGGCCGGCCGCCGCTCGCGGCACGGGCCGGGGTTCCGCCCAGCAACGGCGTGGCGGCCGCGGCGGTGCCGAGCGCCAACGCGGTGCGGCGCGAGGTGGTGTTCCGGTCGTCGGTGGGATGCGACTCCTGCGGCGTCATGTACCGGCACGCTAGGCGCGGGACCGGCGATTCTCGCTCCGGCTGTCCCCCGGATCCGTGCTGTGAGCAGCCCCCCGCGACGGCGGGGGCCGACCGGAGGGTGTCGGGCACGGGTTCACGGTCGTGGCTGGTCCCGTCCGTCGGCCGGGGCGGGGCGCGCGGTCGCGGTCGCGGTCGCCGTCACGGTCACGCGCGGAGGTACGCCGGTAGGTGTCCGGCGGCACGCCGAGTGTGTGGTTGAAGTGGCGGCCGAGGGTGCGTGACCGCGACCGCGCCCGGTGTGCCAGGTCCTCCACGGTCAGCGGCCGGTCGAGGCGTCCGACCACCCGGGGCAGCAGCGCGGTGAGCGGATGGTCGTCCCGGGCGGGCACCGGGGTGGCGACGAACTGGGCCCGGCCGCCCGCCCGGTGGGGCGGCACGACCAGTGGGCGGGCCACCGCGTCGGCGACCGCCGAGCCGTGGTCGAGGCGGACGAGGTGCAGGCACAGGTCCAGGGCGGCGGCCCTGCCCGCGGAGGTGGACACGCCTGCGTCGTCCATGTGGAGCACGTCCGGGTCGACCTGCACGCGCGGGCCGCGGGCGGCGAGCACCTCGGTGTGCGCCCGGTGCGTGTGGCGCGCCCGCCGTCCAGCAGGCCGGCGGCGGCCGGCACGAACGCGCCCGTGCACAGGGGAGGGCCACCCGCCGCACATCATCTGCTCGACGGCCGGGTGACCTTCGGCACCGCACGGTTCCGGCCCGCGTCAACTACCCACCGGCGTACGGGGATCACTCCTATGCATAGGGTGTGGGCTGCGACAGCCGCCCATACCGGTGCGGCGGTCACGCACGGGAACGCAGCGAGGGGAAAACCGCCGTCCGATGAACCAGATCCTGTTTGCCGGGGCCATAGGCCTGTTCCTGACTCTCGGCGGCACACCACTGCTGATCAAGTTGCTGGCCCGCAAGGGCTACGGCCAGTACATCCGGGACGACGGGCCCCGCGGCCACGCCGGCAAGCGCGGCACCCCCACCATGGGCGGCATCGCCTTCATCCTGGCCACGCTCTTCGCGTACGCCCTCACCAAGGTCATCACCGGTGAGGGGCCGACGTACCCCGGTGCCCTGGTGCTGTTCCTGATGGCGGGCATGGGCGTCGTCGGCTTCCTCGACGACTACATCAAGATCGTGAAGCGGCGCTCACTGGGACTGCGGGCCGGGGCGAAGATGGCCGGACAGCTGATCGTGGGCATCCTGTTCGCCGTACTGGCCATCCGGTTCGAGGACGATCGCGGACTGACGGCGGCCTCCCTGAAGCTGTCCTTCCTCAGCGACTTCGGCTGGACCATCGGCCCGGTGCTGTTCGTCGCGTTCGCCCTGTTCATGATCCTGGCCATGTCCAACGGGGTGAACCTCACCGACGGTCTGGACGGACTGGCGACCGGCGCCTCCGCGATGGTCCTCGGCGGTTACACCTTCATCGGCCTGTGGCAGTTCCAGAACTCGTGCGCCAACGCGATGAACCTCACCGACCCGGGGTCCTGCATCGAGGTACGTGACCCGCTCGACCTCGCCGTCATCGCCTCCGCGCTGATGGGGTCCTGCATCGGGTTCCTGTGGTGGAACACCTCGCCCGCCAAGATCTTCATGGGTGACACCGGCTCGCTCGCCCTCGGCGGTGCGCTGGCGGGTCTCGCCATCTGCTCGCGCACGGAACTGCTGCTCGCCCTGCTGGGCGGTCTCTTCGTCCTGATCACCCTGTCCGTGGTCATCCAGGTCGGCTCGTTCAAGCTGACCGGCAAGCGGGTCTTCAAGATGGCCCCGCTGCAACACCACTTCGAACTCAAGGGATGGTCCGAGGTCCTGGTCGTGGTCCGCTTCTGGACCATCCAGGGCATCTGCGTGATCGTCGGCGTGGGCCTGTTCTACGCGGGCTGGGCGGCGGGCTGACCGGCCCGCCCGGCCGCCCGCACTCCTCGGCCCCCCTGCTGGTCCTCTCCCTACTGCCCTACTGACCTGTTGACCTGTTGACCTGTTGGCTTGTTGACCTGTTGGCTTGTTGACCTGTTGGCTTGTTGACCTGTTGCAGGTTGCCTGCCGGCCTGTCGGTCCGCCGACCGAGCCCTCTAGCCCCGGCTCGTCCTGAAGTCCACGCCGGTCAGCTCACAACTGGCCTCCCACAGACGTCTGGCGGCCGTGGTGTCCGTCAACTGGTGCCAGATCGGCTCGGGCCGGGGCCTGCCGCGCAGACCGAAGACGCACGGGCCCCACAGCTGGCCGCCGCGCACGGCCGGGTCCAGCACCGCCCGGACCGCCGGCCAGGCGCCCGCGTGCTTGCCCTGGAGGACGAGGGCGGCGGGAGCAGCCAGGAGTCGCGCGCCGGTGGTCCGCGCGTGGACCGGCGGCCGCGGCGGGGTCAGCGGGTCCAGCGCTCCGCCGGGATGCACCACCACGCTCGCCACGCCGCTGCCGGCGGCGCGCAGCCGCCGGTCCAGTTCGAGTCCGAAGTGCATCTGTGCCAGTTTGGAGCGGCCGTAGGCGCACTTGGGCCGATAGTCCTGGCGGGACTGGAGGTCGTCCGGGTTCAGCCGCTCGGACTTCGCCGCGAAGCTGCCCACGGTCACGACGCGGGCGGCCGGTGCGGCCGACAGCAGCGGCATCAGCCACCGGGTCAGCGCGAAGTGCCCCAGGTGGTTCGTGCCGAACATGAGCTCGTGACCGTCCCCCGTCTCCTGGCGCGGCGGGTCGTCGAGCGCGACTCCGGCGTTGTGGACCACCGCGTCGAGGCGGGTCTCCCCCAGGGAGTCCACCGCGGAGCGCAGCGAGGAGAGGTCGGCGAGGTCCAGCCGCATGACACGTACCCGGGCGTCGGGGACATGGGCGCGGATCACGGTCCGGGCGGTTTCGGCCCGGCTCGGACTGCGGCTGCCGAGCACGACGGTGGCACCGGTCGCGGCCAGTTGCTCCGCGACGAAGTAGCCGATGCCCGCGTTGCCGCCGGTGACCAGGACGACACGGTCCTCTGCACGCGGCAACCGGTGAACGTTCCAGGGCGAGGGCGAGGGCGAGGACGAGGACGACGGCGGGAGCGGTGCGGAGGACGAGGGCGGCATGACGGCGGGCTCCCTTGCTGCGGACGGAGGTGACTGCGGACGCCTTCCCGAGCGCCCCGCCGCCCAGGCTCGCGCCGGCCACCGACAGATCGCCTGCCGATCGCCGACAGCCGCACCCGGCCACCGACATCCGTCCGACAGGGCGCGTCGCAGCCGCGGCGCCGACGCGTCTCCCGGCGCGTCGCGGCCCTCTCAGGCCCGGGCCAGGCGGCGCGCCAGGTACGGCGCCGTGGCGCTGCGCCGCGACGCCGCCACCTTCGCGGGCGGGCCTTCGGCGATCACCCGGCCGCCCGCGTCCCCGCCACCGGGGCCCAGGTCGACGATCCAGTCGGCGGTGGCGATCGTGTCGAGGTCGTGCTCGACCAGGACGACCGTGTTGCCCGCGTCGACGAGCCGGTGCAACTGCCGCAGCAGCAGGGCGATGTCGGCGGGGTGGAGCCCGGCGGTCGGTTCGTCGAGGAGGTAGAGCGCGTGGTCGCGGCGGGCCCGCTGCAACTCCGTGGACAGCTTGATGCGCTGGGCCTCGCCGCCGCTGAGCTCCGTGGCCGGCTGCCCCAGCCGCAGGTAGCCGAGGCCGACCTCCCGCAGTGTCTCCAGGCTCCTGGCGGCGGCCGGGACGTCGGCGAGGAACCCGGCGGCCTCGTCCACGGGCATGGCCAGCACGTCCGCGACGTTCTTGCCCCGGTACGTCACCTCGAGCGTCTCGGCGTCGTACCGGGCCCCGTGGCAGGCCGGGCAGGGGGTGTACGTCCCGGGCAGGAACAGCAACTCGACCTCGACGAACCCCTCGCCCCGGCAGGTCCCGCAGCGGCCCTCGGCGACGTTGAAGGAGAACCGGCCCGCCGAGTAGCCGCGCGCGCGTGCCTCGTCCGTGGCCGCGTACAGCTTGCGGACCGCGTCGAACATGCCCGTGTACGTCGCCAGGTTGGACCGGGGGGTCCGGCCGATGGGGCGCTGGTCGACCCGTACCAGCCGGTCGAAGGAGTCGAGCCCGGAGGCGTCCCGCAGGTCGACCTCCAGTTCCGCGTCCTCGGTGCTGTCGGGGCCCTGCCCGAGGTGACCGCGGACGACCTCGGCGAGCACCTGGGTCACGAGTGTCGACTTCCCGGACCCGGACACACCGGTCACCGCTGTCAGCACCCGGAGCGGTACGCCGACCGAGACGTCCCGCAGGTTGTGCCGGGTGACGCCGCTCAGCCTCAGCCACCCCTGCGGCTCGCGGGGGCGGCGCGCCGGCGGCGGGGCCTGCCCGGACAGGTGGCGGCCGGTCGCGGATTCCGCGACCTGTTCGAGGCCGGGCACCGGGCCGCTGTACAGGACACGGCCGCCGCCCTCGCCCGCGCCGGGGCCGATGTCCACGACCCAGTCCGCCCGTCGCACGACGTCCAGGTCGTGCTCCACGACGAAGAGCGTGTTGCCCGCCGCCTTGAGGCGGTCCAGCACGTCCAGCAGCGGCTCCGCGTCGGCCGGGTGCAGGCCGGCGGAGGGTTCGTCGAGGACGTAGACGACGCCGAACAGGCCCGAGCGGAGCTGGGTGGCGATGCGCAGCCGCTGTGCCTCGCCGGGTGACAGGGTCGTCGAGCGGCGGCCCGTGGCGAGGTAGCCGAGGCCCAGGCCGAGCAGCACCTCGATCCGGGCGACCAGGTCCGCGCAGAGGCGTACCGCGACCTCGCTCGTCTCCCCGGACGGGTCCGCCGTGGTGGCCGCCCCGGTCGCGGGCAGTTCGGCGACCGGCCGCAGGACCGTGCCGAGCTCGGCCAGGGGCAGCGCGTTGACCTCGGCGATGGAGTGGCCGGCGAAGGTCACGGACAGGGCCTCCGGCCGCAGGCCGCTGCCCCCGCACTCCGGGCAGGGCACGCTGCGTACGAAACGCATCGCCCGTTCCCGCATGCGCTCGCTCCTGGAGTCGGCGAGGACGTGCATGATGTGGGCGCGGGCGCTCCAGAACGTGCCGTGGTAGCCGTAGTCGATCCGGTCGGCCTCCGGCTCGATCAGGACCGAGGGCTGTTCGTCGGTGTGCAGGAGCCAGTCGCGGTCCTTCTTCCGGAGCCTGCGCCACGGCTTGTCGATGTCGATGCCCAGAGCGCTGACGACGCTGCGCAGGTTGGCGCCCTGCCAGGCACCGGGCCAGGCCGCGATGGCGCCTTCCCGGATGCTCAGGGACGGGTCCGGTACGAGCAGGTCGTCGGCGACGTCGACGACGGCTCCGAGTCCGTGGCAGCGCGTGCAGGCACCGGCCGCGGTGTTCGGCGAGAACGCCTCGGCGGCCAGCCGTGGGGTGCCCGGCGGGTGAGTGCCCGCCCGCGAGTACAGGATCCGCAGCAGGTTGGACAGGGTGGTGAGGGTGCCGACCGTCGAGCGGGAGCCGGGAGCGCCGTGCCGCTGCTGGAGGGCCACGGCGGGCGGCAGTCCGGAGATCTCCTGGACGTGCGGCGCGCCGACCTGCTGGAGCAGGCGGCGGGCGTACGGCGCGACGGACTCGAAGTAGCGGCGCTGGGCCTCGGCGTACAGCGTGCCGAAGGCGAGCGAGGACTTCCCCGAACCGGAGATGCCGGTGAAGGCGACCACGGCGTCGCGGGGGACGTCCACGTCGACGTTCTTCAGATTGTGCTCGCTCGCACCCCTGACGTGCACGAACCCGTCGGACGCGGCATCGTTCACGGCCCCTCCTCGCACGGACGGACGTCCGGACCGCCGTGGCGGCGGCCCGGGCCGTGGGGACCGGGCCCGTCCGGCAGTGAGCAGGAGGTGGCTCGACGGGCACGGGCACCGTGACGATGTTCGGCCCCACTCCTCCAGCCTGACCCCTCCCGCCCGCTTCGGCATCCGGGGCCGGGGCGGTTCGAGGCGGGAGCGGGACAGGACGGGGAGGGGGCAGAGCGGGGAGGAGCGGGAGCGGGGCCGGGCCGCCCGGCGATCGGCGGGGAGGCGTTCCGCCGGGCGGCCCGGATGTCACCACGCGTCCGGCGCCGGACGTGACCGGTGCCGGACGTGACCGCGGTCAGACCCGACCGCTGCCAGACCCGACCGTTGTCGGGCCCGATCGCTGCCGGGCCCGACAGCGGTCAGGCACACCCCGTGTCGGACCCGGCCGGCCTCAGGCGCAACCGCTGCCGGCCGGGTCCGACCGGTGTCAGGCGCAACCGGCGGGTGTCGCCCGGGACACGTCCTCGATCAGGGACTCGTGGGCCGCCTTGAGCCGCCGCACATCGGGCTTGACGACCGCGCGGTCGTACGTGATCAGCCCGTTGAGCTCGCCCTCGACGTCCGCGATCTGGGTGTACACCGCGCCGTTGCCGCCCCTGCAGGCCAGGGCGCGCACCTCGTCGAGCTTGGTGAGGTAGTCGTCGGTGTACGTGGCCGGGTCGACGTCGACGTAGGACTGCTGCACCGACCAGGCGTGGCCGGGCACGGCCAGGCCGAGGCCGCCGTACTCGCCCATGACCTGGGCCCGTCTGCCGTCCGGATGCGGCGGCAGTGCGGGGCTCGGGTAGCCGTGCTCGTCCATGATGTCGCCGGCGCCGCCGTCGGCGCCGAGGTTGAGGCCGGACTGGTTGTTGACCAGCCGTGTCGGGTCCCAGGCCTTGGCCTGCTCGGCGATACGGCCCACGTCGTACTGGCCCCACCCTTCGTTGAAGGTGACCCACATGACGATCGACGGGCTGCTGATGTGCTCGTCGATCATCTGCTTCATCTCGCGCTCGTAGGTGGCGCGGGCGGTGGCGGACGGGTTCACGCCCGCCGTCATGGCCGGCATGTCCTGCCAGACGAGCAGGCCGAGCCGGTCGGCCCAGTAGAACCACCGGTCGGGCTCGACCTTGATGTGCTTGCGGACCGAGTTGAAGCCCATCGCCTTGTGCATCTTCAGGTCGTACGCGAGAGCCTTGTCGCTCGGGGCGGTGTGCAGTCCGTCGGGCCAGAAACCCTGGTCGAGGGTGGCCATCATGAAGACCGGTTCGCCGTTGAGGACGGTGCGGGGGGTGCCCCCGACGTTCTCCACCGCGATGGACCGCATCCCGAAGTAGCTGTCCACCCGGTCCTTGCCGACGCGGACCTTCAGGTCGTACAGGAACGGGTCGTCCGGCGACCACAGACGCGCGTCGCGGATCCTCAGGGTGAGCGGGCTGCCCGTGCGGCCGGAGACGGTGGCCACCTTGCGCTTGCCCTCGTACGCGGTCGCGGTGACCGGCACTCCCTCGCGCACGCCCTTCGGTACGACCGTCAGCGTGCCCGCGTCGACGTCCGGGGTGAGGGCGAGCGAGTCGACGTGATCGGCGGCGACGGGCTCCATCCACACCGTCTGCCAGATACCGGAGGACGGCGTGTACCAGATGCCGCTCGGGTCGAGGCGCTGCTTGCCGATCGGCGGGTTCTCGCCGTCCGCGGCGTCCGTCGGGTCGTAGACGCCGACGATCAGCTCCTGGGTGCGGCCCGGCTCGAGGGCGTCGGTGACGTCGGCGCCGAACTTGTCGTAGCCGCCCTGGTGCTCGACGACCTTCGTGCCGTTGACGTAGACCTCGGAACGCCAGTCGACCGCGCCGAAGTTGAGCCGCAGACGCTGCTTCGAGCCGATCTTCCAGTCCTTCGGAACGGTGAAGGTGCGCCGGTACCACATCCGGTCCTCGTGCCGTTCGATGCCCGACAGCTGGGACTCGACGGGGTACGGGACGAGGATCTTCTCGGCGAGCTTCCTGCCGATCGGCGGCTGCTCCCCCGCCTCGGCGGCCGCGAACTGCCAGCTGCCGTTGAGGTTCTTCCAGTCGTCGCGGGTGAGCTGGGGCCTGGGGTACTCGCGGTGGGCGTTGGCCGGGGTGACGTCCTTGCCCCACCGGGTGCTCAACTGGTGGGTCGACTTGTTGGTACCGCTGCTCCAGAAGGACCTGATAACGTTGCCGTCCTTGCCGGTGAGTCCGCCGGCTCCGTCGTAGCGCACATCGGCGGAGCCACGCGCGGTGCCGGTCTTGTTGCCGACCACGGGCTCCTTCAGCGCGATCAGCAAGGACCTGGAGTCGGCCGGGTCGAGCCTGATCCGGCCGAGCGGCCAGGCCGCCCCGCCGATCACCGCGTCCAGGTGGTCCGGGAGACCGGCCGGGGGTGCCTCCAGCCGCTGCGCGAAGTCGAGGCGCAGGGTGCGGCCGTCCTTGAGGACGGTGGTGGCGACGGCACCGTTGTAGTCGTAGCCGGCGGGCAGCAGGAAGGCCGACTGCGGGATCGCGGCCTTGGTGCCGCCGGGCGGGGTCCAGCGCACGTGCAGGTTGGAGCCCCCGTAGTGCTCGAAGTACTCGACCTTGATGTCGTAGGCCTTGCCGGCCGTCAACTCGACCGGCTGGGCGGTCTGTTCGCGGTCCCAGTCGTCGACCCAGTGGTCGATGGCGATCTTCCCGTCCACCCACAGCCTGAAGCCGTTGTCCCCGGTGATCGAGAAGGTGGTGGGTCCGGTCCTCTCCGGTACGATCCGGCCGGTCCAGCGGACGCTCACGTCGTCCGCCTTCCCGGTGGCCGAACGCAGCCGGGACTCCAGATTGTCGAAGTCGAGCTGCGTGTCCATTCCGGTGGCCTTGAGCTCGTGGAAGTCGAAGGCGCCGGGAGCGGACTGGGTGTAGTACTCGCCTTTGAGGCCGTGGACCTCGGGGGGATCGTCCACGGCCGTCGCGGCGGGCGCGGCGGCGAGTCCCGCGGCACCCAGTACCGCCGCGACGAGCAGGGCGAGTCGGTTCCGCAGTGGTCTGATGCGCACGAATCCTCCTAGGGTGAGGAAGGGTGGCGGCTCGGAGCTTCAGTCTGTACAACGTTGGAAGCAACAGCAGTTGGCATGAGAGCACGGGCTCGCGCCCGCTGTCCAGGTCCATGACAAAGCTCCGGTCGCGCGGAGTTCCCGTCGATGCCGAGGAGATCCTTTGCGGGTCAGCCTGAAGGACGTGGCCGAACGGGCCGGCGTCTCGATCAAGACCGTTTCGAACGTGGTGAACAACTATCCGCACATCACACCGGCGATGCGCACACGGGTGCAGGAGGCCATCGACGAGCTCGGCTACCGGCCGAACCTCACCGCACGGCATTTGCGCAAAGGCCGTACCGGCATCATCGCGCTCGCCGTCCCCGAGCTCGGGAACCCCTATTTCGCCGAGCTCGCGGGTGCGGTCATCGACGCCGCCGCCGAGCACGAGTTCACGGTCCTGCTGGACCACACGCGCGGCGAGCGGCAACAGGAACTGCTGGTCAGCCAGGGTTTCCGGGCCCGGGTGATCGACGGGCTGATCCTCAGCCCGCTGGAGCTGGAGCCCGAGGACCTGCAGGGCCGGGCCGACGACGTGCCCCTGGTGCTGCTGGGCGAGCGCGAGTACGGTCTGCCCTTCGACCACATCGCGATCGACAACGTCGCGGCCGCCCGGGCGGCGGTCCGCCACCTGCTGGACCGCGGCCGGACCCGGATCGCCTACCTCGGTACGCGGACGGACTCCACGAACCGGCCCGCCCACCTGCGACTGGACGGCTGGCGGGCCGAGCTGGCCGCCGCGGGCCTGCCGGTCGACGAGGAACTGATCGTGCCGGTCGGCGGCTGGGACCGGGACGACGGCGCCCACGCCATGGCGAAACTGCTGGACGCGGGCCTGCGGCCCGACGCGGTGTTCGCCTTCAACGACCTCATCGCGATCGGCGCCATGCGGGTGCTGCACGAGCGCGGGCTCAGGGTGCCGTGGGACATCGCCGTGGTCGGCTTCGACGACATCGCCGAGAGCCGGTTCGGAGCGGTGTCGCTGACCACCATCGCGCCGGACAAGCAGGCGATCGCGCGCCTCGCGGTGGCCTCGTTGCTGCGCAGTCTTTCCGGCCGTCAGGACCCCGGCGGACGGGAACTCACGGCGGAGTTCCGGCTGGTCGAGCGGGAGAGCACCCTGGGACGACGCTGACGACGGGCCGAACGAAACGGTCGAGATATCGGACGGAGGGGTTTACACGCCCCTTCCAACGATGTAAAAACCTCCCCTGAACGCCGTGCACGCCGTGTTGCCCGTCAAGTACCGAACCACCCGGAGCGCTCTCGGCTCCGGGGCCGCGCCGTTTGGGGACCGCAATGAAGCCGACCGCACTCTCTCGTCGCACCACCGCTCGCACCCTCCTCGCCACCGGCCTCCTCACGAGCCTGGCACTGACCGGATGCACCAAGTCCGAGGACTCCTCCGACGACAAGGCCACCGAGCAGCAGGCCGACGCCGGCCAGGAGGTCGCCTCGCCGAGCGCCGGCTCCGGGCCGGCCTGCACCATCGCCGCGTACGGGGGCGAGAAGCTCGACCTCAAGAACGCCACCGTGGGCTTCTCGCAGTCCGAGAAGGAGGCCAACCCCTTCCGGATCGCCGAGACCGCCTCGATCAGGGCGGAGGCGAAGGCACGCGGCGTCAAACTGCTCACCGCCAACGCCCAGTCGCAGTTCTCCAAGCAGATCAGCGACGTCCAGGACCTCATCGCCAAGGGCGCCGACGTGCTGGTGATCGCGCCGCTCAACTCGGACGGCTGGGAGCCGGTGCTGAAGACGGCGGCGGCCAAGCACATCCCGATCGTCACGGTGGACCGCAAGATCAACGCCACCGCGTGCAAGGACTACGTGAGCTTCATCGGCTCCGACTTCGTGGAGCAGGGCAAGCGGGCCGCCGACCAGATGATCGAGGCGACCGGCGGCAAGGGCGAGATCGCCATCCTGCTGGGCGCCGCGGGCAACAACGTCACCACGGAACGCACCAAGGGCTTCGTGGACCAGATCAAGGCGCAGGCACCCGGCCTCAAGGTGGTGTTCCAGCAGACCGGTGAGTTCGCCCGCGAGAAGGGCCAGTCGGTCACCGAGAACCTCATCCAGTCCAAGCCCGGCATCAAGGGCATCTACGCCGAGAACGACGAGATGGGCCTCGGCGCCGTCAACGCCCTCAAGGGCGCGGGCAAGAAGGCCGGCGACGTGAAGATCGTGACCATCGACGGCACCCGCAACGCCGTCCAGGGCATCGTGGACGGCTGGATCAGCGGCGTCGTCGAGTCCAACCCGCGCTTCGGGCCGCTCGCCTTCCAGACCCTGGACAGCTTCACCAAGGGCGACGAGGTGGCTCAGGACATCGTCATCAAGGACACCGAGTACACCGGGGCCAACGCCAAGACGGACATCGGCAAGGCCTACTGACATGCTCTCCGTGACCGGCGTGTCCAAGCTCTTCCCCGGCGTGAAGGCGTTGTCCGACGTGGACTTCACCGCCCGCGCCGGGGAGGTGCACGCCCTCGTCGGCGAGAACGGCGCAGGCAAGTCGACCCTGATCAAAGTACTCACCGGCGTCTACCGGCCGGACGCGGGCGAGATCGTCCACGACGGCACGCCGGTCCGCTTCGCCACACCCCTGCAGGCCCAGCAGGCCGGCATCTCCACGATCTACCAGGAGGTCAACCTCGTCCCGCTGATGAGCGTGGCGCGCAACCTCTTCCTCGGCCGCGAACCCCGCGGCCGGCTCGGTCTGATCGACTTCCGGCGCATGCACCGGGAGGCCGGGGAGGCACTGCTCGGCCTGGGCATCCAGGTCGACGTGCGGCGTCCGCTGCGCGACCTGGGCGTGGGCGCCCAGCAGATGGTGGCCCTTGCGCGGGCCGTCGCCCTCGACGCCCGCGTGGTCATCATGGACGAGCCCACCTCGTCGCTCGAACCGCGTGAGGTGCGCACCCTGTTCCGGGTCATCCGCATGCTGCGCGAGCGCGGCATCGCGGTGGTCTACGTCAGCCACCGCATGGACGAGCTGTACGAGATCTGCGACGCCGTCACCGTGCTGCGGGACGGCCGGGTGGTGCACACCGGGCGGCTCGCCGACCTGGAGCGCCTGCGGCTGGTCTCGCTCATGCTGGGCCGGGACATCGGTGAGGTCCGCAGCGAGGGCCTGACCAAGTTCACCGGCTCGCACCGGGCGGCTGCCGAACCGGTCCTGGAGGCCAAGGGACTGACGCTCCGTCACCAGTTGCACGACGTGTCGCTGTCCATCCGTCCGGGTGAGGTGGTCGGCCTGGGCGGGCTCCTCGGCTCGGGCCGCAGCGAGACCGCGAAGGTGATCGCCGGAGCCCTGTCGGCGGACTCGGGCCGGGTCTCGGTCGGCGGTGTGCCCGTGCGCACCGGCTCCACCCCGGCCGCGATCCGCGCCGGCATCAGCCTGCTGCCGGAGGACCGCAAGGCCGAGGGCATCTCCCCCGGCCTCTCGGTCCGGGAGAACATCGCGCTCGCCGCGCTTCCCGGGCTCTCCCGGTTCGGCCTGGTGGACAACGCGCGCGTCGACGAGGTCGTGGACGGCTTCGTGAAACGGCTGCGGATCAAGTCGGCGGGTCCGCACCAGAAGGTCGGCGAGCTCTCCGGCGGCAACCAGCAGAAGGTGCTGCTGGCCCGCTGGCTCGCCATGCACCCGAAGGTGCTGCTCCTCGACGAGCCCACCCGCGGCATCGACGTGGGCGCCAAGGCGGAGGTCCAGTCCCTCATCGACGAGCTCGCCGACGAGGGACTCGCCGTGCTGCTGATCTCCTCCGACACCGAGGAACTGATCGAGGGAAGCGACCGGATCATCGTGCTCAAGGACGGTGTGGTCGTCGACGAGCTGACCGGCGACGCCGTCACCGAGGACGCGCTGATGCGGGCCATCGCCGCCGAACCGGGGGCACCGGCGGCATCCGCGGACCCGGCCGGCCCCACCGGACCCGCACACACCGCGGAACCCGTGGAACCCGTGGAACCCGTGGAACCGATAAAAACCGCAAAACCCGCTGGGAGCGCCCATGACTGACCTGACGCTCGCACGCGGCCAGGTGGACCGCGAGCGGCTGCTGCGCCTGCTCCAGGAGTACGGCGTGTACGCGGGCGTCGTCGCCCTGCTCGCGTTCAACTTCGTCTTCACCTCGAACTTCGTCTCGGCGGAGAACTTCCGCACCCAGGCCGTCCAGGTCGCGCCGGTCCTCGTCGTCGCGCTCGGCATGGCGCTGGCGATCGGCACCGAGGGCGTCGACCTGGCGGTGGGCTCGGTGATGGCCCTGTCCACCTCGCTGCTGTCCCTGTACCTCGGCTACGGCATGTGGCCGGCCGTCCTCATGGCGGTGGCCGGCGGCATCGCGGTCGGGCTGGCGAACGGGTCGCTGATCGCCTTCCTGGGCGTCCAGCCCATCGTCGCCACGCTCGCCCTCATGGTGGCCGCACGCGGGATCGCCCTGGTGCTGCTCCCCCAGCTCGAGGACGTACGCGACCCGGGCATGGCGTCGCTCGGCTCCGGCGACCTGCTGGGCGTGCCGTACCTCGTCCTCATCGCGGCGGCACTGGCCCTGCTGGTGGCCTTCGTGGTGCGCCGCACGACCTTCGGGCGGCAGCTGCTCGCGGTGGGCGACAGCAGGCCGGCGGCCCGCCTGGCCGGGCTGCCGGTGCGCCGGATCCTCATCGTCGTGTACGCGTGCTCGGGCGCGCTGGCCGCGATCGCGGGCATCCTCGCGACCGCCCGCCTGACCGCCAGCGACCCCACCTCGCTGGGCACCCTGATGGAACTGTCCGCGATCACGGCCGTGGTCGTCGGCGGCACCCCCCTGTCCGGCGGCCGGATACGCATCGGCGGCACCGTCGCCGGGGCCGTCCTGATCCAGCTGCTGACCACCACGCTCATCAAGCACGACCTGCAGCCGTCGTGGACGCAGATGGCCCAGGCCGTGGTGATCGTCGCCGCCGTCTACGCGGCCCGTGAACGGGGGAAGCGATGACCACCGGAACCACCACGAAGGCCGACGTGCAGCCGGCCGCCGCCCACCAGGGCGCCGACGGGGCCGACGGCACGTCCGGCCGCGCCGAGCGCTTCAGCGCCCTGGCCCAGCAGCACGGCGCCCTGGTCACCCTCCTGGTGGCCATGGTGGCGGCGTCGCTGAGCTTCGACACGTTCCTGACCGGCGACAACCTGGAGAACATGGCGCTGTCCTCGGCCTTCCTGGCCGTCGTCGCGCTCGGGATGACCTTCGTCATCGTCACCGGCGGGATCGACCTGTCGGTCGGCTCGCTCTTCGCCCTCGGCGGGGTGCTGGCGGCCTGGGGCTCGCAGTACGGCACGGTGGTGGCCCTCCTGCTGCCGCTCGCGGTGTGCGGACTGATCGGCGTGGTCAACGGACTGCTCATCGCCCGCTCGGGCCTGGCCCCGTTCATCGTCACCCTCGCCGCGCTGCTCGGTGCCCGCGGCATCCTGCTGGCGATCACCGACGAGGGCTCGCGCACCTACCTGGTCGACAAGGACTCGTTCTTCGCGACGCTCGGACAGGGATCGCTGCTCGGCATCGGGGTGCCGATCTGGATCACGGTGGCGCTGTTCGTGCTGGGCGCCGTCGTGCTGCGGCGCTCCCGGTTCGGGCAGTACGTGTACGCGGTCGGCGGCAACGAGGACGCGGCGGCCCTGATGGGCGCCCCCGTGGCCCGTACGAAGATCACCGTGTACGCCCTGTCGGGGCTGTGCGCCGGTCTCGCGGGCGCGCTCAACGCGGCCTGGCTGGCGTCGGGCGTGACGATCCTCGGCTCGGGTATGGAGCTGGAGGCCATCTCGGCGGTCGTCATCGGCGGCACCCTGCTCTCGGGCGGCTTCGGCTTCGTCAGCGGCTCGCTGGTCGGCGTGCTCCTGCTGAAGGTGATCCAGAACGTCATCAACCAGATCGGCTCCCTGGACTCCGCCTACCAGCAGGTCGTCAGCGGCGCGTTCCTGGCCGTGGTGGTGGTCGCGCAGACGTGGCTGGGACGCAGACGACGGGTGTTGTGAACCACCGGCGGTCTCCCGTGTCCGACATGCCCGCGGGAGACCGCCGCCAGGTCCCGGGAGACCGCCGCCCTGTCTCATGAGCGGCCCTGCCCGGGCGGCGACGGTTCCGCCCGGGCAGGGCCGGCGAAGTGTTCGGCCCCGGTTCCAGGGCAGGGGGACTCCGGGAGGACGGGCCGCCTGGCGGTTTCCTTCCTTTTACCCGGAAGAACCTTATGGGAGGCTTTGTCACGTGCGTACCGTGGGAGTGGAAGAAGAACTCCTCCTGGTCGATCCCAAGACCGGAGAGCCACAGGCCCTGTCCGCCGCGGTACTCGCCCGTGCCGCCAGGGACGAGCCGTCCGAGGAGACGTTCGAGAAGGAGCTGCACAGTCAGCAGCTGGAGTTCGCCACCCATCCGCAGTCGGACATGAACGACCTCGGCGCGGAGATCGTCCGCTGCCGGCAGGAGGCGGCGCGCGTCGCCGGGGACATCGGCGCCGCCGTGGTGGCGCTGGCCACCTCCCCGGTGCCGGTCACTCCGTCACTGAGCATGAACAGCCGGTACGAGTGGATCGCGCAGGAATTCGGCCTGCCGGTCCAGGAGCAGCTCGTCTGCGGCTGCCACATCCACGTGTCGGTCGAATCCGACGACGAGGCCGTCGCGGTGCTCGACCGGATCCGCCCCTGGCTGTCCGTGCTGACGGCGCTGAGCGCCAACTCCCCGTTCTGGCAGGGCAAGGACAGCCTCTACAGCAGTTACCGGAGCCGGGTGTGGATGCGCTGGCCCATGGCGGGCCCCAACGAGCCCTTCGGCTCGGCCGCCGACTACCACCGGCGGGTCGACGACATGGTGGCCACCGGTGTCCTGCTGGACAAGGGCATGGTCTATTTCGACGCGCGGATCGCCGAGCGGTACCCCACCGTCGAGATCCGGGTCTCGGACGTCGCCCTGGAGGCGAGCACCGCCACCCTGCTCGCCACGCTGACCCGCGGGCTCGTCGAGACGGCGGCGCGCGAGTGGCGTGCGGGGACGGCCCCGGCCGACCACACCGTGGAGCTGTTGCGGCTGGCCGCCTGGCGGGCCGCCCGGTCGGGTCTCGAAGGGGAGCTCCTGCACCCCCTGACCATGCGGCCCGCGCCCGCCGAGGACGTCGTCCGCGCGCTCCTGGAGCACGTCGGCCCCGCGCTGGACGACAGCGGGGACACCGACCTCGCGCACAAGACCGCCGGGGACCTGCTGCGCCACGGCAACGGCGCCCGCATCCAGCGGCAGGTCCTGGAGCGGACCGGAAGCCTGGGCGACGTCGTCACGGAGTGCGTGCGGCGTACCCAGGCATGAGCACCGACGAGTCCGGGCGGGAGCCCGACGGCCCTTCAGAAACGGGGTGGCCGTTCGTCGCGCCCGGACCCTATGATCACCGGCAGGGCGGGGTCGTAGCACAGAGGTAGTGCGCCGCGACATCATCTCGGAGGACGCCGGTTCGAATCCGGCCGCCCCGCCTCTCTCCTCCTTCACCGCATCCCGGCCCCCGCCGAGCTGTCGTCGAGGAAGCCTCCCGACTGGTGCTGCCACAACTTCGCGTACGCGCCGCCCGAGGCGAGCAGTTCCCGGTGGGTGCCCTGCTCGACGATCCGTCCCCGGTCCAGGACGACGAGCCGGTCCATGGTGGCGACCGTGCTCAGCCGGTGGGCCACGACGAGCGCCGTCCGTCCTTCCATGAGCCGCCACAGCGCCTCCTGGACGAGGACCTCGCTCTCCGAGTCCAGGGCGCTGGTGGCCTCGTCGAGCAGCAGGATCGGCGCGTCGCGCAGGATCGCCCGGGCGAGCGCGACCCGCTGGCGCTGCCCGCCCGACAGCTTCACACCGCGCTCACCGACCATGGTGTCGAAGCCGTCGGGCAACGTGTCGGCGAACTCCGTGACGTGCGCGATCCCGGCCGCACGGCGGATCTCGGCGTCGGTGGCACCGGGTCGGGCGAAGGCGATGTTGTCCCGCAGCGTGCGGTGGAACATCGCCGGGTCCTGCGGCACATAGGCGATGAGGCTGCGCAGGTCGGCCTGGCGCAGCCTGCTGATGTCCTGCCCGCCGATCAGGATCCGGCCGGCGTCGAGGTCCGTCATCCGCAGGAGCAGCCGGCTGAGCGTGGTCTTGCCGCCGCCGGACCGGCCGACGAGGCCGATCTTCGTCCCGCAGAGCACCGTCAGGTCGAGCCCTTCGAAGAGGGGCCCCGCTCCCGCGTGCGAGAAGGTCACGTCCTCGAACCGGACGTCGGTGGCCCGGGAGCGCAGCGGCTCGGGCGGCACCGCGTCGAGCACGGTGGGCTGCTGCAACAGCAGTTCGGTGAACTGTCCGGCCTCCGTCATCGCGCTTTCCAGACGACGGTAGATCTGGTTGAACTCGAACATGATCCGGGTGGCGTTCGTGTAGTACGTGAACGCCACCACGACGGCCTCCACACCGTGCCCGCCGCCGGCCAACACGATCGCCAGCAACAGACCCAGCGCGTTGGTGAGGACGGACAGGGGCGCGATGATCGTGTCGATGCGCAGGTTGCCGTAGTCCCAGGACCGCAGCGTGAGCCGCCGCGACTCCGCGACACGGGAGCGGTGCTCGGCGGCCTCGCGTTCCTCGGCCGCGAACGCCCGCACCGTGTCCATGTTCATCAGGCTGTCGGCGACATGGCCCGACACACGTGCGATGGCCTCCTCACGGGTGCGGACCAGTGCCTGGCGGCGGCGGATGAGGGGCGCCACGCACAGGGCGGTCAGCACGATCATCGTCAACAGGCCCACGACCAGGAGCGGTTCGTAACGCCAGAGCACCACCGATCCGAAGACCAGCGGCACCAGACTGCCCACGACCTGGAAGGTCAGTGTGTCGACGACCGCCTCGAAGCGGGAGGCGAAACTCAGTACCCGCTTGGTCAGCGAACCGGCGAAGTTGTCGTGGAAGAAGGCGGCGTCCTTGGCGAACAGCTCGTCCATGCCGATCACGTACAGGCTCTCGATCCCGTGGGCGTCGAGCCGGTTGAGGCAGTGCAGACCCAGGCGCCACAGCGTCTCCGCGAGCAACAGCACACCTGCGAAGGCGAGGATGTACGGCAGGGCTTCGGAGACGCCGACCGCGCCGTCCTCGGCGATGCGGCCGACGAGTTTCGCGACGATCAGCGGTGCGATGTAGTTGATGCCGATGTTGCCCAGCGCCGGCAGCAGCATCGCGGGTCCCGAGTACCACTTGAACCGGGCCAATTCCCTTGCGTAGTAGCGAAGGGCGAGAAACACCGCGCCCTTGCCCGGGTGGACCTTGCGCGCTTCGGGCAATCCCATCCCTGCCTCGTGTCGTCGTGCGGCGGTTCGGGTAGAAGTGGTGGGCCAGTCCTGCGATTGTCCCGTGCCGGTGCCCGGGCAGTCCAAGCGTTTTAGGGGTCGGCACCGTACGCACATGCGAAACCGCTGACGCCTTTACGCCGTGTCCCCCGCCGTGCTGCGATGGCCGCTCCGACACCTCACCACTCAGGGAGCGCACACATGCGGGTACTTGTCATCGGCGGCGGGATCGCCGGTACGGCGGCCGCGCTGGCCCTGCACGGAGCGGGGGCGGACGTCACCGTGTACGAGGCGCACCCCGACTCGGCCGAGGACATCGGCGCGTTCCTCACCCTCGCGAGCAACGGTATGCGTGCGCTCGCCCGGCTGGACGCCTCCGCCGCGGTCACGGCGCTCGGCTTCCCGCTGCGTTCGATGCGTGTCCTCGACGACACGGGTGCCGTGCTGGCCGACGTACCGCTCGGCGAGGCCGACGACCCGGTCCTGCGGTACCGCTGCCTGCACCGCGCCGAACTGGCCACCGCCCTGCAGGCGGAGGCCGCCCGCCGGGGCATCGGCATCCGGCACGGGGCCCGGCTCACCTCCTTCCAGGACGCCCCGGACGAAGTCACCGCGCACTTCACCGACGGCAGCACCGCGACCGGCGACCTGCTCATCGGCGCCGACGGCCTGCACTCCGTGGTACGGCAGCACATCGCCCCGGCCGTGCGGCCCCGCTACGCGGGCCAACGGGTCTTCTACGGCTACGGGGACGGCCGCGGGGGCGACGTGACGCCGGCCGGGGTGAGCGCCGGCGAGAGCGAGCGCATCACGATGGTGCGGGGCAGCGGCGCCGCCTTCGGCCATGCGGTGTCACCGGACGGCCGGTCGTACTGGTTCGCGCGGGTGGCGGGTGAGCCACTGACCGCCGACGAGATCGGCCAGGGCACCCCGAACCACTGGCGGGAGCTGCTCCTGCCGGTGCTGCGCAAGGACGACACCCCGGCCGCGGACGTCGTGGCGGCCACGACGGGCCGCATCATGGTCACCAACGCCACCGAGCTCCCCACCGGCACACGGTGGCGCTCCGGCCGTGCCCTGACCATCGGTGACGCGGCGCACGCGGCCTCCCCCGCGACCGGGCAGGGCGCGTCCCTGGCGCTGGAGGACGCGGTGGCCCTGGCGCAGTCCCTGCGCGACGCCCCCGACACCGAGAGCGCGCTGTCCCGCTACGAGTCGCTGCGGCGTCCCCGGGTGGAGGAGAACATCACGGTCAGCGGGAACATCTCGCGGGGCACACCTCCGACTTCGACGCCCCCGCCGTCGTCACCGCCGTCACCGTGATCGTCGTCCGGGCCGGGGCCGGCACCTCGGCCACCGGGTTGCAGGGGCAACAAAAGTTCGGGTGCGGAACATGACCGCGTGGCTCCGCGGTGGCAGTTGACGGGAGAGACATCAGGAACATCACGCTGCACCCGTGCGTACTATCTCTACACTGGCGCAAAGCATGCAGGTGTGTCCTTGCGACGGACCAGCCCTGACACACAGTCCTGACAGACACCGTCCCACTCACCCACTCGCCGCTCGTGCGGGGACATGTCCTCTCTCCTCGCACATGTGCCGGCGGACCCAGAAAGGCTCCAGCCATGTCCGACCACCAGACCTCCACCACCGAACTCACCTCGCAGTACATCGCGCAGGTGACGAGTGACCTCGAACGCAACACCAAGGAGCAGGACCGCATCGCCACCGACATCACCGCACTGCAGGAGCAGTTGTCGGCGCTGCAGCACGACCACACGGTCCTGGTGAACATGCAGCAGGCGCTCGGTGGCACACCTTCCGCGGCGGCCGCGGCTGTGGCCCCGGTGCCGAGTCAGGCCTCCGCCCCGGAGAAGCGGACCAGGGCGCCCAAGCAGACCAAGCAGGTCCAGCAGGCCAAGGCGGTGCAGGAGACCAAGCCGAAGAAGACCGCCCCCGCCGCGACCGCGAAGAAGACCGTCGCGAAGAAGACCGAGGCCAAGAAGACCGATGCGAAAAAGACCGCGGTCAAGAAGCCCGCGGCCGGGAAGCCCGCGGCGACGGCAACCGGTACCGCTGCCCAGCCGAGCCTCGTGGACCTGATCCGCACGCACCTGGAGGAGCAGAAGGAGCCGCGCTCCGCCGCCGAGATCACCACCGCGCTCACCGCGGCCCACCCCGACCGCACCATCAAGACCACCGTCGTGCGCACCACGCTCGAGAACCTGGTCGCCAGGAGCAGCGCGCACCGCAACAAGCAGGGCACGTCGGTCTTCTACACGGCCACCACCGCGCCGGCCGCGGCCGCCGAGCCCGAGACCGCCGCGGCCACCGCCTGATCACCTCGCCGGCGACACCGCTCCCGGGCCGCCGGCACGCGCCGGTCCGCGTCCGCCACGGCGTGCCGGGGCCGCCCGGGTGCGGGGTGGCTCCGGCGGGACGGCCCCCACCGGCCCGTCAGCCCGTCGTCCGTCGAGGCGTCGTCGGGTGCAACCGCGCGAACTCGTCGGCGAGTACACCCATCAGAACCACGTCGTGGTGCCGGCCGGCGAAGAACACATGCTCGCGGAGCCGCCCTTCCTCGACGAGGCCGAGCCGGCGTTGCAGTGCGAGCGATGCCTCGTTGTGCGCGAAGACCCGCGCCTCGCACTTGTGGAAGCGCCGCTCGTCGAACATGAACCGCAGCAGCAGCACCGCGGCCTCCGTCGCGTATCCCTTGCGGCGGTGCTCCGCACCCATGGTGATGCCGTACTGGAACCAGCCGGCCCGCGCATCGGCATGGTGGGAGCCGACGGCACCGACCATCTCCTCCGTGTCGACGGCTTCGACCGCCAGGGTGAAGCAGTCGCCGTCGGACGCGGCGACCGCCTGCTCCTTCGCCCGCGCACGGTGTCCCTCCGCGGAACGGGGCGCCTGCACCAGGTCGCCCAGGCGCTCCTCGTCCGTCGCGAAGCGCCTGAGCGCGGTCCAGTCGTCGGGCTCGATACCGCGCAGCCGTATCCGCTCACCGGTCCAGAAGGATGTCATCCCTCATTGGATCACGCCGGGCCTCCTGTCCGGCAGGCGTCCACGCACCGGTCGCGGCGCCGGAGCAGGGGTGTTGTCAGTGGTGGGAGGCAGGATGACGGCATGACCACACCAGTTGCAGTGATCGTGGATGCCGCCGCCTACGCGCAGGCCGTCGAGGACGCGGTCAAGGCGTCGGCCGCCTACTACACGGGCGGCACCTCGCCGATGGACGACGACACCTACGACCGGCTGGTGCGTGCCGTCACCGCGTACGAGGCGGAGCATCCCGACGACGTACTGCCCGACTCGCCGACCGGCAAGGTCGCGGGCGGTGCCGTGGAGGGCGACGTGCCGCACACGGTGGCGATGCTCAGCCTCGACAACGTGTTCTCGCCCGACGAGTTCACCGCCTGGACGGCCTCGCTGGCGCGGCGCGTCGGCCACGACGTCGAGCGGTTCAGTGTCGAACCGAAGCTGGACGGCCTGGCGATCGCCGCCCGCTACACCGCCGGCCGCCTGGCCCGCCTGATCACCCGGGGCGACGGAACGGCCGGCGAGGACGTCTCGCACGCCATGGGCACCGTCGAAGGCCTGCCGCAGATCCTGGCCGAGCCGGTCACGGTGGAGGTGCGCGGTGAAGTCCTGATGACCACCGCCCAGTTCGAGCACGCCAACGAGGTCCGCATCGCGCACGGCGGCCAGCCCTTCGCGAATCCGCGCGGCGCCTCGGCGGGCACCCTGAGAGCCAGGGACCGCGCCTACACCGTGCCGATGACGTTCTTCGGATACGGCCTGCTGCCCCTGCCGGACACGGAGGCCGAGCTCGCCGGACGGCTGCGCGGCCTGTCCCACAGCGAGTTGATGACCCGTGCCGCGGAGCTCGGGGTGAACACCACCGCGGGCACCGCCGTCCCCGGCACCACCGCCGGCTCGGCCGAGCAGGTCCTGGCGCGGGTGCAGGAGATCGCCGGACTGCGCGCCACACTGCCGTTCGGGATCGACGGCATCGTCGTCAAGGCGGACCTGGCCGCCGACCAGCGGACCGCCGGCTCCGGTTCGCGGGCCCCGCGCTGGGCGATCGCCTACAAGCTGCCCGCGGTGGAGAAGATCACCCGGCTCCTGGAGGTGGAGTGGAACGTGGGCCGTACCGGCATCATCGCCCCGCGTGCCGTCCTCGAACCGGTGGTCGTCGACGGGGCCACCATCACCTACGCCACGCTCCACAACCCGGCCGACATCACCCGGCGCGACCTGCGCCTGGGCGACCATGTCATGGTCCACCGCGCCGGCGACGTCATCCCCCGTGTCGAAGCCCCCGTCGCGCATCTGCGCACCGGCGCCGAGCGGCCCGTCGTGTTCCCCGAGGTGTGCCCGCGCTGCGGCGGCGACATCGACACCGGTGAACAGCGCTGGCGCTGCGAGAACGGCCGCAACTGCCATCTGGTCGCCTCCCTCTCGTACGCCGCGGGCCGTGACCAGCTCGACATCGAGGGCCTCGGCCACACCCGCGTCGTCCAGCTCGTGGAGGCGGGCCTGGTCACCGATCTGGCGGAGCTGTTCACCCTCACCCGCGACCAGCTCCTGAGCCTGGACCGGATGGGCGCGACGAGTACCGACAACCTCCTCGCGGCGCTCGAGACCGCCAAGGGGCGGCCGCTGTCGCGGGTGCTGTGCGCGCTGGGCGTGCGGGGCACGGGCCGTTCCATGTCACGCCGTATCGCCCGTCACTTCGCCACGATGGACCACATCCGTGCGGCCGACGCCGCCGCGATGCAGCGGGTGGACGGCATCGGCACCGAGAAGGCCCCGTCCATCGTCGCCGAACTCGCCGAGCTGGCTCCGCTCGTCGACAAGCTCGTCGCCGCGGGGGTGAACATGACCGAGCCCGGCGCCACCCCGCCGAGCGTGACGGCCGCCGACGGCCCCGAGGGTGCCGCGGAGGGCCCTCAGCAGGGCCGGGAGGGGACGACGGGCCCGGCGGACGCCACAGGCGCGGCGGGCGCGCAGGGGGCCGCAGGGAGCGATTCTCCGGGCGGACCGCTGGCCGGTATGACGGTGGTCGTGACCGGCGCGATGACCGGCGCGCTCGAGAAGCTCAGCCGCAACGAGATGAACGAGCTCATCGAGCGCGCCGGCGGCCGCTCCTCCTCCAGCGTCTCCAAGAAGACCGCCCTGGTGGTGGCGGGTGAGGGAGCCGGCTCCAAACGCGCCAAGGCGCAGGCCCTCGGTATCCGCCTGGCCACTGCGGACGAGTTCGCCGCGCTCGTCGCCGACCACCTCGCACAGCCCGCCCCGGCGCCCGATTCCGCCGAACCCGCCGAATCCGCGGTGGGTGCCGTGGTCGCCGGGGCCGCCGACCGATGAGTTTCACCGGGGCCGGCGGTCAGACAGTTCGACACATGCGATTCAACACATGCGGCACGACGGCACCGGACCGACCGCAGGACACCTAGGAGATCTTCGATGCGCACTCTGATCAGTACCGCCTTCGTCTCGCTCGACGGCGTCGTGGAGGCCCCGGGCGGCGAGCCCGGTTACCGCAACGCCGGCTGGACCTTCAAGGGCATCGAGTTCCTCCCGGAGGCGTTCGAGATCAAGGGCCGGGAGCAGCAGGAGGCCGGGGCCATGCTGCTGGGCCGGACCAGCTACGAGTCGTTCAGCGCCGTATGGCCCGACATGGAGGACTTCGCCGACTACAAGGTGATGCCGAAGTACGTGGTCTCCACCACCCTCAAGGACGACGACCTCGTGTCGAACTGGGGGGCGACCACGATCCTGCGGTCCCTCGACGAGGTCGCGGCGCTCAAGGAGACCGAGGGCGGCCCGATCATCATCCACGGCAGCGCCACCCTCAGCCGGAACCTCTCGGACGCCGGCCTGATCGACCGCTACCACCTGCTGGTCTTCCCGCTCCTGCTCGGCGCCGGCAAGCGTCTGTTCAGCGACACGGACAAGGACACCCAGAAGCTGCGGCTGGTCGAGCACGAGGCGTACGCCAACGGTCTGCAGAAGAGCGTCTTCGACGTCGTCCGCTGACGGGGTGCCGCGGACACCGCCCACGGCCCCGGCCGGTCTCCCCCGTCCGGTCGGGGTCTTCCCTATCCGGACCTCGGACCTCGGACCTGGGGCCGTTGGCGCGGGAGCGGGCTGCCGTGACAGGCTCTGCGTCGCTCGTGAACAGGCTGCCGTGAGGGGAACTCCGTGGACACGCAGACGTGGGACACGCTGGTCGCATCGATGAGGAACGCGTGCACCGCGGATCTGACGCAGGGCGCGGCGCCCCGCCCGGTCATCATGCCGCTGGTACGCGGCGAACTGGTCGGGCTCGTCCGGCTGCGGCCCACCAAGGGCGGCCAGGACGCCATGAGCGCGATCGTCGAGCTCTCGAACGTCGCCGCCGCGGCAGGTGCCGACGAGGTCGTCCTCGCCTGGGAGACCGGTGAGGTCGCCACCTCGTGCGGGCTCGCGGTCACCGGCCCGGCACCCTGCCTGAACATGGTGCACGCCACCCGGGACGGCCACGTGCTGCACCAGCTCCCCTACGCGCTCGAGCCCCTGGCCGCCTCCCCGGACGGACCGGCCGCAACCGGGCCGCGGTGGCTCCCCGCCCCGGACCCGCAGCCCGGCGGCGAGCTCGTCCCGCCGGTCCAGGCCGCCCTCACGTACTCCTTCACCCCGCTCGAGCTCGACCACCCCTCCCCCTTCGGTGTGACCGTCCTGCTCATGGAGGACGACGGCTACAGCGTCCACCTCACCGACACCTTCGCCCCGTGATCCCGGACGCGCGGGCCGGGCCGCACGGACGAAGGTCGCTTCTGCCGTTGTCGTTCTGCCGTAGCGGGGTATACGGAGCTGTGCACGGACCGCACCACCGTCCCGGTACAGGAGAAGAGCCATGGCAGGCATCGTGAACAAGATCAAGCAGTTCGCCCGGAGCCCGCAGGGCCGGCGCACCATCGAACAGGCTCGCCGCACCTCGGCGGATCCGCGTCGCCGGGCTCAGGCCCAGCGACTGCTGGGCAAGCTGCGCGGGCGACGCTGACCGCAGCCGGGCCCGCCTCGTGCGCGCCGGTGCGATACCCACGCGAAGACCCCACCCGAAGAATTCGGGTGGGGTCTTGTCGTGGAGCGCCGGGCAGGCCTTGCACCTGCATTTCCCCGCAGGAAGCGGGGCGTCTTTCCTTGGACCACCGACGCGAGACGCACGGGACGGCCGGCCAGAGCCAGTTGGCCGCGCGCTCAAGATCAATGCTACCAGCTCCGGTAGGTGCGAGGAGCACGGCTCACGCACTCCTGGTGGGGAGTTGCCGAGGAGCTTGTGTGAACTCGCGGGAAAGTTCCTCCGTTTGCCGAACGCAGGGGCGGATACAAGGGGTTCATGGCTGGAGCGAACAACAAAACCACGAACGGACAGTCGCCCACCGCGCATGCGCGAGCGGCGAAGACCACCGTGACCGAAGGTGCCACGGCGCCCGCGAAGGAGTCACAGAAGGCCGCCACCCAGGCGGTGAAGAGTGCCGGGGACGCTGCCGGGGCCGCAGGCCGTGGCAGCAAGGAAGCCCTGGTGAACCTCGGCGGAGTCGCGTCGCAGAAAGCCAAGGAAACGGCCGGCGCGGTGCAGGGCACCGTGACCACGGCCGCCCAGCAGACCGCCGCCAAGGCCGGTCTGGTCTGGACCCTCCTGAAGGCGAGGAAGGTCGTGGCGGCCGCTGCCGGCGCGGGGACCGCAGTCGTGGTCCTCAGCTCCTACGCCGTGGGCCGCCGCGCCGGCCTCCGGCAGCGCGGCCCGCTCTCCCGCCTCAGCGGCGGTCGTCTCTAGACGGCGGAACACCGCCAGGGGCACCTGCTCACAGGCCCGTCGGAGCTCACGCTCCGGCGGGCCTGTCGGCGTGCGGGCAGCGGAACGCCCGTCAACCGGTCCGGGTCCGCAGGCTCCGCGCCAGGGTGGGGATCATCACCGCCGCAGGAACGAGGTGCAGCCCGAGGAGGGCGGTGACGGTGGCGGCGTCCGCCCCGGAGAGGAGGGGCGGGACCAGCGAGATCGCGGTCAGGGACACCGCCGTCCACACGAATCGCTCGGCGGGACGGGCGCTCCGGCGAAGGAGGGCGACGGCGACGACGGTGCCCACGGCCGAGAAGAAGCCGGTCACCACCGCGAACCCGGCCAACGGGATCGTTTCGCCGCCGTCGGGGACCTCGAAGTCGACGCCGACGGCCCGGGCGAGCGCCGCGGCGAGGGTGGTGGCCACCACCGCGGCGAGCGTGGCGACGAGGCCGGTGCCGGCGAGCACGCGGAGTCGGTGGGTGCGGCCGGTCCGGCCCGATACCGGGCCTGCGCCGACTGCGGTGTCGTCCATGCTGTTCATGTCGTTCCTCCATCGTTCGGTGACTGACGGACGCGGTGCGGACCGGCATGTGACGGTCCTGGCTCCGGGACGGCGCGGGGCGCGGGCGTCCGTACCGGGGCTACTCCGTGCCGTCGGCCGGCAGGCGTTCCGGCAGTCCGAGGCACGGGAACCGGTCGTCGTGGAACATGACGATCTCGGTGATCGCCCCGCCGGTGATGCGCAGGACGTCGATCGTCAGCGGCAGGTACGCGTCCTCCCGCTCCCGCCAGAGGTAGAAGGCGAAGGCGGGCTGCCGGTTCACGGAGGTCCGGACGACACGCAGGCGCCCGAGGTCCTCGAAGCCGCCGTCGGTCCAGTCGCTCACCACCGCGTCGCGGCCGACGTACAGACCCGGCGTGGGCGGCATCGAGCAGCGGACGTCGTCCCGCAGCAGTGCGGCGAGTCCGTCGATGTCCTTGGCCATGCTCGCGTCGGTGAAGCGGCGCACCAGTTCGCGCGTCCCCGCGTCCTCCTCGCCGCCGGTCCAGTCCTGCCGCTCGGCGGGCAGATGCTCCCGCATGCCGGCGCGGGCCCGCTGCAGCGCGCTGTTCACGGAGTTGACGGAGTCTCCGAGCAGCTCCGCGACGTCCTTCGCCGGCCGGCCGAGCACGTCCCGCAGGATCAGCACGGCCCGCGGACGCGGCGCGAGGTGCTGGACCGCGACCAGGTACGCCAGCTCGATCGTCTCCCGCGCGAAGGCGACGGTCTCCGGCTCGTCCGCGCCGCTCGCGGGCAGCTCGTCGAGGAGCCGGTCCGGGTACGGCTGCAGCCACGGCACCTCGCCGCCGGTGGCGGGCTCCGGGCGGCACCTGGCGAGCAGGTCCAGGCAGGCGTTGGTGGCGATCCGGTAGAGCCAGGCCCGGAACGTCGACCGCCCCTCGAAGGTCTCCCGCCGCCGCCAGGCACGCAGGAACGTCTCCTGCACGGTGTCCTCGGCGTCCTCGAACGACCCGAGCATCCGGTAGCAGTGCACGTGCAGTTCCCGTCGGTGCCGCTCCGCCAGCTCCGTGAACGCCGGTTCCCCGACCTCGCCCAGCCCGCTCACGCCCAGCTCCTCCAGCCGCGTGTCCGTACTCATCACGTCACCCTTCCACCTCGTCGTGTCCGTCACAGGTGTGACGGGCTCGGGCGCGAAAACTCATCACCGGGGCGTCTCGTCGAGATCATCGGATCCCCGGGCCGGACGGATCCCCGGCCGGGACCACCCGTGTCCGCCAGGAGCTCCGCATGCGTGTCCGCCCGTCCTCGGCCGACCCGTCCGGCCGGAACCTGATCACCGCGCTGCGCGTCGTCACCGGTACGTCGTGCTCGTAATGGTGAGGCCGAGACGGTTTCCGGAACGGACGGGTGAGGTCGGTGGAGCGGGTGGCGGACGGCGGGGCGGCGAGCGGGTCGCGGGCGGCGCGGCTGCGGCCGTGGCGCGGGCGGGTCCGCCGGCCGCGGTGGGGGCCGGACGCACGAGGCCGGTCGGCCTGGGCGCGTGGGCGTGTCCTCGCGGCGCTCGGTCTGTCGACCGCTGCCCTGCTGTCCTTCCATTCCGCGGTGCCCAATGCGGTCGGTCGCTGCGGGAGTCTGCTGGAGACGTTCCTGCCCTGGGTCGGTCTGGCCGTTCCCCTGTTGCTGTTCCTGGCCGTACTGCGCCGCTCGGCCACCGCGTCGGTGGTCCTGCTGCTGCCCGCGGCCGTCTGGGGGCAGCAGTTCGGCGGGCGGCTCTTCACCGAGGACCGCGGCGCGTACGACTTCACGGCGGTCCAGCACAACGTCAGCGACGTGAACCCCGACCCCGCCGGTACCGCACGTGCCCTGCTCAGGGCCGCGCCCGACCTCGTCGCGCTGGAGGAGCTGACCCCCTCCGCGTTGCCGGCCTACGAGAGGGAGCTGGCGGCGGACTACCCGTACCGCGCGGTCGAGGGGACGGTCGGGCTGTGGTCGAAGCACCCCCTGACGGCCGTACGGCCGGTGGACATCAGGCCGGAAGGGATCGAGGAGGGCTGGAACCGCGGTGTGCGGGCCACGGCACGCACACCGACGGGGGCCGTCGCGGTCTACGTCGCCCACCTGCCCTCGGTCCGCCTCGGCCGGAGCGGCTTCGGTTCCGGCAGGCGTGACGAGAGCGCCGGACTGCTGGGGGCCGCCGTCGCGGGCGAGGAGCTGGACCGGGTGGTCGTGCTCGGCGACCTCAACGGCACGGTGGACGACCGGGGTCTTGACCCGGTCACCTCGCGGATGGACTCCACCGGGCGGGCCCTCGCCTTCAGCTGGCCCGCCCGGTTCCCCCTGTCCCGGATCGACCACGTCATGGCCCGCTCGGCGACCGTGGTGAACGTGCGGACCCTGCCCGCCACCGGCAGCGACCACCTGCCGGTGGCCGCCGGCATCCGGCTCGCCCCCCGTACGGACGACTCGCCGGGGGCCGCCGGCGCTAGCTAGGTCTGCTGCAGCGGCTCGTACGCCTCCGCGTCCAGGCCGAACGTCCACGCCACGCCCTCCTGGGCCGTGCGGGTCGACGGCGGGACCCGCAGCCAGTACGTGCGGTGCGTGCCGTCGGGTTCCGGGGTGGAGTTGACCACCTCGACCATCACCACGTCCTCGTCGCCGACGAGTCGCACCCGCCACAGCACGCCCGCCTCGTCGCGGTGGACGGGGACCGCGCCGGACTCCTCCAGGTACCGGTCGTAGCCGTAGTGCTCCAGCATCACGCGGCGCAGTTCGGCGTTCTCCTCGTCGCGGATCCGCTCGGGAGTCAGCCGGGTCAGTTCGTCGAGGAAGTCGCGCGGCACGGGCATCCCCCGCCAGGCGTACAGCTCGAACCCGTCCGCGTAGCCCAGTGCCGGGCCGTCGCCGCGGTCCAGGCGGCCGGCCTCGTCGCGGTGCAGGGTCACCGGGCGCTCGCTGACGACGGCCACCTTCTCGTAGGGCCACCACCAGCCCGCGTGGCGTGCCACCGCGGCCAGGCCTGCCAAAGGGCCCTCGTCGCCGGAGTCGAACGCGCACAGCCAGGCCGCGTCGTGCTGTCCCAGTGCCGCGTCCAGAAGGACGAGGCGGACCTGCGTCTCCTGCTCCCGGCCGGTGGCGAGTTCGTCGACGACTCCCGCCCGTACCCGGTCGACCAGGGTGCGGGTCGACTCCCACAGACCCGCTCCGGTGGCACGCCAGTGGCCGCCCCACCCCTGCGGGCCCAGGCGCGCGTGCAGCCGTGCCCGCTCGGCGGCCCAGGGCGCGCCCAGCACGGCGTCGCGGACACTCGCGCCGAAGACGTCCGGCTCCGCGCCGGTCCGCCCGCCCTCCTGTGCGGTGTCCGTCCGCGCCGATTCCATGAGCGTGCGTACCGCCTCGCGGGGCGAGCGCGTCCACAGGATGCGGTCGGGTTCGGCCAGGCCGGCCAGCCGGTAGGCCAGCCGTACGCCCTCCTCGGCCGCCGCCCGGTCCGCCGGTCCCGTCGCCGCTGCCGCCGCCCGCCAACTGCCCTGGTCCATCAACGTCGTTCCTCTCCCGTACTGTGCCGTGCCGCACCTCCGTGCCGCCCGGCAGCGCTTCTTCCGCCCGTCGGTCGTGCCGTGCCTGTGCGCCCGCGTCGGCCGCCCCCGTCAGTCGGCGACGATGCGCACCGACCCCGGCACGTACTCCCGTTGGCGGATCACCCGGTACCAGCCCTTCGGGAGCGAGATCGCCGCGTGCTCCTCGTGGACGACACGGGCCCCGTCGGGCACGTGCAGCAGCATCGGGCCGAACAGGCCGGCCTCGCGGATCAGCCTTCCCGGACCGACCACCGCGTGGGCGTGCCCGGTGACTTCGCCGAGTGCCAGGACGAGCCTGCCGCGGCCGTCGCGCGGTTCGGACGCCGCACCCGCCGCGTGCTCCGGCACCGCGCTCTCGGCCAGTCCCACGATCAGGACGTCTCCCTGCCGGTACATGGGTCTCCTCCCGTTGCGGCACACCGTGTGCCGTGGGAGAGACCGTAGGGGCGGGCACTGACAATCAGCCCCGACCGAAGGTCGCATGGCCTTCGGAGCGCAGGTCGCCTGCCCTGCGGCGGGTGAGGGGCGCCCGCTCCGGCCGTGGGTGCGACCGCGGCCGGACGGCAACGCGGGACCCGGCCCGTGGTGTTGTCAGTGGGACTTGGTAGAACTCCGTTACCTGGATGCGGTCGGCGCGCGCCGGGAGCGGGGCGTACGACTGCCGATCCATCGACCTCAGCATCAGGGAGCGGGCGCGCATGACCATCGGTAGCCACCTCAAGGAGTTCCACGGCCTGCCGGCCTTCGACTTCCCGCGCGTCGACGAGACGGTGTCCGACGCGTCCTCGCTCCCGTCGCCGGACTCCGTGGCCTGGCACGTCGCGGTGGACTCCTACGAGTCCGATGAGCAGTGGGAAGAGGCCTTCGCCCGTTTCCTGGCGGCCGTCGACACCACGCGGGTGCGGGCGCTGGTCGTGGGCGCGTGGAGCGATGTGTACGAGAGCGCACCGGACGAGGTGATCGGGGCGCTGGTGGCGGCCCGCGACCGGCTGCCCGCCCTGCGCGGGCTGTTCGTCGGCGACATCGTGATGGAGGAGGCCGAGATCTCCTGGATCACGCAGGGCGACATGGGCCCGCTCCTCGAAGCCTTCCCCGATCTGGAGGAGTTCGGCGTCCGGGGCGGCAACGGACTGGTGATCCCCGCCTTCCGCCACGAGCGGCTGCGCAGGCTGACCGTGGAGAGCGGCGGCCTGCCCGTGGCGGTGGTCCGCGCCATCGCCGCGAGCGACCTGCCCGCCCTCGTCGACCTCGACCTGTGGCTGGGCACGTCCGAGTACGGCGGTGACAGCGACGTCGCCGACCTCGAACCCTTCTTCGCCGGCACCAGGCTGCCCGCCCTGGAGCGGCTCGCCCTGCGCAACAGCGAGATCCAGGACGCCATCTGCGCGGCCCTCGCGTCCGCCCCCGTGGTGGCCCGTCTGAAGGAGCTCGACGTCTCCATGGGCGTGCTCACCGACGACGGCGCCACGGCGCTGCTGACGGGGCAGCCGCTCACCCACCTCGAGAAGCTCGACCTGCACCACAACTACATCGGCGAAGCGCTGCGGACCCGGCTGCTGGAGACCCTGGAGCCCGCCGGTGTGGAGGTCGACACCGACCGGGACGATGCCGAGGACGACGAGGACGACGACGGTGAGGTCTGGCGTTTCGTCGCGGTGGGCGAGTAGTACGCCGCGGGACCGGACGAGGGAGGGGAACGGCATGCGCCGTGGGGAAGAGCCGGGCCCACCGCCGAAGTGGGTCGTCGTCGCCAACGGGGACAATCGCAGGGTGGGTCTGTTCGCGGCGGCCACCGAAGCCGCCGGGCAGGGCACGCCGCGGGTCGTCGAGTGGCTCGACGTGCTGCGCGACGGCGGACACGACTTCGCCGACGACGAGATCGTCCGCCTCGACTCCCCCGGCGAGCATGCCGGGGTGGACGGCCTGCTGCGCGGTGTGGACGGGCCGACGCGGGTGGAGGGCTCCGGGCGCTGGTACGCGCGGTTCCTGGAGTGTGTGGGCTCGCTGCGGGGCGGTCTGCGCCTCGACGACCCGTCCGACCTGGCCGTGCTGTTCGACAAGCGGCTGTGCCACGACCGGCTCGCGCGCGCGGACGTGCCGGTGCCGCCCTCCCCCACGTCCGGCGGCCGCACGCCGGTCCGGGGCTGGGCGGACGTGCGGGACGTCATGGAGGCGGCGGGCATGCGGCGCGTCTTCGTCAAACTGGCGCACGGTTCGTCCGCCTCCGGTGTCCTGGCCGTCGAGACCGCCGGGCCGGGCCGCGTCCGCGCGACGACGTCGGTGGAGCGCGCCGGGGACGGCCGCCTGCACAACTCGCTGCGGGTGCGCCGCTACACGGACGAGCGGGAGATCGCCGCGATCGTCGACGCGCTGGCTCCCGACGGGCTGCACGTCGAACGGTGGCTGCCGAAGGCCTCGCTCGGCGGCCGGTCCGCGGACCTGCGCGTCGTGGTCGTGGCCGGCCGGGCCACGCATGCCGTGGTCCGCACCAGCCGCTCGCCCCTGACCAACCTCCATCTCGGCGGGAGCCGCGGCGATCTGGCGGCCGCGCGGGCGCTGGCGGGCGACCGGTGGGCCGCGGCCCTCGGCGCGGCCGAGCGGGCCGCGGCCTGTTTCCCCGGCACGCTGTGCGTCGGCGTGGATCTGCTGCCCGCCATCGGCTGGCGCCGTTTCGCCGTCGGCGAGGTCAACGCGTTCGGCGACCTGCTCCCCGGGCTGACCGGTCTGCCGGGGAGCGGGGCGGAAGGGCTGGACACCTACGCGGCGCAGATCGCCGCGGCCGCGTCCTTCCGCCACCACGACCACCGCCCGGACCGGCCGGCACCGGTCGGCCGACCCGACGGGTCCGCCCCGCCCGCGTCACCGCACGACCTGCCGAGGACAGCCCATGCCCCAGCCTGACCCCGCCCCCGCCCCCGTACCGCCGCCGGCGCCCTCGTCCGCCACCACCGGCGTGACCGGAGCGGACACCGCCCCCGACATGAACGAGGTGGTCGGCCGGGACGATCTGCTGCTCCTCACCCTGGACACCCTGCGCCACGACGTGGCGGTCGAACTCGCGGCGGCCGGCCGGCTGCCCCACCTCACCGCCCACCTCCCGGGCGGCACCTGGGAGGAGCGGCACGCGCCGGGGAACTTCACCTACGCCTCCCACCAGGCGATGTTCGCGGGCTTCCTGCCCACGCCCGCCGGGCCCGGACCGCATCCGCGCCTGTTCGCGGCACGGTTCGCGGGCAGCGAGACGACGGCGGACGGCACGTTCGTCTTCGAGACACCCGACCTCGTGTCCGCGCTCGCGGCGCGCGGCTACCGCACGGTGTGCATCGGCGGCGTCGGCTTCTTCAACAAGCAGGGCGCCCTGGGCAGTGTGCTGCCGGGCTACTTCCAGGAGAGCCACTGGGAACCGGAGTTCTCCGTCGCCTCCCCGACCTCCTTCGAGGCACAGGTGGCGCGGGCCGAGAAGACGGTCGCCGAACTCCCTGCGGAACAGCGGCTGTTCCTCTTCCTGAACGCCTCCGCGCTGCACCAGCCGAACTGGTTCCACCTGCCCGGCGCGACCCGCGAGGCGGGCGACAGCCGCGCCACGCACGCCGCCGCACTGGAGTACATCGACCGGCACGTCGGGCGGCTGTTCAGCGCGATGAGTTCGCGCCGCCGCTGTTTCGCGATCGTCTGCTCCGACCACGGCACCGCCTACGGGGACGGCGGCCACACCGGCCACCGCCTCGGCCACGCATCCGTGTGGACCGTGCCCTACGGCCACTTCTTCCTGGAGCCGCCCACATGACCGTCACCGCCGCGGACGCCTCCACGGGCACCGCCGTCACCCTGCCGCGCCCCTACCAGAGCTATACGTACGCATACCCCCACAAGACCGCCTACCGGCCGCTCACCCCGCGGCCACGGCTCGCGGACCTGTGGGCCGGTGAGTCCCGGCAGGCGCTCTCGCTGTATCTGCACATCCCGTTCTGCGAGATCCGCTGCGGCTTCTGCAACCTCTTCACCCGTATCGGCGCGCCGGACGGTCTGACGGGCCGCTACCTGGACGCCGTGCGGCGCCAGGCCGCCGCCGTGCGCGAGGCCCTGGGCGACGGGGAGCCACCGCGTTTCGCCAACGCCGCGTTCGGCGGCGGCACTCCGACCTTTCTGGAGGCCGCCGAACTGGAGCGGCTGTGCGACATCGCCGAGCGGGAGACGGGTGTCGACCTGCGAGCCGTCCCCCTGTCCGTGGAGGCCTCCCCGTCGACGGCCACGGCCGACCGGCTGGCCGTGCTGGTGGAACGGGGCGCCACGCGCCTGAGCCTCGGCGTGCAGAGCTTCGTCGAGGAGGAGTCCCGCGCCGCCGTACGCCCGCAGCGCAGGGCCGACGTCGAGGCGGCACTGGCCCGTATACGCGAGGCCGCCGTCCCCGTCCTGAACATCGATCTGATCTACGGCATCGACGGCCAGACGGCGGCCAGTTGGCGGTACTCCCTCGACGCGGCCCTGTCCTGGCGCCCCGAGGAGATCTACCTCTACCCCCTCTACATACGGCCGCTCACCGGCCTCGGCCGCCACGCCGACCCGCGCACGGCCGACCGGGAGTGGGACGGGGAGCGCCTGCGCCGTTACCGGGAGGGCCGCGACCACCTCCTCTCGCACGGCTACGAGCAGGTGTCGATGCGCATGTTCCGGCGGACGGACGCGCCGCCACAGGGACCCGACGACTACGCCTGCCAGACCGACGGCATGATCGGTCTCGGCTGCGGCGCCCGCTCGTACACCTCGCGGCTGCACTACTCCTTCGACTACGCCGTCTCGATGCGGGAGATCCGCGGCATCATCGACGACTACACCGCCACCGAGGACTTCTCCCGGGCCCTGCACGGCAGGCGGGTCGACGAGGGCGAGGCGCGCAGGCGGCACCTGCTGCAGTCACTGCTCCAGGCGCAGGGCATGCGAGCGGCCGACTACCGGCTGCGGTTCGGTACGGACCCGTACGACGACTTCCCGGCGGAACTGGACGTCCTCGCCGCCCGCGGCTGGCTCGACGACACCGTCCGGCCCGGGCTGCTGCGGCTCTCCGCCGAAGGGCTCGCCCACTCGGACGCGATCGGCCCCGAATTCTTCTCGCCGGACGTGCGGGCCGCCATGGCCGCCTACGAGACGAAGTGAGGACCGGTGGACCTGACACTGCTGTACCGCGGCCCCCTCGCCTCCTGCGACTACGACTGCCCCTACTGCCCGTTCGCGAAGCGCCGGGACACCACGGCTCAACTGCGCGCCGACCGTACGGCGCTGGAGCGCTTCACCTCCTGGGCGCACGAGCAGGAGGACGACCGGCTCTCGGTGCTCTTCACCCCGTGGGGCGAAGGTCTCGTCCGGTCCTGGTACCGGCGCGCCCTCGTGGAACTCTCGCACCGGCCGCACGTACGGCGGGTCGCCGTCCAGACGAATCTGAGCTGCCGCACCGACTGGCTGCGGGACGCGGACCTCGACACCGTCGCCCTGTGGTGCACCTACCACCCGGGGCAGACACCGTACGAACGGTTCCTCGCCAAGACGCACGCCCTGTCCGGCCTCGGCGTCCGGTTCAGCGTCGGGATCGTCGGCGTCCCCGGTCATCTGGAGCACGCGCGGCGGCTGCGCGCGGAGCTGCCGCGGCATGTCTACCTGTGGGTGAACGCCGCCGAGGGACACACCTACACGGACGAACAGGCAGCCGAGTGGACGGCGGTGGACCCGCTCTTCCCGTTCAGCCGGCATCCGCACCGCTCGGCGGGCATGCCGTGCCGCACCGGCGAGTCGGTCCTGTCGGTCGACGGCGGGGGCACGGTCCGCCGCTGCCATTTCGTCCCCACCGAACTGGGCAACCTCTACGACGGCTCGTACCGTGGCGCGCTCGGCCCCAAGGCCTGCCCCCGGGAGCTGTGCGACTGCCACATCGGCTACGTGCACCTGGAGACCCTGCCGTTGTACGACGTGTTCGCCGGCGGCGTCCTGGAACGCGTACCGCACACCCTCCCCGACCGCCCGGCCCCGCCCCTGCTGCCCCTCATATCCACAACCGGTCCCGGCTGACGGTCACGTGCCCCCGCCGTCGTCAAGCAGGGCCCGTCGGCCGCGGCTGGCAGGATGTCGCCGTTGACCCCTTTGTGCGGCACATGACAGCGTCGGGCTGCCCGGGGCACGGGCCCCTGGCAGGTCAGCAGAGGGGACGGATCAGCATGGTCGACAGACGGGTCACGTACGCGGCGGCGGTCACGGCGGCGGCACTCTTCCTCGGTGTCTCGGGCACGGCAGCCTCGGCCGCCGTGCCGGTCGCGGCCCCGGTGTCCGCGGCGGTGGAGCCGGCGTCCGGGCAGAGCAGTTACACGCCGGAGGAGGAGGCCCACCTGCGCGAGGTGGCCGCCGCCATCTGGAACGCCGACCTGGCAGCCGGCTGGAACATGAACCCCGAGGTCGCCGACGTGCTCTCCACGGCCACCGGGGAGATCCTCCGGTGCTCCGAGGCCTTCGCGCTGGTGCCCCGCCCGGCGGGCTTCGTCCCGGGCGTCGGGTACCTGCTCGGCTACTGGAAGAACCTCAAGGACTACTTCCTCGCCGTGAAGGACAACCGCACGTACCGGGCCTGCGTGGTGACCGCGTCGGCCAACTACCGGTCGGCGATCGAAATGGCCTCCATGGGCATCTGACCCGCGGACCGGCCGGGCTGTCCGCACGCCCGGTCACGCACAGGGTGCGGCCCCGCGGGGGCCGGTCGCGCACCGCCCGGCCCCGTGAAGAAGCGGGGCCGCACCCCTGATACGCCTCCTGGGCACCCGGATCCGACCCGCGGCGAACCGTCGTGACCCGTCGTAACCCGTCGCGATCCGTCGTGATCCGCACAGGGGGACGCACGGAGCGGACGTCCACGACGTGGAACCGCCGTGCGGGGGGTACCCCGTCGTGCACGAGACTGTGGTCGGTGAGCGCACTCCGCGTTCGACCGCGCCGCACCCTCGGGCACCGACCGCCCCGGAAGGAACCATCGACGTGATCATCTTCGGCACCAAGGGTTACCTCTACCAGCTCGCGATACTGACGCTGCTGTGCGGACAGTGCGGCAACCCGGCCGCGCACACGCTCAGCAAGCGCGTCACGAAGTTCACCCTGTTCTTCGTCCCGCTGTTTCCCGTCTCGACGAAGTACGCGACCCAGTGCACCTTCTGCGGCGCACAGCAGAAGATCAGCAAGGAACAGGCGGAGCAGCTGCAGGCTCAGGGTGCGGGCGGACAGCCGCACAACCAGCCCCAGCAGCAGCCCTACCAGGGCTGATCCGCGCCGCGGGAAGTACGGCGTGGGTGACGTGTGAGAAACCTTGACGATCCCTGTCACGGGTGCCACGATTCCGGCGCCGCCATGTTTACGTAAACACCTGTCACCGCCCTTTCGTGTTTACGTAAACATCGCGCGGAGCCGCCGTCTCCTGAAAGGGCAGGCCGATGCGCAGAACCCCCGCCGACAGCCGCTCCACCCCCCGGCTGCGGGCCGCCCTCGTGGCCCTGCTGATCGCCGCGACCAGCGGTACGGCCGTCGCCGCGAGCCCCGCCCATGCCGCGCCGGGCAAGGACACGACCCGGTTCAAGGGCGTGAACTGGGCCGATCCCCGCGACAACTTCGCCGACGATCCCTTGGTGCTCTCCGGCCTGTCCACCTCCGACGGCTACGCCCGGACCTACGCCAAGGCGAGCCGCGTGATCTCGGACTTCCGCGCGAACCTCGGCGCCGACACGGTCCGCCTGCCCGTCAACCCGTACACCGTCGGCGGTTCGTACTGGAAGTCCTACCGCGGTGTCATCGACGCGGCCTCGGACAAGGGCTTCAAGGTGATCCTCTCCTACTGGGAGGGCACCGGCCCGCGCAAGGACGGCCTCATCGACGATCCCGCCACCTACTGGCCCATGTGGAACACCGTCGTCAAGGCGTACAGGAACGACGCGCGGGTCCACTTCGAGCCGATGAACGAGCCGCACGGCTACACGGACGCCGAGTGGGCCGACATCGCCGCGCGGTGGCTGGACACGTACCGCAAGGTGCCCCGCGACCGGGTGTTCGTCAGCGGCGCCGGGTACAACGACCACGTCACGTCGGTCTGCGCCGACCCGCGGCTGAAGGGCACCTACCTGTCCCTGCACCACTACGGGTTCTGGAAGGAGTACGCGACCTACGACGAGTGGGTGGCCGACCTCAAGGTCCGTATCGGTGACTGCGCGGGACGGACCGTCGCGGACGAGTTCGGCTCGCCGATGACCACCGGTCTCGACTACAACCGCCCGGCGCCCGGCGACAACTTCGTCAACTACCTGCAGGCCGTCACCGACACGTTCCGCGAGCTCGGGATGGGTTCCGTCTACTGGCCCGGTCTGCGCACCGGCGACACGTACTCGCTGCAGACCCTGGTCGGCGATCCCGCCCGGCCCTCCCTGGTGACCACCAACCGGTCCGGCGCCGACCGCCTCGCCTGGGCCTGGGGACGCGGCGGGCCCGTCCGGCCCTGACCGGCCCCCGCGGAGTCCCGCTCCCGCTGCCGCTGCGAGCGGATCGTTTCCCGCGCGGGTCCCCGAGGGGCAATAATGGAGGCGAACCGGAGACACTCCAGGGGTGGTCAGCGTGGACAGAGCGTGGGAAGCGGATCCGCCGGACGTGTCACCCGCGCGGTCGGTGGGCACCCTTCAGGTGCGCCCGTTGGCGGACCGCACGGGCTGGCAGGCCGCGGGTGAGATCAGTCTGACCACCCGCCCCGCCTGGGAACAGGCACTGGGCAGGCTGGCCCAGGAGGACGTGGAGGTGTACCACTTGGAGCTCTCGGCGGTCACCTTCGTCGACGTCGCCGGTGTGTCCGCCCTCGCCGCGGCGGCCCAGTCTCTCCCCGAAGGACATCGCATCATGCTCGAACAGCCGCCCGCCGCCGTGGGACGGGTGCTGGACATGTTCTGGCCGGGCCTGCGGGGCGTCGAGGTGGTGTCGCGATGACGGCCCCGACCGCCGGATCCTTCGTACATCCCGCGCTGTTCTACAGCGGCGAGGAGGAGTACGTCGAGGGCACCGTGCCGTTCGTGCTGGCCGGTCTGGAAGCCGGCGAACCGGTGGCGGTCGCCGTGCCCGGGCAGAAGCTGGGCGTCATCCAGGAAGCGCTGGGCGGGGCCGCGGCGGACGTGAGCCTCATCGACATGACACAGGCGGGGCGCAATCCGGGGCGGATCATCCCCCGGGTGCTGCGCGTCTTCGCCGACGCCCACCCGAACACGCGGGTACGGATCATCGGCGAGCCCGTCTGGCCCAACCGCTCCGACGTCGAGTACCCGGCCTGCGCCCAGCACGAGGCTCTGATCAACTCCGCGTTCGAGGGCAGGGAGGCGACGATCCTCTGCCCGTACGACGCGGAGGGGCTCAGCGAGCGGGCGCTGAGCGACGCGTACGCGACGCATCCCGTGGTGATCTCCGGGGGCCGGGAGCAGAAGAGTCCGTCGTACGCCCCCGAGCGGGTGGTCGAGCTCTACAACGAGCCGTTGACCGCGTCGGAGGAGGCGGAAGGGTACGTCTTCGGCGCGGACGAACTGCCCGCGGCCCGGTACTTCGTGGTCGAGCAGGCCACGCGGTTCGGGCTGTCCGGCATCCGGCTGGAGGACCTGGCGCTGGTCGCGGCCGAGCTGACCACCAACAGTGTGGTGCACGGCGGCGGATCGGGCACGGTTCGCGTGTGGACCGAGGACGGCCAGGTGGTGTGCGAGGTCCGCGACAAGGGGTGCCTGAAGGATCCACTCGCCGGGCGGCGGCCCCCCCTGCCCGCGCAGTTGGGCGGCCGGGGGCTGTTGCTGGTGAACTACCTCATGGATCTCGTACGCGTTCACACGGGTCCGGACGGCACGGTCGTGCGCTGCTACGTCGACCGCTGAGGGCGCCGCCCGGGCGGGTTGTCCCGAAGCCGAGGCCTCGGGTCGGCTGCTTCCCGTGTCCGTGGCCGGCCGGGGTGATGTGCCCCTACCGGTCGAGCGGTGGCGGACCCGCCGGGCCGGAACCCGCCGAAGCGCTACTCGTCGTGCGAGGCGAAGTCGCCGGTGTCGGACCAGTCCGGTCCGTCCAGCGGGCCCGGTCCCCCGCCGGTGGGGCGGACCGCGTGGGCGAGGGCCGTCACGGCGACCAGGCCGACGGACGAAGCCAGTACCAGCGCGGACGCGGAGAGCAGCACGGCCTGCACCGGCGGGCCGGTCCTCCCGAGGACGCTCAGGATGAGCACGGCGGGGAGGACGAGCAGGAGGACGCTGCCGCAGAGGGCGGACACCGTGACGCTCTGGTGATCGTCGACGAGCTGCTCCGACCCGGCCTGCGGGCCCGGCCACAGGACGCCGAGCACGGAGACCGCCTCGACGGCGAGGCAGAGCGCGTGCAGAGCCAGGACGTTGCCGGGCGTCACCCCTTGCCGGAGAAGGTATCCGACGCCGATCGCGGCGCAGAGCCAGTACGCCGCTCCCGCCGACACCACCCAGACCCGACGGGAGACACCGGATCCCATGCCGTTCTTCACCTTGGTGTGCACGCGTCCCCCCGTGTCCGTCAGGCTCTGGCCCTGCGCAGTATTCCCTGTGCCGTGACACTCGAACAATCCGAACCGCTTTTGCGGGACGTGTGCGGCCCACGGCTCGGCCTCGGTCGCCCGGCCGGGGATTCGCCGGACGCGTCGGCGGTCCGTCCAGCGGATGCGGAGCGACGTGCCGGAGGTCAGTCCCACCGGAAACGCCATGCGTGACGTCTCATGAGGCCCTCGGGGTAGGTGGACCAGTCCGCACCGAGGTCCTCGAAGAAGATGTCGGGGCACGCGAGGTAGTGCTCCGCGGCGAGGACGCGGGCCTGATGGAGGTCCGTCGGCGGCGCGGCGACCGAGACGTGCAGGCTTCCGTGCCCGAGGCCCACGACGCGCAGCCCGAAGCGGTCCTCCCAGGAGCGCAGCACCGCCGACAGTTCCTGCGCACTCATGTGGTTCGTCATCCCCGGCCAGTTCAGGGCCGCGGGCACGTCAGCGCCCCGTGCGACCTGGACCAGCGCGAGACACCTGGCCAGCCCCTCGCGGACGACAGCGGACGCCACGTCGCCCGCGTGTACGTCGACGCCCGTCACGACCGATGCCGGCGCGGCGAGTCCTGGCCATCGCGGGAAAGGCGGCCAGGACTCGCCGTGCCTCCACACACGCCGGAAGTAGTCGGCCGCATCGGCGTCCCGTCCGTGATCACCGCCCGCAGGCTCGAGGGAGTCGTCAGGGTATTCGAGCAGCAGCGGGTACAGACCGGTCTCGCAGCGCCGGGCGTACAGCCGCTTCCACCGGTCGACCGCGTCGCCACGCGGGCCGTCGCTCATCCACACCACCGGATGCGAGGCGTCACACGGCCCCAGCAGCCGGCCGGGCGGCAAGCTCTCCAGCAACTGTCTGAGGTCTTCACGCAAGGGCTCGGGCATGACAGGAATCTACGCGGCGCCTCTGACAGGGCCGCCCAGGGAGTGATGCGACGGGAGGAAGGGGGCCTCGGTCGCGGCGGTACGGCGGGCCGGGCGGGGGCGCCGTACGTTTCACCCGCTCGGATGGAAAGAGGACCGAACCGCGTCCGCGCGAGGCGGGATGCGCAACGCTCTGCCGGGTGAACGCAGTTGCCCCCAGGTCGCGCGTACGGCGGGCCAAAATCGTGTACCTCGTCCTGTTCGGCGGGGGCGTCCTCGGGGCGCTCGTCATCGCCCCGCGCCTCGACGACCCGGCCACCGTGGTCGCCGCCCTGCTGCCGACCGGGGCGGGCGCCTACCTCGCCTGGTGCGCCTACCGGGCGGATCGCGCCGAAGCCGTGGTGGACGACCCCGGCCGCACCGCCGACCGGCTCGCGCTCGCCGTGCGCCGGCAGTGGGAGGGCGAGGCACGGGTGCGGCGGTTGTCGGAGCCGTATCCGCTGCCCGTTTCCTGGCGCGCCGCCGACCCGGCCTTCGGCGTCACGGAGGAGTCCGGCCGGCTCGCCGGACGTGACGGGGAACTCGGCGCGCTCTTCGCCGAACATCTTCCCCACAGGCGTCTGCTCGTTCTCGGCGGTCCGGGGTGGGGCAAGACGATCCTTCTCGTACGCCTCCTCCTCTCGCTGAGCGAGCGCCGCCGTGCGGGTGAGCCGGTTCCGGTGCTCTTTCCGCTCGCGTCCTGGGACCCGGCCGTCGAGGAACTGCGGGCCTGGATGGAGCGCAGACTCGTGCAGGACTACGCCGACCTGGCCGAGGTGGCGCCCGGCGCGTACGGGGACATCACCCTGGCCGGGATGCTGCTGGAGCGGCGGCTCGTACTGCCGGTGCTCGACGGTTTCGATGAACTCCCTGCCACCGCGGGGGCGTTGGCGCTGCATCGCATCGCCGAGGCGTTGCCGTACGGCTGCGGTCTGGTGCTGTCCAGTCGCCCTCAGGAGTATCTGGCAGCGCTGCGGCCGCGTACGGGGGTCCCGGCCAGGCCGGCCGGTCTGGCCGGTATCCATCTCGATCCGCTCGACGGACAGAGCGTCGCCGCCTATCTGCTGTACGACGCGGGCGGGGCCGGCACCCCGGCGGCGGACCGCTGGACGCCGGTGGTGAACGCGCTCGGCACGGACGCGCCGGTGGCACGGGCGCTCACCAGTCCGCTGATGGTGTCCCTGGCCCGGTCCGTGTACAACCCGCGCCCCGACGAGGAGGACGGCCGGCTACCGGATCCTGCCGAGCTGTTACGACGTCCGACGCGGGCCGCCGTGGAGCACCATCTCCTGGGCGCTTTCGTGCAGGCCGCCTACCGGCCGCGGCCGAGCCGCCCGTGCCGGTGGACCGCGGACCAGGCCCGCGCCACGTTCACGTTCCTGGCCCGGCGCATGGAGCAGGGACGCGACGGTGTGGCGGAGCTGGCCTGGTGGCGTCTGCACCATATGGTCCCCGCCGTGCTGCCCCGGGTGCTGGCAGGCGTCCTGCTGGGGATGCTCGGCTGGCTGGCCGAGGGTACGACCATGGAACTGATCCACCACTTCGCTCCCCGGCTGCCCGCCACGCCGCACTGGGAGGAGAGGGGCGGGCTCGGCGTCGTGGCGGCCGGGATGTGCGGCGGGCTGGTGGGCGGCCTCGTCGCGGGCCTCACCGTCACCCTGCTGTGCGCGTCGGCCGCCGCGACCACCGCGGCCGGCGCTTCCGCCGAGCTCGTGTTCAACCGGCTGGCCGACGGCGGTGCGCTGGCGCTCGTCGGCGTGATCATCTCCGGGTTCGCCTTCGGCCGCCGGCTCGCGGTGCGCCGCCCCGCCGCGTGGAACCGGCGCGCCCTGGCGACCGGGATCGTGGCCGCCGGCTGCTACGGGACGGCGTTCGGCAACGCCTGCGGCACGGTCAGCGCCCTCCTGTACGGCGTCACGGCGGCGGCCGTGGTCCAAGACGGACCGCGCGCGGACGCCGGTCGCCCGGCGGCCGGGGTGCGCTGGCACTGGAGCGCGGGCGGTGTGTGCCGGGGGCTGCTGGGAGGGGTGCTGCTGGGCAGCGGTGTCCTGCTGGAGGGCCTGTTCGCGGACGTGCTGTCGGGCGGCTCGCGCCGGATGTACATCGCGCCCGCCGACCCGGTCGCGGCGGCGTGGGCCGCCGGGCAGGTGAGCGCGGTCTTCGCGGTCGCCTGCCTGCTCCTGCACGCGCTGCGCACGGTTCCGGTCGACCTGGGTGCCTCGGTCGACGGGCGGGCGCTGCTGGCCGGCGACCGGCGCATGCTCGGCACCTGTGTGGCGACGGCGGCGGTCGTCGGTGTCGCGGTGATCGGCACGCAGGGGTGGTGTGCCGCGCTGTGGGGATCGACGGGCGTATGGGGCGCGAACCCCAGCGACGGCCGGTTGTGGGTGTACGCGGTCGGAATGGTCCCGGCCCTCCTGTGGGGGCTGGCGGTCGGGATGCGGCAGGCGGCCTGGAGCCGGTACGCGGTCGCCCGCTGCTACCTGACGGTCCGGGTCCGCCTGCCCTACGACCTGATGGCATTCCTCGCCGACGCGCACGAGGAGCGGGGTGTACTGCGCCGCACGGGAGCCGTCTACCGGTTCCGGCACATCGAGTTGCAGCACCGGCTGACCGAGGCGGACACCGCCGACTGATCGTTCTCGAACGAGCCGGCCGCGAGCCCCGCGGCGGGAAGGGTGAGGTCCCGCCCTAAGGGGCGAAGAAGGCGGACAGGGCCTCCGCCAGTTCCTCCGGGGCCTGTTCCGCCATGTGGTGGCCCGAGTCGATTCCGTGGCCCCGTACGTCGGAGGCCCAGTCGGCCCAGATCTTCAGCGGGTCGCCGTAGAGGTCCTCCAGGTCGTCCCGGAGCGACCACAGGGCCAGCGCGGGGCAGGTGATCCGCGCACCGGCGGCCCGGTCGGCCTCCTCGTGACGCCTGTCGACGGTCAGACCCGCCCGGTAGTCCTCCAGCATCGCCCGTACGACGTCCGGGTTCCTCGTCGCCTCGCGCCACTCGTCATGGTTCTCCTCCCCCATGACCTGCGGGTCGCCGCGGTACCAGCTGTCCGGGTCGGCGTTGATGACCCGCTCGGGGACGTCCGGCTGGGCAAAGAAGAACCAGTGCCACCACTGCGTGGCGAACTTCGCGGTGATGCGGGACAGGTGCTCGCTGATGGGCAGGCAGTCGGCGAACGCGACGCGCGACACCGCCTCGGGGTGATCGAGGACCAGCCGCAGCGCGACGGCGCCTCCGCGGTCGTGCCCGGCGAGCATGAACCGGTCGTGCCCGAGGACGTTCAGCACCTCCACCACGTCCTGCGCGACGGCCCGCTTGGAGTAACCCGTGTGGTCCGCCGTGTGCGCGGGGCCGCGGGAGCGGCCGTAACCCCGCAGGTCGGGGCAGACGACGGTGAAGCCCCGCTCGGCCAGTCGGGGCGCGACCCGGTGCCAGGTCGCGGAGGTCCTGGGGTGGCCGTGCAACAGCACGACCGGCGGCCCCTCGCCGCCGTGCCGCACGAAGGCGGACGAGTCGCGGAGCCGGATCGTCTCACTGGTGAAACCCTCGAACATCGTTGCAGCCTCCCCGTGGCCTTCGCGTACGGCGGGCTCCCCCGCGGTGGCGTCGTCGCGCCCCGCGGGGGTGGCGGCCCGGTCGGCCGGCCCAGGATCAGCCGGCCCGGATCAACCGGGCTGGATCAGCCGGGCTGGATACGGCCCCGCCAGGAGCCGGACGCGCCCCCGTGCTGCTCGATGTACTCCTTGAAGCGGCGCATGTCGCCCTTGATGCGGCGGTCGATCGTTCCCGTCAGGTCGCCCGCCTTCTCCACCACCCCGGTCGGCTCGACGTCCATCACGAGCTGGACCCGCGTGTGTGTCTCGTCCAGGCGCTGGAAGCTGACCGTGCCCTTCTGCTTGGTGTCACCGCTGGTGCTGCGCCAGGTGATCCGCTCGTCGGGGAACTGGTCGACGATCTCGGTGTCGAACTCCCGCTTGACCCCGGCGATCTTCGTGGTCCAGTGGTTGTGACGCTCGTCGAGCTGCTTGATCTCCTCGACCCCCTCCATGAAGTTCGGGAACTCCTCGAACTGGGTCCACTGGTTGTAGGCGACGCTGACCGGAACGTCGACCTCGACCGATTCCTTGACCGTGCTCATCAGAGTGACTCCTCTCTACAGAGCGGCCACGGAGCGGGCATTGCGCTCCGTGGATCTCGTCTCGCCGCGGCGGGTACCCGATGTGCGCCCGCCTACGACTCTCCCGCCCACAACTCTCGGGAGTGGCCGATCGGCGCATGGGTGGAACGGGTCGGGATACCCGTCCGCCATGGCAAGGACATCGAAATCCGATCAGGACGACGTCACCGCGCCGGGACCCGGACAGCACCGGCCCCAGGACCCGGGACGGACGACCGAGCAGATCGACGAACAGGCACCGGACAAGCCCACCGAGCTGCCCAAGCGCTCCTGGATGGCCGTGCTCAAAGGCACGGTCAAGGAGTTCCAGGACGACGAGCTCGCCGACCGCGCCGCGTCCCTCACGTACTACGGGATCCTCTCGCTGTTCCCGGCGCTGCTGCTGCTGGTGTCGCTGCTCGGCGTCGCGGGGAAGTCGGCGACCCAGGAGGTCCTGGACAACCTCAAGAAGCTGGCTCCCGGGTCGGCCCGGGACATCATCAGCGACGCGGTGACGCAGCTCCAGGGCCGTGGCGGCATCGGCTCGATCATGGCCGTGGTCAGTATCGTCCTTGCCGTGTGGTCGGCCTCCGGTTACGTGGCGGCCTTCATCCGCTCCGCCAACGCCGTCTACGACATGCCCGAGGGGCGCCCGGTCTGGAAAGTGCTGCCCATCCGGGTGGGCGTGACCGTCGTACTCCTCGTCCTGGCGGTCTTCAGCGCGCTGATCGTGGTGTTCACCGGCGGTCTGGCCCGTGAGGTCAGCGGGGCGCTGGGGATCGGCGACACCGCGCTGACGGTGTGGTCGATCGCGAAGTGGCCGGTGCTCGTCGTGCTGGTCACGATCATGATCGCGCTGCTCTACTGGGCGACTCCGAACGTGAAGGGCCGCGGCTTCAAGTGGATCACCCCGGGGAGTGTGCTGGCCCTGGTGATCTGGCTGATCGCCTCGGCCGGCTTCGCCTTCTACGTGGCGAACTTCGGCTCGTACAACAAGACGTACGGCACGCTCGCCGGTGTCATCATCTTCCTGATCTGGCTGTGGATCAGCAACATCGCGATCCTGCTGGGCCTCGAGTTCGACTCCGAGATGGCCCGGCAGCGTGCCATCGCGGGCGGTCTGCCGGAGATGGAGGAGCCCTACCTCCCGCCCCGGGACACCCGCGCCTGGACCGAGTCGGAACAGCGCCGCGTCGGGGAATGAGACCGCGTCCCGCCCGTACCGCCCGCCCGCCCGACCACTGCCCCGACCGCCCCGCACCGGCCGCCGACCTCGCGTCGGCGGCCGGTCCCGTTCGCCAGGGGTGCGGCCCCCTTTTTCGGGTCCCTTCCCGGCCGTAGGAGCGGCTCCGTTCGCGGAAACGTTCCGGCTTCTCGTGAAGAAGTGTTGTCCGACGGGTTGCCGAGCAGTTGATTCATTACTTAAATCAACACCTGAACTAAGCGTCACCGTACTGGTTTTGAGTTCCTCCAGCTCGCTCCGCACCCCTGCGTACCCTCCCCACCCCTCCACACCCGCACGGAGTCAACGTATGAGACTCAGATCCCTGGGGATCGCGCTCGCCACAGCGGCCGCGCTCGTGACCCTCCCCACCCAACTGCCGGCCGCCGCGGCCGACGCACCGCTCTCCCAAGGCAAGACGGCCACCTCCTCCTCCGAGGAGAACGCCGGGACCCTCGCGGCCGGCGCCGTCGACGGCGACACCGCGACCCGGTGGTCGTCCGGCCGGACCGACGCCCAGTGGCTCCAGGTCGACCTCGGGGCCTCGGCCACCCTCAGCAAGGTCGTCCTCAACTGGGAGGCGGCCTACGGCAAGGCGTACAAGATCCAGGTCTCCGACAACGGCAGCTCCTGGACCGACGTCAAGTCCGTCACCGGCAGCGACGGCGGCACCGACACGCTCGACGTCTCCGGCCAGGGCCGCTACGTCCGTATGCAGGGCGTCACCCGGGCCACCGAATACGGCTACTCCCTCTGGGAGTTCCAGGTCTTCGGCACCTCCGGCAACCCCCCGGCCGCCGCCTGCTCGACCGCCAACGCCGCCAAGGGCAAGCCCGCCACCGCCTCCTCCACGGAGAACGCCGGCACGCCCGCCGCGAGCGCCTTCGACGGCGACACGGGCACCCGCTGGTCCAGCCAGGCGTCCGACCCCCAGTGGGTGCGGGTGGACCTCGGCTCGGTCCAGGACATCTGCAAGGTCGACCTGAACTGGGAGGCCGCCTACGGCAAGGACTTCACCGTCCAGGCTTCGGCGAACGGCCAGGACTGGACCACCCTGAAGTCCGTCACGAACGGCACCGGCGGCACCGCCTCCTACGACGTCAGCGGCTCGGGCCGCTACGTACGGGTCAACGGCACCGCCCGCGGCACCGGCTACGGCTACTCCCTGTGGGAGGTCGCGGTGCACACCGGCACCGGCGGCGGCACCCCGCCCGTCGAGGGCGGCGGCGACCTCGGTCCCAACGTCATCGTCGTGGACCCGAACACCCCGAATCTGCAGGGCAAGTTCGACCAGGTCTTCGCCCAGCAGGAGTCCAACCAGTTCGGCTCGGGCCGCTACCAGTTCCTGATGAAGCCGGGCACGTACAACGGCATCAACGCGCAACTGGGCTTCTACACCTCGATCTCCGGGCTCGGGCTCAACCCCGACGACGTGAAGATCAACGGCGACATCACCGTGGACGCGGGCTGGTTCAACGGCAACGCCACCCAGAACTTCTGGCGTTCGGCGGAGAACCTGTCGCTCAAGCCCGTCAACGGCACGGACCGCTGGGCGGTCGCGCAGGCCGCGCCGTTCCGCCGCATCCACGTCGAGGGCGGCCTCAACCTCGCCCCGGCGGGCTACGGCTGGGCCTCCGGCGGCTACATCGCCGACTCGAAGATCGACGGCACGGTCGGTCCGTACTCGCAGCAGCAGTGGTACACCCGCGACAGCTCGGTCGGCGGCTGGACCAACGGCGTGTGGAACATGACGTTCTCCGGTGTGCAGGGCGCCCCGGCGACGAACTTCGACACCGGCCCGTACACCACGCTCGACACCACGCCGGTCTCCCGCGAGAAGCCGTTCCTCTACCTGGACGGCAACGACTACAAGGTGTTCGTGCCCGGCAAGCGGACGAACGCCCGGGGCGTGTCCTGGCCGGCGAACGCGGGCGGCACCTCGCTCCCGCTCAGCCAGTTCTACGTCGTCAAGCCCGGCGCGACCGCCGCGACCATCAACGCGGCGCTGGCTCAGGGCCTCAATCTCCTGTTCACGCCCGGGGTCTACCACCTCGACCAGACCATCAACGTGAACCGCGCCAACACCGTCGTCCTCGGGCTCGGTCTGGCCACGATCGTCCCCGACAACGGCGTCGACGCCATGCACGTGGGTGACGTCGACGGCGTCAGGCTGGCCGGCTTCCTGATCGACGCCGGTGCCACCAGGTCCGACACGCTGCTGCAGGTCGGAGGGAGCGGCTCGGCGGCCGACCACGCCGCCAACCCGACCACCGTGCAGGACGTGTTCGTCCGGATCGGCGGGGCCGGACCCGGCCTGGCCACCCACTCGATGGTCGTCAACAGTGACGACGTCATCGTCGACCACACCTGGATCTGGCGCGCCGACCACGGCGAAGGCGTCGGCTGGGAGACCAACCGGGCCGACTACGGGCTGGAGGTCAACGGCGACGACGTCCTCACCACGGGCCTGTTCGTCGAACACTTCAACAAGTACGACGTGGTCTGGAGCGGCGAACACGGAAAGACGATCTTCTTCCAGAACGAGAAGGCCTACGACGTACCGAACGCCGCCGCCGTCACCCATGACGGCATCGTCGGGTACGCCGCCTACAAGGTCGCCGACAGCGTCAGCACCCATGAGGCCTGGGGCCTGGGCAGCTACTGCAACTTCACGAGCGACTCGACGATCGTGCAGCACCACGGCTTCCAGGTGCCGGTCAAGCCGGGCGTCAAACTGCACAGCATCCAGGTCATCTCCCTGGGCGGGAAGGGACAGTACGCCCACGTCGTCAACGACACGGGCGCGCCGACCTCGGGGTCGGACACCATTCCCTCGAAGGTCACGAGCTTCCCGTGACAGCCGGCTGAGCGGCACCCATTAGCTGGGCAGTACCTGTGGCCCGCCCCTGCGGCGGGCCACAGGCATGAGGTGCCGGGCCGCGTTCAGGACGAGATCACGGACGGTTTATCATATGAGCACCGCCTAGCTCGAAAGATAAACCTGTGACTGTCAATGACGACGCGTTCACCAGTTGGAAGCACCGCGAGGAGATCGCGGAGTCGATGATCCCGATCATCGGGAAGCTGCACCGCGAGCGGGACGTCACCGTCCTGCTGCACAGCCGCTCCTTGGTGAACAAGTCGGTGGTCAGCATCCTGAAGACCCACCGGTTCGCCCGGCAGATCGCCGGTGAGGAGCTCTCGGTCACCGAGACCCTGCCCTACCTGCGGGCCCTGACCACGCTCGACCTCGGTCCCGCCCAGATCGACATCGGGATGCTCGCCGCCACCCATCGCGGCGACGACCGCGGTCTGACGGTCGAGGCCTTCACCGCGGAGGCCGTCGCCGGCGCCACGGGCGCCGGCAGGACCGAGAGCCGCGAGGGGCGCGATGTCGTCCTGTACGGCTTCGGCCGCATCGGCCGTCTCGTCGCCCGCCTGCTCATCGAGAAGGCGGGTTCCGGCAACGGTCTGCGGCTGCGCGCCGTCGTCGTGCGGCGGGGGAGGGGACCAGGACATCGTCAAGCGGGCCTCGCTGCTGCGCCGCGACTCGATCCACGGCCAGTTCCAGGGCACGATCACCGTGGACGAGGCGAGCAGCACGATCGTCGCCAACGGCAACGCGATCAAGGTGATCTACGCGAACGACCCGTCGGAGGTCGACTACACGGCGTACGGCATCAAGGACGCCCTCCTCATCGACAACACCGGCAGGTGGCGCGACCGCGAGGGGCTGTCGCAGCATCTGCGTCCCGGGATCGACAAGGTCGTGCTGACCGCTCCCGGCAAGGGCGACGTCCCCAACATCGTGCACGGCGTCAACCACGACACGATCAAGCCGGACGAGCAGATCCTGTCCTGCGCGTCCTGCACGACCAACGCGATCGTCCCGCCGCTGAAGGCGATGGCCGACGAGTACGGCGTCCTGCGCGGACACGTGGAGACCGTCCACTCGTTCACCAACGACCAGAACCTGCTGGACAACTACCACAAGGCGGACCGGCGTGGCCGTTCGGCGCCGCTCAACATGGTGATCACCGAGACGGGCGCCGCCTCCGCCGTGGCCAAGGCGCTGCCCGACCTCGACGCGCCGATCACCGGCAGCTCGATCCGGGTGCCCGTGCCGGACGTGTCGATCGCCATCCTCAGCCTGCGGCTCGGGCGCGAGACGACCCGCGAGGAGGTCCTGGACCACCTGCGGGAGGTGTCTCTGACGTCCCCGCTGAAGCGGCAGATCGACTTCACCACCGCCCCCGACGCGGTCTCCAGCGACTTCATCGGTTCCCGCCACGCCTCGATCGTCGACGCCGGAGCCACCAAGGTCGACGGCGACAACGCGATCCTCTACCTCTGGTACGACAACGAGTTCGGCTACTCCTGCCAGGTCGTCCGGGTCGTCCAGTACGTGTCCGGGGTCGAGTACCCGACCTATCCGGCGCCCGCGGTCTGATCCGGGCGGCACCGCACCACGACGGGTGCGCACCCCGGTGGCCGGGGTGCGCGCCCGTCGTGGTGTTCCGGGAGGGCGCCCGGCTACGGGGCGGTCGAGCGGAAGGTCCAGCTGCCGGAGCCGACCTCGTACACCGCCTCGTCCCCCGCGGTGCGCACGGGGTGTGCCCCGGCGGGTGCCGTGGCCTTCCCGCCGAACAGGGGGACGTGCACCTCCGCCGTGCTGCCCGCGGGCACGTCCACGGTGAGGCGGAACCGGCCGCCGTCCCGCTTCCACCCGGTCCGCGCGACTCCGTACGGCGTGCGGTACGAGCCGGACGCCGAGGTCAGGTCGCCCTCGACGGCGGGGTCGACGAGCAGTTCGGCGTAGCCGACCGAGTCGGCGGTCTGCCCGATGCCCGCGACGCGGGTGGTGAACCAGGAGTCGACGGCGCCGAGCATGAAGTGGTTCTGCGACTGGCCGGGTCCGCCGTCCCAGGACTCGCCGAGCGTGGTGTTGCCGGCGCGCACCTGGTAGCCGTAGCTGGGGCTGGTGGTCTGCGTGGCGATCGAGTGGACGATGTCGTCGCGGCCGTTGACGGACAGGACGCGGAACGCGGCCGGCAGGGAGATCTCGCCGAGCGTCAGGTGGTACCCGGCGTCCTTCACGGCGGTGGTGAAGTGGGTGAGCAGGCGGTCCTTCTCCCCCGCCGGGTACGCGCCCATGTCGAGGGCGAGGGCCTCGGCGCCCTGGCCACCGCCGCCGAAGGTGCCGGTGGCGGAGTCGTAGTACTTCGCGGCGAGGGCTGTCGCGCTCGCGTCGGCCTTCGCCCGGTACGTGTCGGCCGCTTCCTGGTCACCGAGGACGGCGGCCGTCGCGCTCAGGGCGTCGAGAACACGCCAGTAGCCGTAGGTGCCGGCGACGGCCCGCGGGAAGGTGCGGTCCGGGGTGAACCAGTCGCCGAGCCCGTAGTCGAGGATCCCGCCGGACACCTGGGTGCCGAGGAAGTCGGCGTACCGCCGCATGCGCGGGTAGTACGTGGCCATCGTGTCCCGGTCGCCGTAGGTCGTGTAGAGCTGCCAGGGGACGAGGACGAACGCGCCGCCCCAGTTGGAGTCGTTGCGGTAGGCGCCGGGCAGGCTGGTGTACTCGGGCACGGTGCTGGGGATCAGCCCGTCCGTGGTCTGCGCGTCGGCCATGTCGCGCACGATCTTGCGCAGGTAGGAGCGCATGTCGTAGTTGCCGGCGAGCGCCGGGAAGACGAGCTGGTTCTGCTCCAGCCAGCCCAGTTTCTCCCGGCTGGGGCAGTCGGTGAGGACGCTCATCATGTTGCCCTCGACGGACCGCCGGATCAGTGAGTGGATGTCGTTGACGAGCGGGTCGGAGCTCTCGAAGTCACCGGCCGAGGTGTTGTCGGTGCGCAGCACCTTGCCGCGTACGGTCACCTTCGCGCCCTCGGGCACACCCCTGAGTTCCAGGTAGCGGAAGCCGTGGTAGCTGAAGCGCGGGTGCCAGGTCTCGGTGCGGGCGCCGCGGGTGGTGTAGCTGTCCCAGAGGGGTCCGCCGACGTTGCTGATGGACTGGAAGGCGTGGCCGTCCTTGAGGCTCTCGGCCGGGTAGACGCGGACGGGCGTGCCGGCGGGCGCGCTGACGGTGATCTCCGGCCAGCCGGCGATGTTGCGTCCGAGGTCGAACACCCGGCTGTTCGGAGCCCCTTCGACCTCCTTGCCCTTGAGCGTCTCGACGACCCTGATGGGTTCGGTCTCGCGGGCGCTGAGCACGGCCGGCTTCTCCGCGCCACCGGGAGCGGCCACCGTGACGGCCTCGGTCCAGCCGCGGCGGTCGCCGCCCGGCTCGTCCCAGTGCGCGATCTCGCGGCGGGCGTCGTAGTCCTCGCCGCCGTACCAGTTGGAGGAGGTGGTGGGTCCCAGGGTGGTGCGCCAGTCGTCGCCGCTCGTGACGGTGCGCACGCTGCCGTCGGCCAGGGTCACCTCCAGCCGGGCGATCAGCTTGGGGTCGCTCAGGTTGCCGTACAGCTTGCGGTAGCGGTCGGCGGTGCTCACGACGTTGGACATGCCGTTGCCGAGGGCGGCCCCGAGGGTGTTGGCGCCGGCGCGCAGCCGGTCGGTGACGTCGTAGGTGGCGTACTGGACGCGTTCGGCGTAGTCGGTGTTGGCGGGTTCCAGGACGGCGTCGCCCACGGGTTCGCCGTTGAGTGTGGCGTCGTAGATGCCGAGGCCGCCGATGTACAGGCGGGCGCTGCGCACCTTCCCGGGGAGCTTGAAGTCGTCGGTGAGCAGGGGCAGTCCGGCCGGGAGGTACGGCTCGGGGGCCTTCTGTCCGTCGACGCGGGCGAGGGTGGTGAACGGGCCGGTGGCGCTGTCGCCGCCCGACAGGGCGTAGTCCACGGGAAAGTTCGGGACGCGGCCGTCCGCGGTCAGGACGTCGGCGCGCGGGTACAGCGCCACCTGGTCGAAGGTCTTGGCCGACTTGAGGTCGAGGGTCACGACCACGGGTGTGCCGGAGACGTCGGCGCCGGTGTGGGCCGCGCTCGCGTAGCCGGCGGCGGTCTGCAGCGCGCTGTTGGGCAGGCCGTCGGCGGCCAGGGCCGGCTCCCAGGTCTTGCGCAGGGTGTTGGTCTCGGAGGCCGTCACTGCGGCGCCGCGGGCCAGGCCCTCGGTGGAGGTGGCGGAGTCGCGGACGTCGATCTCGCCGAGCTGGACGCGCCAGGTGCGGTCGGGGAAGTTCTCCTCCAGCGGCAGCCCCAGTTTCGTGACGTCCAGCCGCACGTAACGGGCCGTCGTGCGGGGGACCTCGACGACGACCGGCTCGGCGGTGCGCCCGCTCAGCCGCCAGTCCGGGTGGGTGATCCAGTCGGCGTCCCAGTCGGACTGCCGGGTCAGGCCGGTCTCGAAGACGGCGGTGCCGCTCCAGCCCGAGTCACGCGGCCCGTGCGACGACCAGAGCATGACCCGCCAGTACACGCGGTCGCGGGAGCCGAGCTCCTTCCCCGCGTACGTGGTCCGCGGGACCGTCGAGCGGACCTTGCCCGAGTCCCACAGGTCGGGCCTGCCGCGTCGCAGCAGGTCCGGCGAGCTCGCCGCCTGGACGCGGTAGGCGCTCTGCCGGGTGTCCGCGGCGCGGGCCGCGGTCTCCCAGCTCAGGTCGGGCGTGGTGTCGTCGATGCCGAGGGCCTGGCTCAGGTGCTGGGTGCGCAGCCGGTCCGGGCTGATGGTGGCGGTGGTGGTGGCGTCGGCGGTGACGGCGCCGGCCAGCACGGTGGCGAACGCGGTCAGCCCGGCGAGGAGGACCGGCACGGGGCGCCGATGTCTGCTGCGGGGACGCGGACGGGATCCGGGCATGAGTGCTCCAGGGAGTGCGTGCGGGAGGGGTCCGGGGTCAGTCGCGGGTGAGGTCGACGGTGAGGTGCCGCCGGAAGCGCAGGGTCACCGGTCCGAGCAGGCCGGACGGCAGCGGCTTGTTGCGCTCGTTGGAGAGCGTGTTGGCGACCCGGACGGCGAGGGAGTTGCGGCCGGCCCTGACCAGGGAGGTGATGTCGACGGTCCACGGCGCCCACAGCAGCGGCGGCAGTGCGGTGCCGTTGACAGTCACGGCGGCCACGTCACGGACGTCCCCGAGGTCGAGGAGCACACGGCGCCCGTCCAGCCGGGCGCGCTCGACATCGATGTCGGTGGTGTAGGTGCCGCTGCCGGAGAAGAGCCGGTCGTGGTCGGTCCAGCTGCCCAGGGGCCCGGTGACCGGGGTGGCCCCGTCACGCTCCAGGGTGAGGGTCCAGTCGCCGGTCACGGTGACGGGTTCGAGCGCGTCGCCGGTACGGACGGTGCCGCGGTAGGTGTGCGAGCCGTCGGTGCCGGTGAACCGGTGGCTGCCGGGCGCCGAGGCCTCCACCGTCGCCCGCAGGTTCCGGCCGTGCCGCTCGACCGCGAGGACGGGCAGCGGCGAGGCCGTCAGGTGCGGGACGGTCCGGCCGTCATGGCGCACGACGACGATCCGGGTCTGGTACGGCTCCAGGGTCAGGGGCAGCTGGACGCCGTTCTTGACGTCGCGGTGCACGGGAGCGGTGCCGGTGCCGCCCGTGACGGGGTCCCAGAGCTCGGGGACCCCGGTGGCCGGGAGGGTCACCGAGGTATCGATGTGCTCGCCGCCCTCGTTGTTGACGAGGAAGGCGGTGTCCTCGCCGCGGTGGACGCGCAGGACCCGTACCGCGTCCTGCGGGGTCTCCAGCACGGCTGCGGCGGCCCCGGCCTCGTGGGCCGCGGCCCGCAGGCCCGCCGGGTCGGTGACGCGCACGGTGTGCCCCCGGCCGGTGGACCGGCGCCCGGGCATCCGCTCACCGAACAGGTCGGTCAGGGCCCGTGTGAGGGACCGGTCCCGGTGGCCGGCCTCCTCCTCGGCGAGGGCGCCGACGGCCACGACGGTGCCGCCGGCCCGCGCGAACTCGGCGAGGGTGCGCACGGTGGCCACGTCCAGGGTGGGCGTCACGGGCACGACCACCAGGTCGTAGCGGGCCTCGCCCACGGCCAGCCGGCCGCCGCGGACGTCACCACGGGCCAGCAGGTCGGGGTCGCCGCTGAGGGCGCCCTCGTGGACGAGGTCGAAGTCGACCTGGGCGCGCTCCAGGGCGTAGGCGGCGTCGGTGAGCGCGCCGTCGACCTCGCCCTGCCGGTCGGTGCCGGTCCACTGCTCGGCGGCGCGCTGCGGCTGCAGGAGCGCGGTACGGGCGCCCGAGGTGCCGCGGCCCGCCTCCATCACCCGGCCGATCCACTCGGCGAGCGGCCGCATCGCCCACCACCAGGGGGCGCGCGGGCCGAACGGCGGCGGGAAGTAGACGCGGGTCTCGTCGGTCCACAGGGCGTGCAGGACGGTCAGGTTGACGCCCCGGGCGGCCTGCGCGCCGACGGTGGTGTGCACGAAGCCGGGCGTGACCTGCCAGCCCATGTTGCCGAACATCTCCAGCAGGGCCCGCTCCCGGCCCATCTGGTGCGCGACGGACACGGGGTTGCGGGGGATCATGGTCTGCTCGCCGGCCACGTACTCGGCGGTGATGATGTCGCCGCCGGGCACGTGCGCCCACTGGTTGACCTTGTGCAGGTCGCCGGTGGAGGGGATGCGCTTGGCGGGGGACGTCTCGTCGTAGAGCGGGTTGGTGATCAGGGCGACGTCGCGCTGCTCGTACCAGCGGGCCTGCTTCCGGAAGGCGCGGGCGAAGCGGTTGGACACGGCCTGCCAGTAGCGGCCTCGGGCGATCCGGCCGTCGCGGCCCAGGTCGTCGAAGGCCGAGGCGTAGGCGACGCCGGGTTCGACGTCCACCGCGCGCAGTGCCTGGTCGAGCGTAGGCGACCAGGGCAGGCGCTTGAAGTGCGCCTCGGCCGAGGCGAAGAACGGCTCGTCGTCCCAGAAGCCGGGCACGACCGTGCCGAAGTAGCGGCGGAAGCGGCGGTGGTACTCGCCGGGGACGATGTCGAGGAACAGTTCGACGGGCTCGTCGTCGAGCAGGTCGACGTAACTGCGGCTGTAGCCCTGGGTGTCGTCGACGAGCGGGGCTCCGCCGAACAGGTCGATCTGCCAGCGGCCCGCCGGGACCTGCCAGGTGTGCTTGCCGCCCAGCCGGGCGGTCAGGTCGACGACCTCGGTCGCGTCACCGGTGCCCACGGGCCTGGCCGCGGCCGCGGCGGCGGTGGCGCCGGTGGCGAGGCGGGCGCGCTCGGGGAAGTCCCCCGCGTCGGCCGGGTCGTCGAACGTCGTGGTGTGCAGCGAGGCGCCGTCGGCCCCCGTGACGGTGAGGCCGTCCCACAGGGAGCGCTGGTCGGCCACGGCCCGTACGCCGGCTCCGCCGGTCGCGTACCGGTCGTCGTCGACGGTGCCCTTGTCCCTGCCGTCGAGGGTGACGGACAGCGTGGCTCCGCGGACCGTGACGGCCACCGTGTGGAACTTGGTCTTGTTGAAGCCGTCGGTGCGGGTGCTGCGCAGCAGTTCGGCGGGCTCCGCACCGCGCGCGAGACGCAGGACGGTGACGACGCCGGTCTGGTCGAAGGTGACGGCGTACCCGTCCAGTCCGTCGGAGGAGGCCCGCACGACGAGGCCCGCCGCGGTGTGCTCGGCCTTCGCGCTGCCGGTGACGACGTAGTCCGCCCATCCGTCGCCGCCGCGCAGCACGGCGACGCCGTCGAGCACCGCCGCGTCGGCGACCAGTTGCCCGGCCGCCACGCCCACTCCGCTGCTGCGGCGCAGGTCGACGGTGGCGGGCCCCTCGATGACGGTGGTCGAGCGCCACAGTGCCTTCAGGCGCAGGTCGGGGCGCGGCTCGTAGGTCCGGGAGCCGACCGTGCCGCCCTTGACGATGTACTCGCCCGCACGGCCGCTGGGGAAGTGGTCGTCGTTGAACAGCCACACCCGCATGCCGGTGCGTTCGGCGGTGCGCAGGACGTGTCCGACGATGTCGAACCACTCCTCGGTGAAGAACACCGGCTGCATCTCGGCGTTGTCGAACGAGAAGAGGATGACCTCGTACATACCCTTGTCCCGCAGGTCGGCCAGCTGCCGGTCCACGAGTTCGGGGGTGACGGGCCCGTTCCAGTACCAGTAGACGGTCGGCCTGCTGTCCTTCCGGGGATCGGCGAAGTCCCGGGCGGAGAAGGTGTGTTCACTGCTACTGGTCGCTCCGTCCGCGCCGGTGGCCGCGCCCTGTGCGGCATGGGCGGTCGCGGGGACTCCGACCGCGAGGATGGTGCTCGCGGCACCGGCCGCGGCGACGAAGCGGCGTCTGGACAGGTCGTCGTGAGACATGGTTGAACTCCTGCGTGGACGGCGGGCGCCGGGACGTCCGCCGGACGGAACGGTGTACGGGGTGGTGCGGATGTCGGGTACGAGGTGCGGGACGGCACGGTGTACGGGGTCGGTGTGTGGAGCGGTGCGGGGTGCGGCGGGGAGCCGGTCCGCGGCGGAGCGCCGCGGGCCGGTGGGTCAGCCGGCTGCCAGACGCGTCGTCTCGGCCGCGCTCAGGGCCCGGTTGTACAGGCGGAAGTCACGGACCGCGCCGTGCAGGTACGGGTGGGTGGTGTTCTGCGAGCGGCCCAGGTAGTTGCGGGTGCTCGCGCCGAGCAGGAGCGGGCTCGCCACCATGGCGTCGTTGCGGCCGGCCTCGACGCCGTCGAGGTAGAGGACGCCGGTGCCGCCGCCGAGGGTGAGGGCCACGTGGACCCACCGGCCCGTGGGCAGCGGGCCGGCGGCGTCGACGACGTCCTCGGCCTCCATGCCCGCGATCTTCAGGGCGGCGCGGGCCCGCCGGGCACCGGTGGTCGCCGCGAGGAACAGATACGTGTCCTTGTGGTATCCGAGGTCGAAGACACGGGCGGACGAGGCCAGGGTGTCCACCCGGACCCGGACGCTGACGGTCAACTCGTCGAGTCCGCCCGGCAGTCCGGCCGGCAGGGCGAGGTGGCCGCCCTGCCCGTCCAGCGACACGAACCGCGTGCCGTCGGCCCCGGCCCAGGTGGCGCCCCCCGTGAGGGCGGCGTCGGGGAAGGTGCGGGTGCGGTCGGCCGCCGAGGTGCCCGTCCCCTCGTCGAGGGGGTAGCGGGCGACGTCCCGTTCGCGGGTGGGGCGTGGCCGCACGGCCCAGTAGACGTTGTAGTGCTGGTGGTGCACTTCGTGGAACGGCCGCAGTGACACCCGGCGGCCGTCGGCGACCGCGGTGAAGGCCGTCGCGCGGGTGCCGGAGGCCGGGCGCAGCGTGTCCGGGCGGATCGACGGGAGCGTGGCGAGCGGGGTGTCGCCGTACTCCCCGGCGAGGACCAGCGGCCCGTACGACAGCGACTTGACCTGCGGGTTGTCGGGTGCGGCCTGCCAGACGGGCCGTCGCGGCAGTACGAGGTCCACGGTGTCGCCGGTGCGCCAGTGCCGCTCCACGGCGGCGTACGTGCCCGGCTCCACCCGGACCGGGAGGTGCCGGCCGTTGACGTGGAGGCGGGCCGTTCCCCCGGCGTCCGCCACCCAGGCGGGGACGCGCATCCTCAGGGTGAAGCGGACGTCGCCCTTCGTGACGGTGAGGCGGGTGCGGTCTGCCGTCGGGTGGTCCGTGTCCTGACGGAGCGTCACTCCCGTCTCGCGCCAGTGCAGTTCGGAGGGGATGAAGAGGTTGACGTACAGCGAAGGACGCCGGGTGCCGCGGGCGCCGGGGGTGTCGCGCGTCCGGAAGTAGATGCTGTCGGCGAACTTGGTGTGCGTCTCCAGGCCGGATCCGTGGTCGCAGGAGAAGTTGTCGTAGTCCCCGCTGTAGCTGCCGGGCGCCGAGCCGAGGCCGCCCTTGGGCTGCCGCTCCGAGCCCGCCCGCAGTCCCGTGTAGTAGGTGACGAAACCGTGCTCGGAGCCGGGGTCCTGCTCGCCCAGCATCTGGTTGTAGAGGGTCCACTCGTAGTGGTCCATGTAGGCGGCGCGGGACGGCCGGTGCAGGAAGAGGTGACGGCCGAGCTTGAGCATGTTGTAGCTGTTGCAGTTCTCGCAGGTCACCTCCGACAGCCGGCTCGCGATCTCGCCGGGCGGGCCGAACAGTTCCTGGTCGGAGTTGCCGCCGATGGCGTACGAGTGGTGCTGGACGACCGTCGTCCAGAAGTGCTCGGCGATGTCGAGGTAGCGCCGCTCCCCCGTGGCCTCGTAACCCGGTACCGTTCCCACGATCTTGGCGATCTCGGTGTTCGCGTGACGGCCCGCGAGTTCGTCCCGGCCGGCGGCCAGCGGGGCGTACAGCTCCTCGTGGTCGAAGCGCCGGGCGGTGCGCAGGTGCGTCTCGTCGCCGGTCACCAGGTGGAGGCGGGCGAGCACGTCGTTCATGCCGCCGAACTCCACCTTCAGCACCGTCTGCATCAGTTCGCGGGACAGCGGTGCGGTGCGGGCGTCCACCCAGGCGGCCATCTCCAGCAGCACGGCCAGCGCCTGCTCGTCACCGGCGAGGTCGTACTGGTCGAGCAGCCCCGCCATGATCTTGTGCAGGGTGTAGTACGGGGCCCACGGCCTGCCGCCTGCTTCGAGCCGGTCGAAGACGGACTCGGGGAACGCCGACAGGTATCCGCGGTGGTGACCGGCGGCAGGGGCCGCCCGCTGGCACTCGGCCAGCGCCGACACCAGGGAGCGGGACTTGACCGCGTAGGCGTCGTCGCCGGTGCCGGCGTACGCCTGCGCCAGCGCACTGAGCAGGTGTCCGGTGGTGTGGCCGCGCAGCTGGACGTCCGGCGCCTCCCAGCCGCCGCAGGGTTCGGCGGCGGAGGGCAGGCCCGCGTTCAGCCGGAAGGTGTGCAGCAGCCGGTCGGCGTCGACGAAGAGCAGGTACGCGCAGGTGCGCCGCATGTTGGCGAGGAAGGGGCTCTCCAGCAGCCGGACGTCGGCCGGCCGGAAGGGGGCGAGGGCCGGACGCGCACCGGGCGCCCCGGCGGCGGCCTTCTGCGGGACGGCGGTCGCGGCGGCGGGACGGGCGGGGTGTGTCGCGCGGTGCTGGCAAGGCGCCGTGCTCCTTCCGGGCAGGGGGAGTACCTCCGGCAGGGGACCGGAGTTCCGACAGAAAGCAGACACACAGCGGACGAAGAACAGAGAGTGGTGAACTCCAGCGACTTGAATCGTTTTACATCGTCCGCGGGAGACGGTAGGTGTGCACACCACGAGCGTCAAGAGTTCGCGCACGACGGGCAGTTGTCAGGACAGTTCAGCATCAATACGCTTTTCTACGGGACTTGAATGCGCCGGATCCAGGGGCGTCCCACGAGAAATGGTGGATGTCGCCCCTGACGCGCATTCCTTGAGCACCATCATTCGAAGAGCGTTTTGAATCGTTCAAAGTGATCATGAACGACACTCCGGCCCGTCCTGCCGGATGTCATGGGCGGGGTGGGCCGGATTTGCGGGACGTCGTGATCAACAAGCGGCAGAATGGCGGGAACGACGGTTCGAGGCCGCCTCGGCGGCCGCAGGCGTCCGGGACACGCACGCCGTGCCGCGGGCGCGGGAGAGGGAAGACATGAGCGAGCACCAGACCCCGTCCAGCGGTCCGGGGAGGCTCAACACCGGGGTGGCGCACAACGCCCGGGTCTGGAACTACTGGATCGGCGGGAAGGACAACTACGAGGTCGACCAGGCCGTCGGCGACCAGGTCGCCGGGATGTTCCCCGTCATCCGCGACGTGGCCCGCGCGGACCGCGAGTTCCTCGGGTGGGTGGTCCGCCATCTCGTCGAGGAGCGGGGGGTCCGCCAGTTCCTGGACATCGGCACGGGTCTGCCAACGCTGGACAACACGCACGAGATAGCGCAGCGCTCCGCGCCCGACGCGCGCATCGTCTACGTCGACAACGACCCGATCGTGCTCGCCCACGCGCGGACCCTGCTGACCAGCACGCCCGAGGGCGCCACCGACTACATCGACGCCGACGTCCACCGCCCCGAGACCATCGTCGAGCGGGCCTCGGCGACCCTGGACCTCGACCGGCCCGTCGCGGTGATGATGCTGGGCATCCTCAACTTCGTCCTCGACACCGAGCAGGCCCGGGACATCGTGCGGAAGGTCCTGACGGCGGTGCCGTCCGGCAGCTACCTGGTCCTCACGCACCCCACCACCGACGCCGACCTCGGCGGCGAGGGCAACGTCGGGGCGATGGAGTTCTGGAACGAGAACGCCACCCCGCCGATCACCGCCCGCAGCCGCGCCGAGGTCGCCGCCTTCTTCGACGGGCTGGAGTTCCTCGAGCCGGGTCTCGTCTCCTGCGCCCACTGGCACCCCGGCACGGACGCGCCGACGACGGTTCCGCAGTTCGGCGCGGTGGCCGTGAAGCCCTGACCGGCCGGCCCGGCAGCCCGGTGCCCCGTCGGAGCTGCGGCGGGGGACCGGGGCCTCCCGCCGGCAGGCCGACGCCGCCGGTCCGCGGGGCACGGGCGGTCCCGAGTGGCGGGGGCGAACGCGGGGCGTGAGGATGCATTCGCGGGAGCCCGACGACCCCGTCCGCACCGGGACGCATACACCGACGCGTCCCGGACACCCGCGAGGGCGCCGGGGCCGCCCGCCCGCGTCCCCGCCGAGCCGGCCCGCCGACACCGAGGAGCCCCCATGTCCAAGCCGCCGCTTCCGCCCGAGGCCGTCGAACTGCTCAGCCGGCCCAACGCGGCCGTCATCGCCACCGTGCGTTCGGACGGTGCGCCCGTGTCCACGCCCACCTGGTACGTGTGGGAGGACGGCCGGGTGCTGATCAGCATGGACGTGGGCCGCGTACGGCTGAAGCACCTGCGCCGCGACCCGCGGGTGACCCTGACCGTCCTGGACGGGGACGACTGGTACACCCATGTCACCCTCCTGGGCACGGTCACCGACATGTCGGACGACGAGAACCTGGCCGACATCGACCGCATCTCCCGGCACTACACCGGCGAGCCCTATCCGGACCGGGTCCGCCCCCGCGTCAGTGCCTGGATCGACATCGAGCGGTGGCACGGCTGGGGTGCGCTGAAGGACAGCGACCAGTCGGGCTAGGTCCGTCGCGAGGAGCACCGGGCACCGCGCGGGACGGGGCGGGCGACGCCGGTGTGCTCAGAGGACGGTCGCCGGCTCCCGTGACGGGATCCAGCGCAGGTGGACGCTCCGGCCGGGGTCCTCGGCCCGCAGCAGGGACAGCCGCGGACGCACGGCGTCGGTGCGCGCACCCGGCGGCCTGCGGGCACCGGCCCGGTACGGGAGCGGCCACTGGGCCGCGGCGTCCCGGTACTCCTGCTCGGCCGCCGCGTGCAGGGTCCAGTGCGGGTCGTAGAGGTGGGTGCGGCCGAGGGCGCACAGGTCGGCGCGGCCCGCCAGCAGGATCGAGTTCACGTCGTCGTACGACGCGATGGCGCCGACCGCGATGACGGCCGCGCCGGCCGCCGCGGCCACCTCGTGGCGGATGCGGTCCGCGAACGGCGTCTGGTACGAACGGCCGTACGCGGGCCGCTCGTCCGCGGTGACCTGCCCGGAGGAGACGTCGATGGCGTCCGCCCCGTGGGCGATGAACGCGCGCGCGATCTCCACGGCGTCGTGCTCGGTGTTGCCGTCCGGGACCCAGTCGGTCGCGGAGACGCGTACGATCATCGGCCGTCCGGCGGGCCAGGCGGCACGGACCGCGTCGAAGACCTCCAGGGGGAAGCGGAGCCGGTTGTCCAGCGGTCCCCCGTACTCGTCGGTGCGGTGGTTCGCCGCCGGTGAGAGGAACGAGGACAGCAGGTAGCCGTGCGCGCAGTGCAGTTCGAGCAGGTCGAAGCCCGCTTCGGCGCCCCGGCGGGCGGCGGCGACGAAGTCGGCGACCAGAGCGTCCAGATCGGCGCGGTCGAGCTCGCGCGGGACGGCGGAGGCGGGTCCGTAGGGCAGCGGCGACGGGCCCACGGTCCCCCAGTTGCCGTCCGGCAGCGGGGCGTCCATGCCCTCCCACATCAGCCGGGTGGAGCCCTTGCGGCCGGAGTGGCCGAGCTGCAGTCCGATGCGGGCGGTGCTGCGCTCGTGCACGAAGGACACGATCCGCGCCCACGAGTCGCGCTGCCCGTCGCTCCACAGGCCCGTGCAGCCGGGCGTGATGCGGCCCTCGGGCGAGACGCAGACCATCTCCGTCATCACCAGTCCGGCGCCGCCCATCGCCTTCGAGCCGAGGTGGACGAGGTGGAAGTCGCCGGGTACGCCGTCGACGGCCGAGTACATGTCCATCGGGGACACGATCACCCGGTTCTTCAGTTCCAGCTCCCCCAGCCGGAACGGCTGGAACATCGCCGGCGCGGCTTCGGGCAGGCCCTGGGAGGCGGCGAAGGCCGCGTCGACCCGTCCGGCGAACTCCGGGTCGCGGGTGCGGAGGTTGTCGTACGTGATGCGGCGCGAGCGGGTGAGCAGGTTGAAGCAGAACTGGACCGGTTCCTGGCGGGCGTACATGCCGATGTTCTCGAACCACTCGAGCGAGGCCTGGGCGGCCCGCTGGGTGGACTCCACGACAGGGCGCCGCTCCGCCTCGTAGGCCGCCAACGCATCGTCCGTGTCCGGGTGTTCGTGCAGACAGGCGACGAGGGCCAGGGAGTCCTCCATGGCCAGTTTGGTGCCCGAGCCGATCGAGAAGTGCGCGGTGTGCGCGGCGTCGCCGACGAGGACGAGGTTGCCGTGGTGCCAGCGCTCGTTGCGCACGGTCGTGAAACCGAGCCACTTCGAGTTGTCGGCGAACACCTCGTGGCCCGCGAGTTCCTCGGCGAACAGCTCGCGGACGCGCTCGACGGCCCGCTCGTCGGAGGCACCGGGCGGGAGGGCGGCCCCCTCGGTGGTGTCGAAGCCGGCCCGGCGCCAGACGTCCTCGTGCATCTCGACGATGAAGGTGGAGCCGGTCGCGGAGTAGGGGTAGCCGTGCACCTGCATGGTCCCCCACTCCGTCTCCTTGACGAAGAACTGGAACGCCTCGAACACCCGGTCCGTGCCCAGCCACATGTACTTGTTGCGGCGCCGGTCCAGGGTGGGGCGGAAGACCTCCGCGTGGGCCGACCGTACCTGTGAGTTGACGCCGTCCGCCGCCACCACCAGGTCGTACGAGGCGCGCAGGACGCCGGTGTCGGGAGCGGGCGTGGAGAAGTGGACGGTCACCCCGAGGTCGTGGCAGCGGCGCTGCAGCAGCCGGAGCAGTTCCCCGCGGCCCATCGCGGCGAAGCCCTGGCCGCCGACCGTGTGGGTGCGGCCGCGGTGGTGGATGTCGATGTCCGTCCAGCGGGCGAAGCGGCGCGCCATGGCCCCGGCGAACTCACGGTCCGCGCTCTCGATGCCGCCGAGTGTCTCGTCGGAGAACACCACGCCGAACCCGAAGGTGTCGCCGGGGGCGTTGCGCTCCCACACGGTGATCTCGTGGGCCGGGTCGAGCTGTTTCATGAGGGCGGCGAAGTAGAGGCCGCCGGGGCCACCGCCGACGATCGCGATCTGCACGTGGTTCCTCTCAGTGCTCGGCGGCGGACGGGCCCGCCTGCGCGTCCTCGACGGCGGCCCGGAGCGCGAAACGCTGGAGCTTGCCGCTGGCGTTGCGTGGCAGCGCGTCACGGAACCGCACGTCGCGCGGGTACTTGTAGGGCGCGATGACCTGCTTGACGTGGTCCTGGATCTCCCTGGCCTTGGCGGTGTCACCGGTGACACCCTCCCGCAGGACGACGAAGGCGCAGACGACCTCGCCGCGTTCGGCGTCGCCGCGGCCGACGACGGCGCACTCCACGACGTCGGGGTGGGTGTCCAGGGCGGCCTCGACCTCGGGCCCGCCTATGTTGTAGCCCGAGGAGACGATCATGTTGTCGCCGCGGGCGTGGTAGTGGAAGTAGCCGTCCTCGTCGCGGTGGAAGATGTCGCCGGTGACGTTCCAGCCGTCCACGACGTAGTCCTTCTGGCGCACGTCGTCGAGGTAGCGGCAGCCGACCGGGCCGATGACGCCCAGCCTGCCCGGCTCACCGGGGCCCAGTTCCGTGCCGTCGGGGCCGAGGACCGTGGCGCGGAAGCCCGGCACCGGTTTCCCGGTGGCGCCGGGGCGGATGTCGGCGCCGGCCGCGGAGATGAAGATGTGCAGCAGTTCGGTCGCGCCGATCCCGTCGACGACCTCCAGCCCGATCCGGTCGCGCAACCGCTCCCAGGTGCCCAGGGGCAGGTGTTCGCCGGCCGAGACGCCGACCCGCAGCCCGGCGAGCCGTTCCTCGCGCCCCTCGCGCAGGATCGCCCTGTACGCGGTGGGCGCCGTCGCCAGCACGGTGACGCCCTGGCCGGCGACGAGGTCCGCCATCGCGAGCGGGGTCGCCGCCTCGGTCAGCAGGGCGCAGGCGCCGGCCCGCAGCGGGAACACGACGAGCATGCCCAGTCCGAAGGTGAAGGCGAAGGGGGCGCTGCAGGCGACCAGGTCGTCCGGGACCAGTCGCAGCACATGACGGCCGAAGGTGTCGTCGATGGCCAGGACGTCACGGTGGAAGTGCATGGTGATCTTGGGTTCGCCGGTGCTGCCGGACGTCGGGGCGAGCAGGGCCACGTCGTCGGCGGCGGTGTCCACGGCCGTGAACTCGCCGGACTTCGCGGACGCGCGGGCCACCAGGTCGCCCGGCCCCGCACCGCCGAACTCGACGACCCGCAGCGAGGGCAGCACGGTGTCACGGACGGTGCGGACGTCCTCGGCGCACCGGTGGTCGACCAGGGCGAGCGCGGGCAGGGTCCGCTCGGCGACCGGGGCGATCTCGCGGGCGCGCAGCGCGGCCATGACGGTGACGACGATCCCGCCGGCCTTGAGCACACCGAGCCAGCTCGCGACCGTCCAGCAGTTGTTGGGTGAGCGCAGCAGGACCCGCTGCCCCGGGACTAGGCCGAGGTCCTCGGTCAGCACCTGGGCCACCTGGTTGGCCCGCTTGCGCAGTTCCCCGTACGTCCAGGTCCGTCCGTCCGGCGTGCGCAGGGCCGGCCGGCCGGCCCCGTACGCCGTCGCCGGGGTGTCGACGAGTTCGGTGGCGGCGTTGAGCCGCTCCGGGTGGCGCAGGTCCGGCGTGGTGAACTCGGTCGTCGGCCACAGGTGGGCGGGCGGGAGGTGGTCGCGCGCGAAGGTGTCCCCGTACGCCGAGGACGACAGGGGAGGCGGGCCGGAGGACGGGCCGGCGGACGGGGGTGAGGGCGGAAGAGTCAACGGAGGTGTCCTTCCGGGAGCCGCCGGTGCGCGGCGGATCAGGCGGGGCGGATCATTCCCTCCTGGACGACGGTGGCCAGGTGACGGTGGTCGCGGGTGAAGAAGCGGCCGGTGCCCAGGCCGCGGCCCGCGTCGGCGGCGACCGCTTCCTGGACGTAGAGCAGCCAGTCGCCGACCGGTCCGGGGCGGTGGAACCACATGGCGTGGTCGAGGCTCGCGGTGACGAGGCCGGGGTCGGCCCAGGCCAGGCCCAGGACCCGCAGGACGGGTTCGAGGATCGTGTAGTCGCAGACGTAGGCGAGGGCGGCCAGGTCCCGCTGGGCGTCGGTCAGCCCCTCGACGGCGCGCAGCGCGTCGAACGGCCGTACCCAGACCGCCTGGTGCGGCAGGCGTCTGCCCTCGACGGTGAGGTAGACCGGGCCGGGCACGTGCCGCATGTCGAAGCTCCGGCCGGTGGACCAGTAGGCCTTCGACTCCTCGGTCATCGAACCGCCGTCGCGTTCCTGGAGGTACGCCTGCGAGCCGGGCAGGTCCTCGGGGTCCGGGACGACCTCGGTGAAGTCGGCGTGGAAGGTGCCGCCGGGCTCCCCCGCGGCGAAGTTGGCCAGGCAGACGTAGAGGGGCCTGCCGTTCTGGTAGCCGCGTACCTGCCGGGTGCTGTAGCCGCGGCCGTCGCGCACCACCTCCACCTCGTAGCGCACCCGGGCGCCGATGTCGGCGGGACGCAGGAAGTAACTGTGCATCGAGTGCAGCGTCTTGGCGTCGGTCACCGAGCGCATCGCGGCGGCGGCCGCCGCGGCCACCAGGTCGCCGCCGTACGCCTTGGGCCACGGGCAGGGCTGCGTGACGGCGGTGAAGGCGAGGTCGAAGTGCTCGGCGGGAGCGGGGGTCAGGGTGACGGCCTCGGTGAAGTACGCGGAGGTCGGCGGCGTCCCCTCGGGTGCGGGGCCGGGGTCCGGCGTCATCGGTCGAGCCAGTCGCGCAGGTCGGCGTCGGGGACGTCGGCCAGGTTGACGACGATGTTCTCCGGTGTCCGGGTGGTCATCCAGGTCAGCGGTTCGGTGCGGGAGAGGTTGCACTCGATGTGCGGCATGAACGGCGGGACGAAGACCCAGTCGCCCTCCGCCATGTCGACGTAGTCCTCGAACCTCTCGCCGAAGTAGATGCGCGCCCGCCCCGACAGGACGTAGCCGCCGGTCTCGGCCTCGCCGTGGTGGTGGGTCACCGAACGGTAGCCGGGGTCGTTGCCGACCTTGCCGAACCACAGTTTCGTGGCGGGCGTGTGCTGGATGCTGACGCCCGAGATCCGGACGGCGCCGCCGGAGTCGGCGGTGTTCCCGCTCTCCGATCCGGCGCGCGTCACCACGGGGGCGACGATCCCGCTGGGCAGCCGGTACATCGAGGCGTCGCCCTCGAGGCGGTACTTGCTGAGGTCGGGCTCCATGGGGGCTGGCTCCGTTCCGGTCGTGCGCCGGTCGTGCGGCTCAGGAGGAGGCAGGGTGCGCCCGGTCGGTTCGCGTCGTATCTCGTTTTTTTCACGGCCGTCATTTATTGTCAATACACCATGCCGACACCCATCGGAGGCCGTGTGACCCCCCTCGCCGTGAACCCGAGCGCCCTGCCGTCGCCCCGCGGCTACTCGCACGGAACGCTCGCGGGAAACACCCTCCACCTCGGCGGGCAGACCGCCCTGGACGCCGGCATGAGGATCGTGCCGGGCGGCATCGTCGAGCAGTTCCGCCAGGCGTTCGGCAACGTCCTGACGACGCTCCGCGAGGTCGGCGGCGAGCCCCGGGACCTGGTCAGCGTGACGATCTACCTCACGGACATCCCCGACTACCAGGCGCACGGCAAGGAGATCGGCGCGGTGTGGCGCGAGCTCGCCGGTCCCGTCTACCCGGCGATGGCCGGCATCGGCTGCACCGCCCTGTGGCAGCCCGAGGCGATGATCGAGATCCTCGGCGTGGCCGTCGTCCCCGAGGACCGGCTGGTCCGGCCGGGCGGATGAGGGCCGCGGACGGCGCAGGGACGGCCCGGCGTCCCTCCCCCGGTGGGCCGTTGTTACCGTTCACCGATGTCTGACTCTTCACGCGACTCCGCGGCGGGCGCCGGCTGGGGCGGCACGGAACGCGGCGCCTACCGGCGTCTGGTACCGCGACGGACCGAGAAACTGTCGTGGGTCAGTCCCAGGACCCTGTGGCCGGCCCGCAACGGCATGCTGGCCTCGCTGTTCGGGGATCCGACGGGGCGGACCCGCGCGCGCTGGGTGGCGCAGCGCGCCGCGGCCGGGGCGCCGCCGGACAAGGTGATCGGGCATCAGGTCCCGGACCGTTTCTCCTTCATGGTGATCGGGGACACCGGCGAGGGGGACGACCCCCAGTACGCGGTCGTGCCGGGCTTCCTGGAGGCCGGTCGGGGCACCGAGTTCGCCGTGCTCGCCAGTGATGTCATCTACCCGGTCGGCGCCACCGACGACTACGGTCCGAAGTTCTTCCGCCCGTACCAGGACTACCCGGCGCCGATCTACGCGATACCCGGCAACCACGACTGGTACGAGGACCTCGACGGGTTCATGCGCGTCTTCTGCGACGCCCCGCCCCTCACCCCGCCGGCCGCTCCCCGCCGGCTGTCACGGGCCTGGTGGCGGTCGCTGCTCTGGCACCGGCCGAACCCGCACGACGAGCAGCGCCTGGCCGAGGCACGGAAGTTGCGGTCGGCCCCCGCCCAGCAGGCCGTCCAGCCGGGCCCGTACTGGGCGATCGACGCCGGCCCGGTGCGGATCATAGGCATCGACACCGGCCTCCTGGGGACCCTGGACGCCGAGCAGGGCCGGTGGCTCCGTGAGGTCTCCAAGGGGGACACACCCAAGATCCTCGTCACCGGCTCCCCCCTGTACGTGGACGCCGAGCACCGGCCCTGCGCCGTCGAGGGGGCGGCACGGTCGACGAGATCGTGCGCGACCCGGACCACCACTACGTGGCCGCGATAGGCGGCGACATCCACAACTACCAGCGCTACCCGGTGGACGTGGACGGCCGCACCGTCCAGTACGTGGTCGCCGGCGGCGGCGGGGCCTTCATGCACGCCACCCACACCATGCCCCTGGTCGACGTCGCCGGCGTGACCGAGGAGGACTTCCGCTGCTATCCGCTGCGCGGCGACTCGCTGGCCTTCTACAGCGGACTCTACGGGCGCCGGCTGCGCATGCGGCGCTTCCTCACCCTCACCGAGGACCAGGCGGCCGCCGTCGTCTCGAAGCGGCTCGGCGTCCCGCCGACCCGCGCCCGGGTGCGGGACACCCCCGTCACCGCGCGCACCCGCCTGGTCGCGAGCCTGCTCGGCGCCGGCGGCCGCCCCGACCGCACGTCCCGCCTGCGCCTGCCGGTGCGCAAGGTGCACAGCCAACTCTTCTCGCCGGGCTCGGCGACGTACAGTCCGCCGTTCTTCAAGTCCTTCCTGCGCCTGGACGTCTCCCCGGAGTCGGTCCGGCTGCGCTGCTTCTCGGCGACGGGCAACCTTCCGCAGGAACTCGATCCGCCCGTCGAGGACGAGGTGACCATCCCCCTGGCATGACGTGCCGGGGCGCCCGCCCGACCGCCCGTTCGACCGTCCGCCGGGGCCCGCCGACGTCTCCGGCACAGCATCTCCCCTCGATACGGGGTCATTCGGGAACCGCGCGTCTATCCTGTGGTCGTATGGAGGGGGCAGGGGGCAACGGGGTGACCGGTGAACTGCGCGAGTCCAGTGCGTCGTTCGGCCCCCTCGTCGTCACGTCACCGGTCCTGCGGGCCGCACACGTGGAACTGCCCGAGGAGAGCCCCGATCCGGTCCTGCTCCCCACGGTCACCCTGCTGGACCGGGCGGCGTCCCACGGCGGCGACCCCGAAGGCCTGCCCCTGCCGCCGGGGCGGCTGCTCGCGGGGCAGTACCGGCTGATCAGGTCGCTGGGCTACGGCGGGATGGGCGAGGTCTACCTCGCGCTCGACACCAAGGTCGATCACCGCGAGGTCGCCATCAAGGTCCTGCACCCGCAGCAGGCGGCGGCCTCGGCGGGGGCGCTGGCCGAGGAGCGGCGGGCCCTGGTCGACCTCAGCCACGGCGACATCATCCGTGTCTTCAACTACGGGCACCACCCGGAGGTCGGCGACTTCCTCGTCCTGCAGTACGTCGACGGTCTCACCCTCGAAGAGGTACGGGCCCGCGTCCAGGTGAACCCGGACGAGTTCGGCGGCCGCCGCTTCCACGAGTTCGTCCTCGCCTACGGGGTGCGGATCCTCTCCGCGCTCGGGCATCTGCATGCGGACCGGCCCGGCAAGGTCTACGGCGACCTCAAACCGGACAACGTGATGCACGACGGCACCTCCACGAAGATCATCGACGTGGGGAGTGTCCGCGCGGCGGGGCTCCCCGGGCACACCACGGAGGGGTTCCGGGCCCCGACCGTCGGCCCGAACGGCGAGTCCACCGGCCAGGACGACCTGTTCAGCCTCGGGGAGACCCTGCGGCGCCTCAGCGGCCTCGGCCGCTCGCCCGACGACCTGGCGGAGCTGGGCCGCCTGGACATGATCGGCCCGCCGCGGTCGCCCGGGGACCCCGAAGGCCCCCGGCCTCCCGGCGCCCCCGCCATGACGGCGCCCTGTCCCCGCGGGCTCGGACTGGTGTCGCTCGCCCGGGTGCTGCACCGCGCCACCCGCGGCGAGCGGGCCGGGCGGTTCGCCACCGCACAGGAGATGGAAGAGCAACTGCGCGGCGTGTTCCGTGAGTTGCGGTCGCTGCGCACCGGGGCCGAGACCTTCGAGCCGTCACCGCTCTTCTTCCAGTCGCCGTACGCGCTCGACGCGGCGCTCGGCTCGGCGCCGCCCCTCACCCGGTGGGCGGCCCCGGACGCCCCGGCCCCGTACGCGCCGCCGTCTCCCGCGGAGGTCGCCCAGCGGCTGCCCGTCCCCCGGCCGGACCCGCACGACCTGCATCACGCCGAACTGAGCAGGCTGGCCGACGCCGCCCCCGAGGCGCTGCTTCAGCACACCGGCGACTGGCGCGACTCGCCGGAGGTCCATCTGCTGCGCTGCCGCCTGCGGTTGCGCGGCGCGGGCGGCGGGACCGGGGCCGCCGAACGTGAACTGCGGTTCGCCGAGACCCTGATCGGCGCCGAGCGCGCGCCCCACGACTGGCGGCTCGACTGGCACCGCGGGCTGCTCGCGCTCGGACAGGACCGGGCCGGGGCGGCACGGCTCCACTTCGACCAGGTGTTCGCGGCGATCCCCGGCGAGTACGCGCCGAAACTGGCCCTCGGCTACTGCGCCGAGCGCCTCGGCCGCTGGCAGGAGGCGCTGACGTTCTACGAGGCGGTGCGGCTGCGCAACCCCTCGCTCGGCAGCGCGGCGTTCGGCGCGGCCCGGGCACGTCTCGCACTGGGCGGTGATCAGGTGTGGGACGACGCCGTACGGGCGCTGGACGCGGTGCCGCAGCACTCGCGGCACCGGACCGCCGCGCGGACGGCCGCCGTACGCGTCGGTGTCGAGCACGTGCGCACCGCCGGACACCCGGACGAGGGGGCCGAGCGGCTGCGCGAGGTACTGGCGCGGCTGGCACGGCTGTTCCACGCGCACGGACTGACGGACGAGCAGGCCAGGGTCCGTATGACGGCGGAGGTCTGGGAGGCGGTACGGGGCGCCCTGGCCCGGGGTGCCATCGACGCGGCGGGCCTGGCCGAACTGGCGGCGGGCGCCGACGCACGGCTGGGGCTCCCGTCCGACGAGCCCGGTCTGCGCCGGGAGCTCTCCCGTCTCTACCTCACCCTCGCGCACCAGGCCGCCCGGTCCGCCGCCGCCGAGGACGGGACCGTCGCCGAGACCCTGCTGGACCGCGCCTACGCGGTCCGCCCGCTCGCCTTCCGGCACCACCGGGACAGCCCGTGGCCGGGAAAACGGGTGGCGGCCTGGCTGCGCACGACCGCCCGCGCGGGCGCACGGGGGAAGAACTCCGGGACGGCGGCCGACGGGTGACCGGCACGGCGCGGCACGGGACGCGGCACGGGAGCACGCCCCGGGACACGGGGACCGCTGACGCGCCGCCCGCACGTCTGCGCCGTGCCGCGCGGGGCACGGTGGTCGTCGTCGCCGAACTCGCCCGCCGGCTGTGGCGCCACGCCTGGCCGTCGACCACGGGCCGCCGCAACCGCACCTATCTGCGGGAACGGCTGGTCGCCCTCCCCCTGCTCGCCGTGGTGGCGTTCGGCGCGCTCGGCTGGGCGTACGCGGACGTGCGGGACGACTCGGCGTATCTGCGCAGCCGGCTGGCGCCCGCGCTCGTCGGGCTCGCGAACGCCAGGGCGTCGCTGTTCATCGCGCACGGCGAGGCCGTGGCGAACCTCGACGGGACGGGGGCCGTCGAACTGGTCGGCCTCAGCCAGCGCTACCGCACGCGGGTGGCGCGGGCGACGCAGAGCCTGAACCAGGTCGCCCGCAGCGGTGCGCTGACCGTGGCCGAGGAACAGGAACTGCGTGTGGTGTCCGCGCTGGTCGTCGACTACACGGAACGCATCGGCCGGGCCCGGAGCAACGCGCGGGACGCCGTGCTGCGGGACGCCGAGCTCAGCTACGCGCGCAGCATGCTCTGTTCGACGCCGGTGGCCGCCGCGGACCGGCAGGAGCGCTATCCCCCGTGCCGGCCGGTGACCGGGGCCGGCGCGACCTCGATCGTGGACCGGGTGGCGGGCCTGGAACGGGAGTTGCGCGGACGGCTCGCGGACCGGGCCGCCTGGGGTCCGGGCGTGCTGGCCGCCGCGATGGTCGCCGGGGTCGCCCTCGTCCTGCTCGCCGCCGGCCTCTGGCGCACGACGGTGTTCCTGCGCCACCGCTTCCGGATCCGGCTCAGCCTCCCGCTGGCGGTCGCCGCGCTGCCCCTGCTCGCCGTACCCCTCCTGACGGCCGACGCGCTGCTCGCGCAGCACGCCCAGAGCCGGACCGTCCCCCTGGCCCACTCGCTCGCCGCGCGGACCTCGCCCCGCACGGAGACGATCGCCGAGGAACGCCCCTTCGACGGCCCCGACCCGCGGGCCGTCGAGGTGCTGGAGGCCCGGATCGACGACACGCTGTCCGACGGACGGCTCGCCTTCCTGGACGGGGTCGCCCCCTTCGTCCTCCCGGCAGGGTCGGCCGGTGCCGTCCTGGTCGGCGGCGCCCTGCACGCGTACCGCCGCGAGTACCTCGTCGTCGCCCGCCCGGGAGCCGTCACGTGATCCGTCGCGCCTTCGGTTCCACGGCCCGTCCGGGCCCCCGCGCCGTCACGGCCCGCCGTACGCTCCTGCCCGCGGCCCGTCTGCCGCGCGTCCTGCTGGCCGCCTGCCTGCTCGCCCTGGTCCCCGGCTGCACGTCGGAGAGCCCCCGTCCCCTCGTCGTCCTGGGCCCATGGACCGGCAAGGAGGGCGAGGCCTTCGAGGCCGCGCTCCAGCGGCTCGACGACGGGACCGGCCGGACGTACACCTACGAGGGCACCCGCTCGCTGCGCGAGACGCTCGTCTCGCAGCTGGAGGCGGACACCCCGCCGGACGTGGCGGTCCTCAACAGCATCGGCGAACTCACCGAGTACGCCCGCCGCGACCAGCTCGAACCGCTCACCGAGCCGACCCGCGAACGCGCCTTCTCCCCGTGGGCGCCGGACCTCCTGGTGGACGGCAGGAGCCGCACCTACTGGGTGCCGCTGAAAGTCGACCTGAAAAGCCTGGTGTGGAGCCGGAAGGGCACGCCGAGCGACGATCCGACCTGGTGCGTGGGGCTCGCCTCGCAGGCCACCTCGGGCTGGCCCGGCACCGACTGGATCGAGGACATCCTGCTCCACCAGGTGGGCCCCGCCCGCTACACGGAGTGGGCCACGAGCAGGCTCAGCTGGCGCGATCCGGACGTCGTACGGGCCTGGACGACGTGGGCGCAGCTGCTCGCGGGCCGCTCCGACCGCTCCGTCGAACGGTCCCTGACCACGTCGTACGAGGGCACGTCCGGACCGGCCGGGCCCCGCGGACTGCTGAACTCCCCCGGTTTCGACTGCACGCACGAGCACCAGAGTGCCTTCATCCGGTACGTGTACACGGGCGACGGCATCCGGGTGGAACCGTCGGCCCGGTTCCTGGGCGGGCGGGCCGAGTACCGTGACGCGTTCGAGGTCTCCGGTGACATGGCCGCCGTCTTCAGCGACGACCCGGCGGCCCAGGAGCTGGTGGAACGGCTGTCGAGCCCGCGGGGGCGGGAGCGCTGGCGGGCCGAGGCGGACCCGGCGGTGCGTCCGCTGTTCCCGGACACGAGGGGTCTGCCGCCCACGGAGTCCGCGAACACCGTCGAGCAGGAGATCGACGCCCTGCTCAACTCACGCGCGAGCGCGCTGTGCTTCGACGCCTCCGACGTGATGCCGCCCGAGCTCCGGGACGCCTTCCACCGGGCGGTGCTCGAGTACTTCCGTGATCCGGCGCGGGGGCACCTCGACTCGTTGCTGCGGCAGCTGGAGACCGTGCGGGTCCAGGTGGACGAGGACGCGGACGACACGCGCTCGTTCCGCCCGCCCCAGGAGATCTGCGACCGCCTCGGCGGCTGACCCCGCCGGACCGTCCCCGGCCGGCTCCCGATGCGGAGGAGTCGGCCGGGGCGGCCGTGCCGGACGGCCGGGGCCGGGGCCGGGTCAGGAGCTGGGGCACTCCTTCCAGGCCAGGTGGTAGACGGTGCTGATGTCACCGTCGGTCGAGTCCATGGTCATGAAGCTGGTGCTGCCGGGGGCCGAGGTGCCGGCGTTGACACGGAGTTCGGTGTTGATGTTGAAGTTCCGCTGGACGCCGCAGGGGGACCAGACGAGCTGGGCCCACTCCGTCGTGTCCGTGGCCTGCCAGTTGTCGTTGTAGGGGCCTTTGAAGGGGTGCGTGATGGCGACCGTGTTCGGTGAGCCCTGGAAGTAGTACGAGGCCTTCTCGGTGCTGTTCGCTCCGCTCTGGAGCGCGGCGAAGCCGCGGTAGTCCGCGCTGGCGATGGCGTACGTGAAGCCACCCGGCACGGCGACGATCAGGTTGAGCTGGCAGTTCTTGCGGAACGCGGTGGGGTCGGAGCTGCCGCCGGCCTGGGCGAGGTAGTCGCTGTAGGTCACCGTGAAGGCGGTGTTGTCCGGGGACACGGCGACGGCGGCGGTGCCCTGCGGACAGCCGGAGCCGTTCACCGTGGCGACCTTGATGACGATCTTGTCCGGGGGCGGGTCGACGATCCCCGTCGACGGGTCGTGCGCGGGAAGTGCGGTGGCGAACAGAGCGGCGATCGCGCCGCTCAGAAGCAGCCCACCAGTCATGGTGTTCCCATCCGTTGTGTCGGTGTTCCGGCGGCGGGGACGTGTCCCCGCCGCGAAATGGGGGGTGCGGCAGCGCGCGTACACGGGGCACGCGGCAGCCGTCGCTGACCGGTTGCGTGGATCGGATCGGGCCGTACCTCGTGCACGGTGCGTCATGCACATGTCAATCAATCAACCAATCCGCTGTCCGGTCGACCGCATGCGCACCGGGGCCCCGGCCCCTGTGAAGGAGCTGTGAAGGCCGGGAGTGACCGCATCGTATGCAGCCCGGCGGGGACCGGCCAGGTCGAACTCCGGCCATTTAAAGGCCACTTGTGGGCCGGGGCGGCCCGCGGGGCGAACCCGGAGCCGCCCCGCCGCACGGGCGGTCAGCCCTCGAACTCCGTCAGGTCGATGGCGTACAGCCGCAGCTCGTGCCCGTGCACCGGGTCGTGCGCGGTGCCGTCCGGCTGGAGGCCGAGCTTGTCCAGCACGTTCACGGACGCCGTGTCGCCCGGGCGGACAGCGGCCACGACCCGGTCGATGCCCCGGTCCTGCAAGGCGAACTCGAGCGCGGCGTGGGCGGCCTCGGAGGCGTACCCCTGCCCCCAGTAGACCCGGCCGAGCCGCCAGCTGATCGCGATCCGGTCCGCGATCGCGGCCGGGGAGTCGGCGACGTACAGGCCGACGGCTCCGGCGAGCTCACCGGACCCGAGGAGCTCGACGGCGAAGATCCCGAAGCCCTCCTCGTCCCACTCCTCCTCCCAGCCCTCGATGTCCTCGGCGGTCTCCTCCGGGGAGCGCGGCCGTCCGTCCCCGATCCACTGCATCACGGTCGGATCGGCGTGCATCTCGGACAGGGGCACGAGGTCGTCGTCCTGCCAGCGGCGCAGGAGGAGGCGGGGCGTACGGATGTCGTTCATGGCTCCATCCTGTCGACAGGGGGCGCCAGGAGGAAATCGACGGGGCGGCCGGCGCCCGGGGTGGCCGACGCCCGGAGCCGGGTGCGGATCCGTCGTGGCCGATCGCGCAGTTCCCCGCGCCCCTCGCAGGCGCCGGTGGCGCCCTCGGTGTCACCGCCTGAGCCAGATGACGAGGACGACGACGATCACGGCCAGGACCAGTGCCGCCGGGAGGGCCCGCCTGAGGGCGGCGCCGCGGGCGACGCCCATCAGGTCCAGGGACTGCGCCGCCGGCGCGGGCGGTGGTACGGGCGCGGGCGGCGGTGCCTGCGGTTCGTCTTCGGTCGGCCCCTCCACGAGGTGGTCCCGGCCTCTCTCCGCCGCCAGCAGGCCCTCCAGATTGTCCACGAACCGGGTCAGCAGTCGCCCGCTGACCTCCTCGATCATCCCGCGGCCGAACTGGGCGATCCGGCCGGTGATGGTGAGGCGGGTGTCCACCGTCACCGAGGTGCCGGCGGCGTCGGGGACGAGCCGGGCGGTGACGCGGGCGTCCGCGTTGCCCTGCCCGCGCGTGTCGCGGCCGCGCGCGTGGAGCACCGCCGTACGACCGGCCGCGTCCTTCTCCTCGAAGGAGACGACGCCCTTGTACTGGACGGTCATCGGGCCGACCTTGATCTTGACGATCCCGTTGTAGGAGTCACCGTCCACGCCGGTGAGCTGCGCGCCCGGCATGCACGGGGCGACCCGCTCCACGTCGGTCAGCAGGTCCCAGGCGGCGTCGGGCGGCAGGTTCACTCGGAACTCGTTGGTGAAGTCCATGACGGACACACCATGGACGCGGTCCGCCGGAGCGTCAACGACCTCATCAGGGTTTGTTCGATACCGTTCAGCCGCGCACCCACGACGCCGAGCCGCACCAGCGACCCGCGCCGCAGGTCGTCGCGTACGACCGGAGAGGGCTCGGGTCGGCACCGCTGTCGTACGCTGCGCACCGATGACCAGAGGTTCCGGACAAGTCCCCGGGGCGGCAGCAGCATCGTCGGCCCGCTGGGCGAAGTGCGGGCCGGGCCCGTCCTGGACCAGGAGGCTCTCCTCATCGCGGACCTCGACATGGCACCGATCCCACGCGCCCGCTACGACTTCGACCCCATCGGCCACTACGCGCGGCCCGGCATCTTCCGCCTCTTCGACCGACATGTCCATCCTCTCCCAGAGGTACCCGGCCCCCTTGGACACCGCCCATGAACGCACAGCCCGTCAGCATCCCCTCCCTGCACGACATCACGTCCGCAGCCGGACGGATCCGCAACGTAGTGCGCCGCACACCCGTGATACAGGTGGCGGCCGGGGAACTGGACGTGCCCGTCCCCGTCAATGTGAAGCTGGAATTCCTCCAGCACACCGGCTCCTTCAAAGTCCGCGGCGCGTCCAACACGCTCGCCCTCCTGGGCGCCTCGGAAGGCGGCGCCCCGACCGGCGGCGTCTGTTGCGCGTCGGGAGGCAACCACGGGGCCGCCGTGGCCTGGGCGGCGCGTGAAGCGGGCCTGCCGGCCACCGTGTTCGTACCCGACTTCTCGCCCAAGGCCAAGACCGACATCATCGAGGCCTTCGGCGCACGCCTGTGCTGCGTCGAGGGCTTCTACGCCGACGCGCTGACAGCCAGCCGGCACCATGCCCGGCACGAGGCCGCCTTCCACATCGACGCCTACGACGACCCGCAGACGGTGGCAGGGCAGGGCACGCTCGGCCTGGAGCTCGCCGAGCAGATACCGCAGGGGCGGCCCGTGCTGGTCGGGTGCGGTGGAGGAGGCCTGTACGCGGGGGTCGCCCTGGCGCTGGAGGGCCGCAACCGCGTGACCGCGGCCGAACCGTCCTCAGCGCCCTCGCTCACGGCAGCGCTGGAGGCGGGCAAACCGGTGGACGTGGAAGTCGGCGGGATCGCCCTGGACAGCTTGGGTGCCCGCCGGGCGGGCCGCATAGCCACCGCCGTCGGTCTCTCGCTCGGTATGAAGACCCTCACCGTCGCGGACGAGGACATCGCCGCCGCCCGCGCACTCCTCTGGCAGCGGCTACGCATCGTGGCCGAACCCGGCGGAGCCACCGCTCTGGCCGCACTGCTCGTCCACCCCGAACGCTTCCCGGACGGAGCCACCGTCGTCGTCTCAGGGGCCAACACCGCACCCTCCTCGCGTGGTGGCTCCTGAGAAGCCGTTACCCTGCCGGGAGGGCTTGGCCTGGGCTCATCGACCAGTCCCTCCAGCCGCTCGGCGAGCAGACGTGAACCCTGTTGACCATCGGCGAGGACGGTGGTCGAAGGAGAGCGCCAACTGTGCGGTGCAGCGTGGCTCGACACGTTCCCCTTGCCCGTCCTGGACCACCCACGGGGTGCGCCTCACGGCACCCGTCGCGAGGAAGGCGGCCTCCCCCGGGTTGGGGATGGGGATAGGGGGCCGGCCGACGGGTGGCCGGCCGACCGCGTCGGTGAGTCGCGAACCCCAGCTCAATGGGCCCCGTCGAAGAAGTGGCGGCGGTAGCGCGAGTTCATGTGGTCCAGGGAAAGGAGTACGTAGAACGACGCCACTCCGGCATCCGAATCGTACGCCGGCTCACCGCAGACCCAACTTCCCAATCGCAGGTAACCGCGCAGCAACGGCGGCATGACCAGGCCGGCCACATCGACGGTGTCGTCGTTCAGAAGCGGTTCACGCGCGGCGACCCGGAATTCGGGCGGGGCCATGTACTTCGCCCGTACCGCGTTCCAGGCGGCAACGGGCGGGCCTTCGTCACCCCGCAGGTGGACCCAGGCGCAGCCACCCAGCCAGCGGTGTCCGGTCCGGCGCATGTACTGGCCGATGCCGCTCCATATCAAGGTGATGACCGCGCCGTTGCGGTGATCGGGGTGTACGCACGAGCGTCCTGTTTCCACCAGGTCCGAGGCGATGGGCCGCAGGGCACCGAGATCGAAGGTCCGGTCCCCGAAGCGCTCACCCACGAGCGTTGCGCAGCGCGGCGGCATCATGCGATATGTTCCGACGATCTTCCGGCTGTTGTTCTCACGCACGATCAGATGGTCGGCGTGCTCATCGAACTCGTCGGCATCCAGGCCGCCGACCAGAGTGGACATGTGGGCGCCGAACTCGGCCGCGAACACGTCATGACGCAACTGCTGGGCCTCGCGTACTTCATCGCGGTCGGCAATCGTCAGGGTGTAGCCCGGGGCCAGGGAGACCAGTGCGGATTCGCTGTCTCCCGCGGCGGCATCAGCGGTGAGCCCGGTTGGGCCACCACCTTGCGCAAGATGAAAACGATTGCTCATGCTCCGCGTCCCTCTTCCCTTGCCGGCCGCCGCAGTCGGGCGATGCAAGACGGCTTTCGGTGCGGCGTCACGCGGACAGCGAGGCACAACAGGGGCGGACCGGCATGATCGTCACAACGCTTCAAAGTCATGATGGCAGAGGTGCGTCGCTCACCCGACTGCGGGTCCCTCACCTCGAAGTCCCGCCGAGCCGGCCGGTCGCCGGCCTGCGGCCGTCGCCACCGCACCGAACGGCGCAAGGACCGACCGGCACGTACCACCCGTGGAAAGGGAACTTCGACCTTCCGGCCCTCACCTCCGTCATCGAGCAGCACGGCGCCGAGAACGTGGCCGGTGCCATCGCCACCCTCACCTGCAACACCTCCGGCGGACAGCCCATGTCGGTCGCCAACCTGCGCGAGGTCTCCTCCCACTGCCGCGGCCTGGGCATCCCGGTCATCCTCGACATCGCCCGCTTCGCCGAGAACTCCTGGTTCGTCAAGCAGCGCGAGGAGGAGTTCAAGGACGGCACCATGTCCCACATCGTGGCGCAGACCATGACCTGCGGGGACATCGCCGTCGCCTCCGCCAAGAAGGACGGCCTGGTGAACATCGGCGGCTTCTGCGCCTTGTCGACGCCGGGGCCATGCTCCCCCACCTGGCCCACGACCCGGACACCGGCCTGCAGGAGAAGGCACCACTCGAACTGCTGCGGCTCACCGTTCCGCGCCGCGCCTGCACCAACGACCACATGGACTACGTCGCCGACGCACTGATCGAGGTGGCGGCCAGGTCGGCCACCATCGGCGGACGGACCCGCTTGACGGGCAAGTAGACCAGTCGTATAGTTCTGGGCAACGGAACGCGGAACACACTGTGGAGGTTGGACGTCATGGGGCGTATCAAGGTCGGCACGGAGAACAGCACCGACATCGAGGTGCACTACGAGGACAAGGGGGCGGGGCAGCCCGTGGTGCTGATCCACGGTTACCCGCTGGACGGCAACTCCTGGGAGGGGCAGACGGCGGCACTGCTGGAGGCCGGCTACCGGGTCGTCACCTACGACCGGCGGGGCTTCGGCAAGTCCAGCCAGCCCTCGACGGGTTACGACTACGACACCTTCGCCGCCGACCTGAACGCCGTACTGGAGGCGCTGGACCTGCGCGAGGCGGTGCTGGTCGGATTCTCGATGGGCACCGGGGAAGTGGCCCGCTATCTCGCCACGTACGGCTCGGACCGGGTCGCCAAGGCCGTGTTCCTGGCCTCCCTGGAGCCGTTCCTGGAGATCACCGACGACAACCCCGACGGCGCCGCACCCGCCTCCTTCTTCCAGGGCGTCTCCGACGCGGTGAAGAAGGACCGCTACGCCTTCTTCACCGACTTCTACAACGACTTCTTCAACCTCGACGAGAACCTCGGCACCCGCGTCAGCGAAGCCGCCGTCCGCAACGCCTGGAACGTCGCCGCCGGCTCCGGAGCCATCGCCTCGGCCGCCGCCCCCCTCGCCTGGCCCACCGACTTCCGCGCCGACATCCCCAAGATCGACATCCCGGCACTGATCGTCCACGGCACCGCCGACCGCACCCTCCCCATCGACGCCACCGGCCGCCGCTTCGCCAAGGCCCTGCCCACCGCCCAGTACATCGAGATCGACGGCGCCCCCCACGGCCTGCTCACCACCCACACCACCGAAGTCAACGACATCCTGCTGAACTTCCTCGCCCGGTAAGCCGCGCCCCGCGTCCTCGCACCCCGCTTCACTACGCCCCCTGCGCCGCTCGCCCCACCGAAGGCGAGCGGCGCACCGAATCCACAGGAGCAGTCATCATGAAGGTCCTCATCGTCCTCACCTCGCACGACCAGCTCGGCGACACCGGCCGCACGACCGGTTTCTGGCTGGAGGAACTCGCCGCTCCCTACTACCGCTTCCAGGAAGCCGGCTGGGACATCACCCTGGCCTCCCCCAAGGGCGGCAAGCCGCCCCTGGACCCCAAGAGCAACGAACCCGCCTTCCAGACCGACCTGACCCGCCGCTTCGAAACCGACCCCGACGCCACCGCCGCACTGGCCCACACCGTGCGCCTGGACACCGTCTCGGCCGACGACTACGACACCGTCTTCTACCCCGGCGGCCACGGCCCCCTGTGGGACCTCGCCGAAGACACCCACTCCGCACGCCTCATCGAAACAACCCTGCGCTCCGGCAAACCCCTGGCCCTGGTCTGCCACGCCCCCGGCGTCCTGCGCCACACCGTCGCCGAAGACGGCACGCCCCTGGTGAAGGGCCGGAAGGTCACCGGTTTCACCAACTCCGAGGAGGACGGCGTCGCCCTCACCGACATCGTCCCCTTCCTCGTCGAGGACGAACTCAAAAGCCTCGGTGGCATCTACTCCAAGGCCGGTGACTGGCAGCCCTACGTCGTCCAGGACGGCCTGCTCATCACCGGTCAGAACCCCGCCTCCTCCGGCCCCGCCGCCGACGCCCTCATCGCACTCACCACGGCTCGGGCCGGTTCCGCCGACGAGAAGACCCCGTCCGCCTCGGGGCTGTAGGACGCCTGGCTCCTCCGAGGTTTTCGTATCCGGGGCGCCGTGGCGGGGCGGCCACCCCTGCCGGCGGCGGCGAAGGCTCCGGGGTGGGAGCTGATCGCGGGCGACCGTGTCCCGAACGTGGGCATCGCCCCCCCTGACCGGACACCGGCGCCCCCAGGGCGCGGAGAACCACGCGACCGGCCACAGCCCGCCCGCACCCGACGGACCGCCCCCCGGTCAGAGGGCAGGAGAGGGCAGAGGTTCCCCGAGGCCGTCCAGCCACTCCTGCCACCCGCGGGCCCGCGGAGCCGCCCCCGCCTCCATGGGCCGCCCCTCCCAGCCGGTCACCGGACGGATTCCGTGCAGGGCGTTCACCAGCCACACCTCGCGGCCCGCCAGCTGCTCCAGGGTCCGCTCGCGGTGGGCCGGCTCGATCCCGCTGCGCACGGCGTGCTCCTGGACGAGCCCCGTGGTGACGCCGCCCAGGACCGGCAGATGCGGCGAGGGCAGGCACAGCGTGTCGTCCTCCCACCACAGCAGGCTCGCGGTCGCCGCCTCGAGCACCGCGCCGGACGGGGCGATCAGCACCGCCTCCTGCGCGCCCTGCCCGGCCGCCCGCTGACGGACCCGGGCCAGCACGTCCAGGTCCGGCCCCTTGCGGCGCGGCACGGTACGCGGATCGGGCTGCCCGGCCGCCCACACCCGTACACCGGGGGCGTCGGGGCCGGGCGGCGGGGCGTGCCGCAGGAGCAGCCGCAGCTGCAGTGAACCGGCCACCAGCTCGACACGCGGGAACCAGGACCCGGTACGGGGCAGCGCGGCCGTCATGTCCCGCCAGAAGTCGGTGAGTTGCTGGAGAGAAGGACCGCCGCAGTCCCCGCAGGCCCGCAGGAACCGCTCCCGGTGCCGGTCGAGACCGCGCACCCGCCCGTCCCTGACCAGCCAGGAGTCCGCGGCCAGCAGCTGGGTGTCGGCGGCCAGTCCCGAGATCAGCCCGTGCCCGGGCACCCATGCCAGCAGTCCTTCTGCGGTTGCCGGTTGTGTCATCAAAGAATCTCTCCTCTTCTCAGTACACCCGGGAGTACGTCCGCCGGCGCCCCTGGATTCATCCGCGAGCCCGTCCGGTGCCGTGACCAGCACCTCACGGGCGGCGCCCGAGGGGCGGCGCCTCGCGCGTCACGGCCGTCGCGGCGCCGCCGTGCTGTCGCGCACCACGAGACGCGTGGGCACGAGCGTCGTCCCGTGCCCCGGCGTGTCCTGCGCGTCCTGGCCCATCTGCCGCAGCACCCCCTCGACACAGCGGCGCCCCACCTCGGCGAAGTCCTGGTGGACGGTGGTCAGGGGCGGCAGGAAGGAACCGGCCTCGGGGATGTCGTCGAAGCCGATGACGCTGACGTCGTCGGGCACGTACCGGCCCCGCTCGTGCAGCGCCCGCAGCAGACCGAGCGCCATCTGGTCGTTGGCGGCGAACACCGCGGTGCAGTCCGGCCGTTCGGCCAGTTCGAGGCCGGCCCGGTAGCCGGACTCGGCGGACCAGTCGCCGCGTACCAGCGGGGGCGCCGGGCAGCCCGCGTCGGTGAGCTCCGCGCGCCAGGCGTCGGCCCGGCGCTGGGCCGCGAAGGACTCCTCGGGGCCCGCCAGGTGCCAGACGGTGGAGTGGCCGAGGTCGAGCAGATACCGTACGGCGTCGCGGCTGCCGCCCGCCTGGTCGGTGTCGACCACGGTGTAGCGGTCACCGGCGTCGGAGTCGGCGACCACCACCTTGATGTGCGGCGGCAACGAGAGGGTCACCGCGTCGAGCAGGTGCACCTCGAGGATCACGATGACGGCGTCGACGGCCAGCTCCCCGAGGCGGGAGAACGCGCCGCGCACCTCGTCCTGGGTGGGCACGGCGACGGGCAGGAGCGTCACGGCGTAGCCCTCGTGCGCCGCGGAGGTCGCGATCGCCTCCAGGGTGCGGACGTTGCCGGTGGTCGAAAGGCCGAAAGTGATCACACCTATGGTGCGGAACTCGCCCCGCTTGAGTGCCCGGGCGGCGCTGTTGGGCCGGTAGCCCAGCTCGCGCATGGCGGCCAGCACCTGCTGCCGCGTCTCCTCGTTCACACCCGCGTAACCGTTGGAGACACGCGAGACCGTCTGCGAGGAGACGCCGGCCAGCCGGGCGACGTCCGCCATGGACGCGTTCTGCGTCCGGCGGGACGCCCGTTTCCTGGTCCGTGCCGCCTGCGGCCTGCTCGGCAGGGCGCTGTCCGCTGTGTCCACCCGTCTCCCTCGTCGTAGCGAAACGTACTTTCCTCAAATGACCCTTGACCACCGTCAACGGGGCAGTGTAGACATGCCGCCATCAGATGTTTACGTAAACATAACAGGCCGCGGCTTCCTGCGGGTCTTCATGTTCACGCAAACATCATCGGCGTACGACGCCGGGTTTTCGCGAGAGGGACGAGCGAGGAACGACATGACGACGCTACAACCGCCGGTGGCCGCCGAGCCGCGCACGGCACGGCCCCCCGTGAAAGGGGACCGCCGCTCCTGGACCGGATGGGGTTTCATCGGTCCCTTCGTGGCCGTGTTCGCCCTCGTCTTCCTGGCCCCGATCGCATACTCGATCTATCTGAGCCTGTTCCGGGACCAGTTGATCGGCGGCACCCAGTTCGTCGGCTTCGACAACTACCAGCAGGCGCTGCAGGACGACCAGTTCTGGGCCTCCCTCGGCCGGGTCTCGCTGTTCCTGGCCGTCCAGGTGCCGATCATGCTCTTCATCGGCCTGCTGATCGCCCTGGCGCTGGACAGCGGCCGCCTCTACGGCACCGACTTCTTCCGCATCGCGATCTTCCTGCCGTACGCCGTGCCCGCCGTGGTCGCCACCCTGATGTGGGGCTTCATGTACGGCACCAAGTACGGCCTGGTGGGTGACATCAACGACGCGTTCGGCGTCACCCTGCCCGACCCGCTCTCCAGCGACCTGGTGCTGGCGTCCATCGGCAACATCGTCACCTGGGAGTTCGTCGGCTACAACATGCTGATCTTCTACTCCGCGCTGAAGGTCATCCCGAACTCGCTCTACGAGGCCGCCGAGATCGACGGCGCCGGGCAGATCCGCGTCATCACCGCCATCAAGCTCCCCGCGATCCGGGGCGCCCTCGTCATCGCGACGATCTTCTCGATCATCGGCAGCTTCCAGCTCTTCAACGAGCCGAACATCCTGCGGCCGCTGGCCCGCAACGCGATCACGACGGACTACACCCCGAACTTCTACACGTACTCGCTGTCCTTCAACGGCCAGCAGCACAACTACTCCGCGGCGGTCGCCATCATCATGGGCCTGATCACCATGGTCATCGCCTACGTCGTACAGCTGCGCGGCATGCGCAAGGGAGCGTGAACCCCGTGAGCGGCACGAGCAGCCCAGCCACCAGCGCCTCTCCCTCCCCGTCCGCGCCGGCCTCCGCCGGTACCGCCGGGCGGGTGCCCCGGCTGCGCAGGCGCGGTGACCAGGACACCCGGCGGCCCAAGCGCAGCGTCCTGCTGACGGTGCTGACCGGTCTGATCCTCGTCTACACCGTCGTCCCCCTGGTGTGGCTGCTGATCAGCGCCACCAAGACCCAGGAGGGCCTCGCCGACTCGTCCGGACTGTGGTTCGCCGACGACTTCGCGCTCTGGGACAACATCGGCGACACCTTCACGTACAACGACGGCATCTTCGGACGCTGGCTCCTGAACACCCTGATGTACGTCGTCCTCGGGGCCGGCGGCGCCACCTTCCTGGCGATCCTGGGCGGTTACGCGCTCGCCAAGTTCGACTTCCCCGGCAAGCGCGGCGTGTTCGCGGTGGTCATCGGCGCCGTCGCCGTCCCGGGCACCGCGCTCGCGGTGCCGACCTTCCTGATGTTCAGCAAGATGGGACTGACCGACACCCCGTGGGCGGTCATCGTCCCCTCCCTGATCTCACCCTTCGGCCTGTACCTGATGTGGGTCTTCGCCACCGAGGCGATCCCGGTCGAGCTGCTGGAGGCGGCCCGCATCGACGGGGCGGGCGAGGCGCGCACCTTCTTCCGGGTCGCCCTGCCGCTGCTCGCCCCGGGCATCGTGACGGTCCTGCTGTTCACCACGGTCGCGACCTGGAACAACTACTTCCTGCCGCTGATCATGCTCAAGGACCCCGACTGGTATCCCCTGACCCTGGGCCTGAGCGCCTGGAACTCCCAGGCCGAGACCATCGGCGGCGACGTGATCTTCAACCTGGTGATCACCGGTTCGCTGCTCACCATCGTGCCGCTGATCGCCGCGTTCCTGCTGCTGCAGAAGTACTGGCAGTCCGGCCTCGCCGCCGGAAGCGTCAAGGAGTGACCGGTTCCCGGATCGGCACCCCTCCCGGCCCCCTCCCCCCGACCGCCTCCACCGTCTCCGTCACCTCCACCGACCACCTGTCCCGCCACCACCCGTCCCGCCCACGAAGAAGTGGAACCATCCCCATGCGCAGAACGACCAGCCGCCTGATGCGCGGCCTCGCCGTCCTCTCCGTCCTCGCCCTGGGCGCGACCGCCTGCGGCGGCTCGGACGACGACAGCTCCGGCTCGAAGCCGGTCTCCGCCGACGACGTCCAGGCGGCCCTCAAGAAGGGCGGCTCGGTCACGGTCTGGGCCTGGGAGCCCACACTGAAGACGGTCGCCGCCGACTTCCAGAAGAAGTACCCCAAGGTCAAGATCAACCTGGTCGGCGAGCGCTCGGGCGACAAGCACTACACCGCCCTGTCGAACGCCATCTCGGCCGAGAAGGGCGTCCCGGACGTCGCGCAGGTCGAGTACTTCGCGCTCGGCCAGTACTCCCTCACCAAGGGCCTGACCGACCTGTCCTCCTTCGGCGCGGACAAGCTGAAGGACCAGTACACCCCCGGCCCGTGGAACGCCGTGAGCGAGGGCGACAAGGTCTGGGGCCTGCCGATGGACTCCGGCCCCATGGCGCTGTACTACAACAAGAAGATCTTCGACAAGTACAAGATCGAGGTCCCGACCACCTGGGACGAGTACGTCGAGGCGGCCCGCAAGCTGCACAAGGCCGACCCGAAGGTCTACATCGCCAACGACGCCGGCGACGCGGGCTTCACCACCAGCATGCTGTGGCAGGCCGGTTCGCGCCCCTACAAGGTCGACGGCACCACGGTGAAGGTCGACTTCTCCGACGCCGGTGCCAAGAAGTACACCGACACCTGGCAGAAGCTGATCGACGAGAAGCTCCTCGCGCCGATCAACGGCTGGACCGACGACTGGTACAAGGGCCTGGGCGACGGCACCATCGCCACCCTCGCCAGCGGTGCCTGGATGCCCGCCAACTTCGTCACCGGCGTCCCGAACGCCTCCGGTGACTGGCGCGCCGCGCCCATGCCGGCCTGGACCAAGGGCGACAAGGCCAGCGCGGAGAACGGCGGCAGCTCCCTCGCCCTGCCCGCGCTGGGCAAGAACAAGGAACTGGCCTACGCCTTCGTCGAGTACGCCAACTCCGGTGCGGGCGTGCAGAGCCGCGTCAAGGAGGGCGCCTTCCCGGCGACCACCGCCGACCTCAAGACCGACGCGTTCCTCAACACCGAGTTCGAGTACTTCGGCGGCCAGAAGGCCAACGAGATCTTCGCGGACTCCGCCGCCAACGTCGCCGACGACTGGTCGTACCTGCCCTTCCAGCAGTACGCCAACTCGATCTTCAACGACACCGTCGGCAAGGCCTACGTCGGCAGCACCAAGCTCATCGACGGCCTGAAGTCCTGGCAGGACGCCTCCGTCAAGTACGGCAAGGAGCAGGGCTTCACCGTCGAGTAGCCGACGCGAAGTCCCCGACGCCGCCCCCTGTGCAACCCCGGAAGGACCACGATGATCTCCACCCTCCTGTCCCAGCTGGACGGGCCGGACGGTGACCGCACGCCACGCCTCGCGTACGGCGCCGACTACAACCCCGAGCAGTGGCCTCGCGAGGTGTGGGAGGAGGACGTCCGGCTGATGCAGGAGGCCGGCGTCAACCTGGTCTCCGTGGGGATCTTCTCCTGGGCCCGCATCCAGCCGGCCCGGGACGAGTGGGACTTCGCCTGGCTCGACGAGGTGATGGACCTCCTGCACGCGGGCGGCATCGGGGTCGACCTGGCCACCGCCACCGCGTCCCCGCCGCCCTGGCTCACCACGGCCCACCCGGAGATCCTTCCGGTGACCGCCGCCGGTGAGACGGTGTGGCCGGGGGCGCGGCAGCACTGGCGGCCCACCTCGCCCGTCTTCCGCGACCACGCGCTGCGCCTGGTGCGGACGATGGCCGAGCGGTACGCGGACCACCCCGCACTGGTGGCCTGGCACGTCTCCAACGAGCTGGGCTGCCACAACGTCTACGACTACTCGGACGACGCGGCCCGTGCCTTCCGCGACTGGCTGCGCGCCCGCTACACCACCCTCGACGCCCTCAACCACGCCTGGGGCACGGCCTTCTGGTCGCAGCGCTACAGCGACTGGGAGCAGATCCTGCCGCCCCGGCTGGCCGCCTCCCACCCGAACCCCACCCAGCAGCTGGACTTCAAGCGCTTCTCCTCCGACGCGCTGAAGGAGTACCTGGTCGCGGAGCGGGACGTGCTGCGGGAGATCACGCCCGGCGTGCCCGTCACCACCAACTTCATGGTGATGGGCGGCACCAGGGGCATGAACTACCCCGACTGGGCGGGCGAGATCGACTTCGTCTCCAACGACCACTACGTCCACCCGGGCCCGCAGGACCGCGACGAGCTGTCCTTCTCCGCCAACCTCACCAGCGGCATCGCGAGTGGCCGCCCGTGGTTCCTGATGGAGCACTCCACCAGCGCGGTCAACTGGCAGCCCGTCAACGTGGCCAAGCTTCCCGGCGAACTGGCCCGCGACGCACTGCTGCACGTCGCGCACGGCGCCGACGCCGTGTGCTTCTTCCAGTGGCGCCAGTCGGCCGCGGGCGCCGAGAAGTACCACTCCGCGATGGTGCCGCACGCCGGCGCCGACAGCGAGGTCTTCCGCGCGGTCGCCGAGCTGGGACGGACCCTCAAGGTGCTGGCACCGGTCGCGGGCTCCGAGCGGGAGCCGGCCCGGGTGGGCATCGTCTACGACTGGGAGTCGTGGTGGGCGAGCGAGCAGGACTCGCACCCCACCGCCCTCCTCGACTACCGCCGGGAAGCCCTGGACTGGTACTCGGCGCTGCACACCCTCGGCGTCCGCGCCGACGTCGTGACCACGACGGCCGACCTCGACCGGTACGACGTCCTGATCACGCCCGTGCTGCACGTGGTCCCGGCCGCCCTGGCCAAGGAGCTCACGCGGTACGCGGAGACCGGCGGCCACCTCGTCACCACGTACTTCTCCGGAGTGGTCGACGAGAACGACCACGTCTGGCTCGGCGGTCACCCGGGCGCCCTGCGCGAACTGCTGGGCATCCGCATCGAGGAGTTCGGTCCGCTGCTCGAAGGTGACTGCGTCGAACTGGACGGGGCCCTCACGGGCACCCTGTGGACCGACCGGATCGACGTCACCGATCCCGCGGTGGAGGTACTGGCCCACTACCGCACCGGCGCGTACGCGGGGCGGCCCGCCGTCACCCGCCGTGCCACGGGTCAGGGGTCGGCGGCGTACGTGTCCACCCGGCTCGGGGCCGAAGGGCTGGCCGGGCTGCTGCCTGCGCTGCTCGGTCCGGCCGGCGTGGAGAGCGAACTGCCCGCCGCGGCGCGGGGATCGGTCGAGCTGACCGTGCGCCGCGGACCCGAAGGCCGCTTCCTGTTCCTGGTCAACCGGACCGACGGGAGCGTGGCCCTGGCCGGGCTCGCCGGAGAGGTCCTGGCCGGCGACACCGGCACCGACGCCGAGGGCGGTCTCGTCCTCGGACCCCGGGGCGTCGCCGTACTGCGCCGGCCCACCGCCTGACCGCACGCAGTCCTTCCCGCACCACCGCAATCCACCGCGCAGCGACCACACCCCCGTTGGGAGCACACGATGGCACGCACTGCCCGCAGCGGACGTCTCCTCGGAGCCGCCGCACTCACCGCACTGGCCACCGGGGCCGCCCTGACCCTGGCCCCCGCCTCCACCGCGCAGGTCCGGACGGCGGACACCGCCTCGGTCACCGTCCGGCCCGACCCCTCCTACGAGCAGCAGAAGTTCGAGGGCTGGGGCACCAGCCTGGTCTGGTTCGCCAACGCGACCGGCGACTACCCGAAGGAGATACGCGAGAAGCTCGCCCGGCTCCTCTTCGGGGACGACGGCCTGGCGCTGAACATCGCCCGCTACAACATCGGCGGTGGCAACGCCCCCGACGTCAAGGACTACCTGCGGGCCGGTGGCGCGGTGGAGGGCTGGTGGAAGGCGCCGGCCGGCACCACCCGCGAGGACACCGACTGGTGGAGCGCCGACGATCCGGCCGACTGGAACAAGGACGCCGACGCCACGCAGCGCTGGTGGGTCGACCGCATCAAGGACGACATCGACCACTGGGAGACCTTCAGCAACTCCCCGCCGTGGTGGATGACGAGGAGCGGCTACGTGTCCGGCGGGTTCGACGCGACCGAGGACCAGCTCAAGGCCGAGTCGGTCGACGACTTCGCCGCCTACCTGGCGGGCGCGACCAGGCGCCTCGAGAAGGCCGAGGGCATCGAGGTCGACACCGTCGACCCGTTCAACGAGCCCAACACCAGCTACTGGAGCACCCGCCTCGGCGCTGACGGTGAGCCCGTCGGCGGCCGTCAGGAAGGGGCCCACATCGGTCCCGAGCTCCAGCGGAAGGTGATCGACGCCCTGGCTCCCGCGCTGAAGAAGGCGAAGACCGAGGCGGACATCTCGGCGATGGACGAGACCAACCCGTCCACCTTCGCGCAGAACTGGAACAGCTACCCGCAGGACGTGCGGGACCTGGTCGGCCAGATGAACGTCCACACCTACGGCACCGGCCAGCGCACCGCCGTACGCGACCTGGCCAAGGCGGCCGGCAAGCCGCTGTGGATGAGCGAGGTCGAGGGCGACTGGGGCGACGGCCAGAGCTTCACGGACATGCGGCCGGGTCTGGGTCTGGCCCAGCACATCGTCGACGACCTGCGGGAACTGGAGCCCACGGCGTGGGTGTTCTGGCAGCCCGTCGAGGACCACGACAACATGAAGCCGGGCGGCGAGTCCGCCAAGGGCGGCAACTGGGGCAGTATCCAGCTCCCGTTCAGCTGCACCTCGAAGGACACCCTCGAGTCCTGCCCCATCTACACGAACACGAAGTTCGACACGGCCCGCAACTTCACGCACTACATCAGGCCCGGTGACCGGCTGATCAAGACGGACGACACGTCCAGCGCCGCCGCCGTCACCAGGAAGGGCGACGGAGCGACGGTCGTCCACGTCAACAGCACCACCGAGGCCCGCGCGGTCACCGTCGACCTCTCCAAGTTCGGCAAGGTCGGCCGCAACGCCACCGTCATCCCCGTCGTGACCAGCGCCGACGGCAAACTCGACCGCCGCGCGGCCGTCAGGGTCACCGACCGCAGGGCCACCTTCACCGTGCCCGCGCAGTCCGTGACCTCCTTCCTGGTCAAGGGCGTCTCGGGGGTCGCGAAGGACGCCGCCGAACTGCGCAAGGGCCACACCTACGAGCTGACCGGCGTCCAGAGCGGCAAGGCGCTGACCGTCGCCGACGACGGCACGGGCCTGGTCATCAGGAGCGCGACGGCCGCGGCGCAGCAGGCGGCAGGTCAGCAGTGGAAGCTGCGCCAGGTCTCCGGCGACACCGGCAACCGGCAGCGGTACGTGTTCGGCAACCCGGTGGAGGGCAAGCGGCTGGCCGTCCGTGACGGCGCCCCGGTGCTGGAGGCCGACACCGGCCCGCGCGACCGGGCCGCCCAGTGGATCATGTCGTCGACCGGTGACGGCACCTGGACCCTCGTCAACGCGGCCACCGGACGCCTCCTGGAGGTCGGCGGCCAGGCCACGCACGAAGGTGCGTCCGTGACGCTGTGGACGCCCAACTCCGGCGCCAACCAGCGCTGGAAGGTCACCGAGGTGTCCGGCCGGACCGGCTGACCGCGTACGGCACGGCGTACCCGGCGATCCGGGCCGTCCCGGGGAACGGGAGAGCGGACCGCACAGCGACGACTGTCGCCGTGCGGTCCGCTCTCCTGTGGACCACGTGCCGGGGCGGTGTCCCGCTCGTCACCGCCTGCGGCCCCTGCTCCCCCACCCGGTGCCCACGCCCGCGGTGTGCAGGGCCAGTACGGTCAGCCCGATGAGCATCACGTTCGTCGAGGTGAAGGTGTCGTTCGTCGCGATGTCCGCGGCGTTGATCAGGAACGCGATGAAGAAGAGTACTGCAGCTGCGATGCCGAGCACGGATTTTCCTCTCTCCGGTCACGGAGCGGGATCGGCTCCCGCTCCAGACCTCCGTATGCCCCCGTCCGGCGGAAACAGGCCCGGGACACGGTCTGCCGGACAAGGACCCATGACTCGCCCCGATCGTGGTACTCGCCGACCGCACGGGAATCACTGGAGACCACCGCATTCCGGATCGTTTACCATCCCCACCGGACCTGTACGAGTAAGCCTCCCGCCGTCGGGAAGCAGCAGCGGTGAAAGCACGGGATCAGCACAGCCTGCGGGGAACGGGCTGGGGAAGGCGCAATGGCGACCGAGCCGCGTGGGGACAGAAAACTGCCTTCTGAGGAGAAGTACACCCGGACGACCACCTTCGACGGGGAGCTGCCCAATGTGACGGGCGCGCGTATCGCCGCCGAGGAGTTCCTGCTCGCGCTCACGCGCGCTTCACCACCGGCCGCCCCGGAGCACTGGGACGACATCCTCCTGGTCGTCACGGAGCTGGCGGCCAATGCGGTGCAGTACGCGCCGGGCCCGTTCGAGCTGTGTCTGCGCCGCACGTTCGACGGTGTGCACGTGACCCTGCACGACACCAGCACCACACCGCCCGCGCCCCGCCCGTTCCATCCCGGCCGGGGCGGCGGAGGTGTCGGCTGGCACCTGATCCACACCCTGTGCGACCAGGTCAGTGTGGTGGTCACCGACAAGGGCAAGGACATCCATGTGTTCCTGCCGTGGTGACGGCCGGCCGGGGGCGGACCGGTGTGGGCGGACCCCCCGGAGAGGGCCCGCCGGACGAGCGGCCCGTCAGACGAGCGGCACCAGTACGCTGATGATCTTGCCGCCTTCCGGGCACCTCTCGACGGTGATCTCGCGCGCCAGCCGGATGATCACCGGCCAGCCGTAGCCGTTGCCGTGGTGCCGCGCGGGGAAGCCCCCCGTGCCGAAGGCCGCGGACGGGACGACATCGCTGTGGTCACGCACGGCCAGTCGCACTCCCCCGTCGCTGGGCGTCACCTCGAAACCGGCCAGTCCGCCGCCGTGCCGGACGGCGTTCGCGGCCAGTTCGGAGACGACCAGCAGCAGGTCGATGACGGCGGCCTCGGTGGCCGCGCGGCCCGGCCGGTTCCACTGCTCCAGCACCACGTCGCGCGCATACGCACGGGCCATCGCCGCGGTCGTGACCGGTGCCGTGGCGGACGGCGTCGCGATCGGCACCGCCGCAGGTGACGTCCCCCCGGGCAGACCCGCGGACCCGATGATGGTCGTGTCGGTTCGGTCCATATGCGTCGTGTCCCTGCACTCTGCTTCCTCGCTGCCGGGCCCCGGCCCGGAGCCGCTCCGGCGGCTTCCCGGACGGGATCGTCGCTTCCTGCCGCCGCATCCCGTCGGGGTCCGCCTTCCCCCTGGGTCCTCATCCATTGCGGGCAATCAGGTCGCGCTCGTCTCCCGGGGCGGCAGGCCCAGGTAGTAGTCGCCGACCCCGGCGAGGTAATCGGGATCCAGTGTCTCGCGGTCGGTCCGGAACCGGGGCGCGGCCTTGATCTCCTCCTCGGTGCAGGTCACCTTGATCTCCCGGGTCTGCGGGTCGATGGACTCGACGACCCCCACCGGAATCAGGACACTCCTGCCGAACAGCCAGCCCCCGGTGTCGACGATCAGGTGCCGCATCCCGGACTCGTCCACCTGCCGGTCCACGTGCCCGATGGTCCCGTCGCTCGCGGCAACCGTGAACCCCGTGAGCAGCAGCCCCTCCGCGTATCCGCTCACCGGTGCGTACGACCAAATCCTGTCGGTGGTCACGTCGCTCCCTTCCCTTCCCCGTGGTCATGTCCCCGTGGTCATGTCCTCGGGCAGCAGATACCCTCCCGCCGGACCGGCACTCTCGACGGTTTCGTCACAACGGCCGCATCCGGCCCTTCGAGGCCCGCCCGGCTGTTTCCGCGGAAAGGATGCGTATCACCGGGTAAGCAGGGAACTCGTCGTGCTGGAGGTCGATAGAAATGGTTCCCCTTATTCTTGTCCTGCTGCTCGCCCTGCTCCTTTTCGGTGCGGGTTTCGCACTCAAGATCCTGTGGTGGGTCGCGGTCGTCGTGCTCGTCGTCTGGCTGCTCGGCTTCGTCGTGCGCCCCAACGCCTCCGGGGGCCGCCGCGGACGCTGGTACCGCTGGTAGGAGTGCCTGCGGGCCCCACGGTGCCCGGCACGGCACCCGCCGCCTCGAACGCCACGGAACCGCATCACCGCACCACCGATAATTCCCAGGGAGGAATGGAAATGACGTCGTCTGCACAGGAACCCCGGTACACCGTTCCCGGACTCAGCACCCAGGACGGCGGGAAGGCAATCGAACTGCTCCGCCTGCGGCTGCACGCGCTCAATGACCTCTCGCTCACGCTGAAGCACATTCACTGGAATGTGGTCGGCCCGCATTTCATCGCGATCCACGAGATGCTCGACCCGCAGGTCGACCGGGTCCGTGAGATGGCCGACGACACCGCCGAGCGCATCTCCGCCCTGGGCGGGGTCCCCGCCGGCACCCCGGGCAGCATCGTCGCCGAGCGGACCTGGGACGACTACGACGTCGGGCGGGCGGACGCGATCGCGCACCTCGGCGCCCTCGACCTGGTCTACACGGGCGTCATCGAGAGCCACCGTGCGGCCCGCGAGGAGATCGGCAAGTTCGACGCGGTGACGGAGGACCTCCTCATCGAGCACCTGCGCTCCCTGGAACAGTTCCAGTGGTTCGTGCGCGCACACCTCGAGAGCGCCGGTGGCGTCCTCTCCACGGCGGACGCGCGGACCGAGACCGAGGCCGCCCGCTCGGCCGAGGCCCGTTAACGGGGTCTGCCGACGGCGAGGGGCCCGGATCCGTGACGGATCCGGGCCCCCGCGCATGCTCCGGTTACGCGGACGGCCGCCCGCCCGGACGGGGACGGACGGGGACGGACGGGGACGGACGGAGTCAGGCGCGTGCGACGTAACTGCGGATCGTCGTGCCCTCGTCATCGGTGTGCAGGCGCACCAGGTCCGACAGGCAGTGGACGAGCAGGAGGCCGCGGCCGCCGATCTGGTCGGGGCGGGCGGGACGCCTGCCCACGAGGGGATCGGACAGCCGGCCAAGGTCCTGGACCTGGCAGACGATCCGCCCGTCCTGCTCCCACAGGCGCAGCGTGCCCCCGCCGCCCGCGTGGACCACGCTGTTCGTGGTCAGCTCGGCGACGACCAGGGCCAGATCCTGCAGCCGTACCTCGCTCATCCCCCACTCCCGCGCCGCGGCGAGCGCGAAGTCCCGGACGGCCGGCAGCGTGTCCGCGTCGTAGGGGAACGCCGCCGCGCCGGGCGGCGGGCGCAGCGGTTCGTTGCAGCGGGCGAGCGCCTTCTGGGGGTCGTACGCGTCGCTGACGCTCCGGCGTCCCCCGTCGATGAGCAACGGGTGCGTGGCACGGGCGTCGTCGAGCACGTCCGACGGCAGCGACCGGGCGTCGTACGGGCACAGGATGATCACGTCCCGGCCGCTGAACGCCTCGTTGATGAGTGCCTCGTGCTGGACGCAGGCGGGGTACTCCTCGGCCGTGCGGCCGGGCCAGACCGGTTCGCCGACGATACGGACGCGGACGCCGGTCCGGGCGTCCGCGAAGGCGCACAGCACGGAGGGGATGATGCGGCCGGGGTTGCGGCCCGCCAGCGTCATGTCGACGAGGTGCACGGCGTCCGCCGCGCGTCCCAGTTCCGCGGTGATCAGGGCGAGCCGGGCGGCGGGAGCGGCCACCGCCACGGGCTCCGACGCCGCGAGCCCTTCCCGTACGAAGGGGACCGTGCCCGCCAGGTACTCCTGGTCGTCACGGTAGAAGAGCGCGGGGTGCACGAACAGGGTGGCGGTCCCCCGCTCGGTGGCCGTCGTCGTCATACGGGCACCCCGGCCGGCCGGGCCGGCCCGCCGCCGCCGTACGGCGGCGGCGACGCGTCGTCCGTGTTGTCCGTGCTGTCCATCAGGTCCACCGGCCTCACCCCGCCGGACACCCTACGCTGCCGTACAGACGTTCCCTCATCGCCTTCCCGTGTCCGCGGACACCCGTCGGGCCGGCCGCACACGCGTACGACCGGCCCGACGGGTTCGACGGTTCGACTACGCGACGGCCTCGCCCGTGTCACGGACCTCGGCGATGTCGGTGACGGCGGTGGCGGTGGGCCGAAGAGGCATCCGCACCACGGGGCCGGGCTCCCGGGACGCCGCGAGGTGGCGGCGCGCCCTGTCCAGGGCGGACCGCACGTCACGGGTGCCGGTCGAGACGCAGAGGGTGTACTCCAGGTCCTGCGTCCGCTGGTCCGGCTTCACGGCGCCGGTCTCGGTCCGGTGCGCGACGAGCGCCTCGTACTCCTCGACGAGCTTGCGCAGGGTGGCGGGGTGGGGCATCAGCATCTGGCCTGCTCCTTGACGACGTGACTGTGTTTCCACCGGGGTCCCGGAAGGCGCGGGCCCGGAAGGTGCGGATCCGGAAGGTGCGGAGGTTCTGGTCGGGGCGCCGGCCGCGGCGCCGGGGCGGGAGGCCCGCGTCACGCGGTCCCCGTACGGCCGTCGGAGTCGCCGGAGCGCGACCGCGCGCCGAGCGCCTCGTCCCTGACCCGGGCGCAGCTGCGGGTGATGAGACGGGAGACGTGCATCTGGGAGATGCCCAGCCGGTCGGCTATGCGGTTCTGCGTCATGTCCTCGAAGAAGCGCATGTACAGGATGTTCCGCTCGCGTTCCGGCAGCCGGCGCAGCCCTTCCTTCGCCGCCTCGCGGTCGACGACCACGTCGAAGGAGGAGTCGGAGTCGCCCAGGGTGTCGGCCAGGCTGTAGTTGTCGTCGGTGGAGGTCAGTTCGGCGTCCAGGGACAGCGTGCTGAAGCTCTCCATCGCCTCCATCCCCGCGCAGACCTCGTCCTCCGTCAGTCCGGCGTGCGCCGCGATCTCGGCCGTCGTCGGCTCGGGCGCCCCGGGGTTCTGCGTGAGTTCCCGCCGCGCGATCCGCACCTTGTTGCGCAGTTCCTGCACACGGCGCGGCACCCGCAGCGCCCACATGCGGTCCCGGAAGTGCCGTTTCACCTCACCGGTGATGGTGGGCACGGCGTAGCTCTCGAACGCCCCGCGCGAAGGGTCGAAGCGGTCGATCGCCTTCACCAGACCGACGGCCGCGACCTGGCGCAGGTCCTCGATGTTCTCGCCCCGGTCGCGGAACCGCCCCGCGATGCGGTGCGCCATGGGCAGCCAGGCCGTCACCAGCTCGTCGCGCACGGCGTCCCGCTCGGGCCCGTCCTCCAGGGCCGCCAGCCGGGCGAAGTCGGTCGCCGAGTCGGGGGCGTCGTCGTGCGGATGGCGTGCGGTGGCGGACCCGACGGACGAGGCCGGTGCGGCCGCCGGGGCAGCGGACGCGGTCATGGCCTCGACAGGTGCGGTCTCCTCGGGGCGGCTTGTCGACAAGTCGATAGACATGCGGATTCGCTCCTGAACAAGTGACGTGCGAGGGGGTGCCGCAGGAGGAGGTGCCTCCCGCAAACGCCGGAGGAGCCACCACAGTTCGGCCGAGCCGCTCCTGCGGGCGTGCCTCCGGTCCGAAGCACGAAGGTCCGCGTGCCCGGCCTTTTCGAAGCAAAACACCACGTCCTGAAATCGATGGCGCAGGACGTCGTCGCCTCGCGAGCCGAACCGGGCCACAGCGCGCCCGTACGTGCCATCGGGGCCTGTCGCGTACCGCCGACACCACCTCTCCCGGAGGGTGGACCGTCGACTTCCGGCCAGATGCGGCGCGGCTCCGATCTCTTTCAAAAAAAGATGGCATGAGCCGCGGGAAGCGGGGCAGACGCCGTGTGTCATCAACAGCGACGGTGAGTGGGGTGGGCGGTATGACAGCCGTGACGGCAGACGGGGCGACGGCCACGGCGCAGGGGATCCGGACGGCGGACGAGACGGAACTGCCTCTCATCGAGGACCCGTCGCGCGTCAGGCCGAAGGACGCGCGGGAGCTGTCCCGGCAGTTCTTCGACCGGCTGGCCGTGCTGGAGGAAGGCACGCACGAATACCAGTACGCGCGCAACACCCTGATCGAGATGAACCTGTCCCTCGTCCGGTACGCGGCCTCGCGGTTCCGCGGCCGGGGCGACTCGATGGAGGACATCGTCCAGGTCGGCACCATCGGGCTGATCAAGGCCATCGACCGGTTCGAGCTGTCGCGCGAGGTGGAGTTCACCTCTTTCGCCGTCCCCTACATCGTCGGTGAGATCAAGCGGTTCTTCCGCGACACCAGCTGGGCCGTGCACGTGCCGCGGCGCCTCCAGGAGGCCCGGGTCGAGCTGGCCAAGGCCACGGAGGAGCTGCGCACCCGCCTCGGTCGCACCCCCACGACCAAGGAGCTCTCGGAGCTCATGTCGCTGCCCGAGGCGGAGGTCATCGAGGCCCGCAAGGCGGCGAACTGCTACAACTCCTCGTCCCTCGACGCGGCCCTGGCCCCCGACAACGGTTCGCACGGCGAGTCCGTCCTGGCCGACTTCATCGGTACGGACGACCACTCGCTGGAGCTCGTCGAGGACCTGCACTCGCTGGCGCCCCTGGTCGCCCAGCTCGACGAGCGCGAGCGCCGCATCATCCACCTGCGCTTCGTCGAGGAGCGCACCCAGGCCGAGATCGGCGAGCTCCTCGGCATCTCGCAGATGCACGTGTCCCGTCTGATCAGCCGCATCATCAAGCGTCTGCGCGCCGGCCTGCTGGACCCCGCCGTCGCCTAGACCTCCCGTACGGCCGGCGTCCCCCCTACGCCGGTGAACCGGCGTCTCCCCCCTTCGCCGGTGACCGAGCCCGCCGTCGCACCCGTGAGCCCCCGCTCACCGGACCGCGACGGCGGGCTTCGTGGTGCCCGTCCGGGGTCCGGCCCACGCCACCCGTACGCCCCGCTCGTCCTCGATTTCCTCACCTCTCGGACCCGCCGCGTCCCCGGCTTGGCGATTTCGGCACCACACTTTGTCCACAACCTCGCTCACGGGTTAGCCTGCGGCGTATTTCCTCGTCGTGGCCCCGTGCAGCGGGTCGTCCGGCGGGGTCCGGTCCGGCAGTGGGCCTGATGTTCCGAGTCCCTTCACCCGAGGGACCCAAAGGCATGGGACGAGGGCGTACATGACGAGCCAGACGACCGACACCGTGGACCGCACACCGGGCGACCAGGAGCTGCGGCAGCTGCTGGCCGGCCTGACGGCCGTGCGGGACGGTGACTTCGGCACCCGGCTGCCGGACGACGGTGACGGTCTGCTGGGCGACATCGCCACCGTCTTCAACGGCATGGTCGACCAGCTGTCCGTCTTCACCTCCGAAGTGACCCGCGTGGCCCGCGAGGTGGGCACCGAGGGGACCCTCGGCGGCCAGGCGGAGGTGCCCGGCGTCTCCGGGACCTGGGCCGACCTCACCGACTCGGTCAACGCCATGTCGGGCAACCTCACGACCCAGGTCCGCGACATCGCGCAGGTGGCGACCGCGGTGGCCAAGGGCGACCTCTCCCAGAAGATCGACGTGCCGGCCCGGGGCGAGATCCTGCAGCTGAAGGAGACCGTCAACACGATGGTCGACCAGCTGTCCGCCTTCGCCGACGAGGTCACCCGGGTGGCCCGCGAGGTCGGCAGCGAGGGACGGCTCGGCGGCCAGGCCCAGGTGCCCGGCGTCGGCGGTGTCTGGCGCGACCTCACCGACTCGGTCAACCTGATGGCCGGGAACCTCACCGCACAGGTCCGCAACGTCGCCCAGGTGACGACCGCGGTGGCCAAGGGCGACCTCTCCCAGAAGATCACCGTGGACGCCCGCGGTGAGATCCTGGAACTCAAGAACACCATCAACATCATGGTCGACCAGCTGTCCGCCTTCGCCGACGAGGTCACCCGGGTGGCCCGCGAGGTCGGCACCGAGGGACGGCTCGGCGGCCAGGCCGACGTCAAGGGGGTCAAGGGCACCTGGCGGGACCTGACCGACTCCGTGAACTTCATGGCCGGGAACCTCACCGCACAGGTCCGCAACGTCGCCCAGGTGGCGACCGCGGTGGCCAGGGGCGACCTGTCGCAGAAGATCACCGTGGACGCCCGGGGCGAGATCCTCGCCCTGAAGGAGACCCTCAACACGATGGTGGACCAGCTCTCCGCCTTCGCCGACGAGGTCACCCGCGTCGCCCGCGAGGTCGGCACGGCCGGCAACCTGGGCGGGCAGGCCACCGTCCGGGGTGTCTCGGGCACCTGGAAGGACCTCACCGACAACGTCAACGTGATGGCGTCGAACCTGACGGGCCAGGTCCGCTCGATCGCCCAGGTCGCCACGGCCGTCGCCCGCGGCGACCTCTCCCAGAAGATCACCGTCGAGGCCAAGGGCGAGGTCGCCGCCCTCGCGGACGTCATCAACACGATGGTCGACACGCTGTCCGCGTTCGCCGACGAGGTCACCCGGGTGGCCCGCGAGGTCGGCACCGAGGGACGGCTCGGCGGCCAGGCCCAGGTGCCGAACGTGGCCGGCACCTGGAAGGACCTCACCGACAACGTCAACTCGATGGCCAACAACCTCACCGGCCAGGTGCGCAACATCGCCCTGGTGACGACGGCGGTGGCCAAGGGTGACCTGTCCAAGAAGATCGACGTCGACGCCCGCGGCGAGATCCTGGAACTCAAGACCACCATCAACACGATGGTCGACCAGCTGTCCGCCTTCGCCGCCGAGGTCACCCGGGTGGCGCGCGAGGTCGGCAGCGAGGGACGGCTCGGCGGCCAGGCCGAGGTGGAGGGCGTCTCCGGCACCTGGAAGCGCCTGACGGAGAACGTCAACGAGCTCGCGGGCAACCTGACGCGGCAGGTGCGCGCGATCGCCGAGGTCGCCAGCGCCGTGGCCGAGGGCGACCTGACCCGCTCGATCACGGTCGAGGCCTCCGGCGAGGTCGCCGAGCTCAAGGACAACATCAACTCCATGGTGGAGTCCCTGCGCGAGACCACACGGGCCAACCAGGAGCAGGACTGGCTCAAGACCAACCTCGCGCGGGTCTCCGGCCTGATGCAGGGCCACCGGGACCTGTCGGTGGTGGCCGAGCTCATCATGGACGAGCTCGCGCCGCTGGCCTCGGCCCAGTACGGGGCGTTCTACCTCGCGGAGGAGGGCGGGCAGGGCAGCGGGCTGCGGCTCGTCGGCTCCTACGGACGGCCCGACGAGGAGGGCCGGCCCGAGCGCATCCCCTTCGGCCGCTCGCTGGTCGGCCAGGCCGCACGCAGCCGCCGTGCCATCACCGTCGACGAACTGCCGCCGAACTACGTGTCCATCTCCTCGGGGCTCGGCCACACCGTGCCGACCGCCCTGGTGGTGCTGCCCATCGTGGTCGAGGACCAGGTGCTCGGTGTCATCGAGCTGGCCTCGGTCACCCGTTTCACCCAGATCCACCTGGACTTCCTGAACCAGCTGATGGAGACCATCGGCGTCAACGTCAACACCATCGTGGCCAACGCCAGGACCGACGAGCTGCTCGACGAGTCGCAGCGTCTGACCGCCGAACTGCAGGCCCGCTCGGAGGAGCTGCAGGTCCAGCAGGACGAGCTGCAGCGCTCCAACGAGGAGCTGGAGGACAAGGCCTCCCTGCTGGTGGCGCAGAACAGCGACATCGAGGCGAAGAACCTGCAGATCGAGCAGGCCCGCCAGGAGCTGGAGACCCGCGCCCAGCAGCTGTCGCTGGCCTCCAAGTACAAGTCGGAGTTCCTGGCGAACATGAGCCACGAGCTGCGCACGCCCCTGAACAGCCTGCTGATCCTCGCCCAGCTGCTGGCCCAGAACCCGTCGCGCAACCTCACCCCGAAGCAGGTCGAGTACGCGGGCATCATCCACTCGGCCGGCTCCGACCTGCTGCAGCTGATCAACGACATCCTCGACCTGTCGAAGGTCGAGGCCGGCAAGATGGACGTCAGCCCCGAGGTCGTCCCGCTGCGCCAGCTCCTGGAGTACGTCGAGGCCACCTTCCGGCCCATGACGACGCAGAAGAACCTGGAATTCACCGTGCGTACGGCGCCCGGCGCGCCCGCCGACCTGCTCACCGACGACTCCCGGCTGCGGCAGGTGCTGCGCAACCTGCTGTCGAACGCGGTCAAGTTCACCGAGCACGGCGGCGTCGAACTGCGCATCGAACCGGCCGCCGACCACGAGGTGCCCGGCGGGGTGTTCCGCGGCGGCACCATCGTCGCCTTCCGTGTGCAGGACACCGGCATCGGCATCCCGGAGCAGCATCTGGAGACGATCTTCGGAGCCTTCCAGCAGGCGGACGGGACCACGAGCCGCAAATACGGCGGCACCGGGCTCGGCCTGTCCATCACCCGGGAGATCGCACACCTGCTCGGCGGCGCCGTCACCGTCGACAGCACACCGGGACAGGGCAGTACGTTCACCCTGTTCCTGCCCGTGGCCCGTCCCGACTACGAGAACCTGGTCGTCGCCGACCGGGCCCTCGAACCGGCGCCGGGCGCCGGGTCCTCCGAGGAGTCGGCGGCGAACGCCGGCCCGGGTGCCGCCGCCCCGGCCAGGCGTCGGCGGCGCCGGCTGCTGGTCGTCGAGGAGCGGCAGCGCGGACTGCTGACGCTCGTCGCGGAGAGCGCCGTCTCGGACGTCACCCGCGGCCAGGACGCCGGTGACCCGCGGGGCACGGTCGACGTCATCACCACGTCCGGAGCCCACGAGGCGGCCAGCGCGCTGGCCGCGGGACCCTGCCACTGCGTCGTGCTGGAACTCGGCATGCCCGGCGGCGAGGCGCCCCGCTTCCTGGACGCGATGCAGGGCGACTCCGCGCTCGCGAACGTCCCGGTGCTCGTCCACAGCGGTCATCGCGCGGACCTGGCCCAGGAGCACGCGCTGCAGGCCCGTTCCGGCACCCGCGCCCTGGAGTTCCTGTCCAGCCTGGACGAACTGCGGGAGCGGATCGCCCTGCACCTGTCCGCCGAGGAGCTGGGGGACGTGCCGTCCCTGGCCCGTGCCGAGGAGCCGCGCTCCGACACGCCCCGGGCGGTCGAGGACGCCTTCGTCGGCCGTACGGTCCTGGTGGTCGACGACGACGCGCGCAACCTCTTCGCGCTGAGCGGCATCCTGGAGCTCCAGGGATTCCACGTGCTGCACGCGGACAACGGCCGCAAGGGCATCGAGACGCTGGTCAACCACCCCGACATCGCCCTCGTCCTGATGGACGTGATGATGCCGGAGATGGACGGGTACGCGGCCACGGCCGAGATCCGGAAGATGCCCCGGTACGCGCAGCTCCCGATCATCGCCGTCACGGCGAAGGCGATGCCCGGCGACCGGGAGAAGAGCCTCGCGTCCGGTGCCAGTGACTACGTCACCAAGCCGGTCGACACCGACGACCTCATCGCCTGCGTCCGCCGCTGGCTGCCCGCGTGAGCGACGGCGCCCCGCCGTGCGTGACCGCCGGCCGGGCGCCGTCCCCGCGCCCCGCCCGTACGGGCATCCCAGTCGAGGAGCATGTGCCACCGTGAGCCTTTCCGAACAGCGCCCCGAGCAGGCCGACGACGCGTCGCGCGCCGAGGCCGACTCCCCCGCCCCGCCGTCCGCCGCCGGCGCCGTCGTGGACGCCGGGGACCTGCCGGCGGACGGGCGGAGCATCCTGAACGCCCCCTACCCGGTGGGGAAACTGGCCGCCACGGTGGAACGCCTGCGCCACGAGGTGCGGGCGGCGCAGGCCGAGGCCGACGGGCGGGCCCTCATCGAACTCGCCAAGGGCATCCTGGTCGAGCGGCTGGGATGCGGGCCCGCCCAGGCCGCCCGCCAGCTCGCCGAACTGGCCGAGCAGGCCAAGGTGACCCGGCTCGAACTGGCCGTCGACGTCATCAACCAGTCCGCCCGCGACCGGCTGTCCGACGTCACCGGCGCCTTCCTGGCCGGCGCGCAGGGCGGCGAGGGCCCGCCGGCCGTCCGCCCGGAGGCCGGGCGCTCGGCCGCGGTGCGCCTGCGGGAGGCCGAGAGCGGCGCCCTGGCGGCCCCCGACACCCAGGCCGTCGCCGACTCCCTCTTCCACCACGCGCTGACCCCGCTCGGCGCGGTGGCCGTGGCCATCTGGACCGCGCGGTCCGACGGTGCCCTCACGCTGGCGGGCAGCGCCGGGTTCTCTCCCGCGGAGGCGGACCGCTGGCACTACGTACCGCCCGGCGTCACGACGGTCGCCCGTACGTGCCTCACCGAGCGTGCGGGACAGTGGATCGGTTCGCTCTCCGCGTCCGGCCTGCCCTCCATCGGCCAGCACCAGCACCCCGACGGAGGCAGGGCCGCGCTGCCCGCCGGTACCGGAGGCCGCGTCCACGGCGTCCTGGAGGTCGTCTGGGCCGCTCCCCTGCCGCCCCAGTCGCCCCAGGTGGTCCGCCAGGTGGAGGCGTTGGCGGAACTGTGCGCCCACACGCTGGAGACGTACGCCTTCGTGCACGACGGTGAGACCGCCGGCGAGCCGCGTGTGCTGCCGGACGCCGCCGAGCTGGTGGACCTGGCCGACGGACTGCACGACCCCGCGCTGGTCCTCGTCCCGTACACCGACGGCGGACAGCTCGTGGACTTCCACATCCACCACGTCAACAGTCACTTCCTCGACCCGGCCGGCCGCCCGCGCGGTCTCGTCAGCGGGGCCCTGCTCCTCGAGGCCTACCCGATGGCCGCCGGGGAGAGCGAACTGTTCCAGCGGGTCGAGCGCGTCTACGCCACCGGGGAGCCGTTCCGCGCGCAGCGCATGAACCTCACGGCCCTCGTCGACCAGGTGCCGCTGGCGGCCGTGGCCGACATCAGCATCAGCCGGCACGGCGGCAGCGTGCTGCTGATATGGCGCATCGAGGACGAGACGGCGCGGCTGGCGAGCCTCCTCCAGCACGCCCAGCGTCTGGGCCGTATCGGCGGCTTCGAGGAGAACCTGCTCACGGGCGAGATCACCTGGAACGGCCAGCTCTTCAGTCTGTACGGCCGCTCGCCGGCGAGCGGCCCGGTGCCGCTGGAGGAGCTGGCGCTGCACGCGCACCCGGACGACGCCGTCGCCATCGGCCGCTTCCTGCGCACACTGCTCCACCACCGGCGGGCGGCGTCCGCGGCTTTCCGGCTGCAGCGCCCCGACGAGGTGACCCGGCACATCCGGGTGGTGGCGGAGCCCGTGCTCGACGCCGACGGCCGGCCGTTCGTGGTGCGCGGTGCCTACCAGGACATCTCGGCGCAGCACTGGACGGAGGTCGCGCTGGCCGCCACGCGTGACCAGCTCGCGCACTCCGAGCAGCAGGCGGCCGAGCGCAACCGGCTGACGCTGCAGCTGCAGCACGCCATCATGCCCCCGACCCAGGCACCTCTGCGGGCGCCGGGGCTCGACGTGGCCGTCCGCTACCGGCCCGCCGAGACCGAGCAGCTGGTGGGCGGCGACTGGTACGACGCGGTCGTCCTGCCGTCCGGCATGGTCCTCCTGTGCGTGGGCGACGTGGCGGGGCACGGCATGGAGGCGGCGACGAGCATGGTCGTGCTCCGCAACGCCCTGCGGGGTCTCGCGGTGACGGGCGCGGGCCCCGGCCAGCTGCTGTCCTGGCTCAACAGCGTGGCGCACCACCTGTCGGGCTCCATCACCGCCACCGCGGTCTGCGGCGTCTACGATCCGGGCACCCGTACATTGCGCTGGGCCAGGGCGGGGCATCTGCCCCCCGTGCTGGTGCGGGACGCGGAGGCGGTGTCCCTGCCTCTCGTCAAGGGTCTGCTGCTGGGCGCCGTGCCCGAGGTCACGTACGCCGAGGACGAGGTGCAGCTGGCGGCCGACGACACCCTGCTGATGTACACGGACGGCCTGATCGAGCGGCGGGACCGCACCATGGAGGAGTCCATGACCCAGCTGCTGACCACCGTCCGGGCGGCGCCGTGCACGCTCGACCAGCAACTGGACCGGCTGCTCACCTACAGCAGGTCGGACACCGACGACGACACCTGCATCATCGGGATCCGGGTGTCGTAGTCCGGTACGGGAAAGACGTCCGCATACGCGAGTGACGAGAGGGTAGACGCGCGGGCAGGGGTCCGTCCTGCGCACGGCACGAACCGGGTCGGCACGGCGAGGAGAGCTTGATCACGTCGTGCTGCCGATCTCGGCTGCATCGAATCGGCGCGAGGGGGTATCCGGGCTCCACCATTGTTGCTCCGCGGGAGGTACTCGTGTCCATAGCCCAGAATCCGTTGTCCGTCGAGGTCGCCCTGCTTCGCGAGGACACCGTCCTGCTCACGGCCGAAGGACACCTGGACATCGACACCGCGACCGGGCTCCAGCACCATCTGGCGAACCAGTTCCAGCACGGCCGCCGGCACTTCCTGCTGGACCTCTCGGCCGTCCCCTTCATGGACTCCTCCGGCATGAACATCATCATCAGGGCCTACCAGCAGACCCGGGAGCTGGGCGGCAGCGTGCACATCATCTCGCCGACGCCGGCCGTGCGACGGATCCTGGACCTCACGGGCGTGAGCATCACCGTGCCGGTGTCGGACGGCGTCGACGACGCGCTCGCCCTCGTGGACAAGCAGCAGGGCGATCACGCCTGATCCCGCCCGGCACGCTCCGCGTCCCTGGGGGACGGCGGATCTTTTACACATACAACAGTTGCCGTTTGACAACAGTGGACCGAAGCAAGAAAGTGGGCAGCGCCGAGGCGCGGGAGGATTCCGGTATGCACACAAGGACAGGGACGGGCTCTCGCGCCGAGCACGTCCGGCGCGGGCACCCGTGGGTGTACCCGTCCCCCGGCGGACGGCAGGGGGATCAGGCGGTCCTGGCGCCGGCGGCCGTGCCGTCCTCGTGGATCTCCCCCGCCGCGGCGGCGCAGAACGCCACCAGGCCCTCCAGCAGCTGCGCGCGCCCGACCGCGGGCATCTGCTCCAGCACGGACTGCAGCGCCCGCTCACGGCGGGCGCGCAGGTCGTCCAGGAACGTACGCCCGCGGCGGCTGAGGTGCAGCCGCAGTTCGCGGCGGCTCGTCGTCCCGGGCCTGCGTTCGACGAACCCCACGGCCTGCAGGCGGTCGCACAGCCTGCTGGCCGACGGGGGCGTGGACCCCAGGGCCTCGGCGAGGGTGCGCAGGTTGATGCCTTCGTTGTGCTCGAGGATGAACAGCACCCGCAGCTGGGACGCCGAGACGGGCGCCGTCGAGGCGCGCCCCCACAGGACCTCGAGCAGCTCCGCCGCCTCCGAGGTCACTCGCGCCACTTCGCGGCGCTGCGGACGCGGGGAGGGGGAAGTCACGCAGACACTCTCCCAGGCTTCCCCGGCGCTGTCAGCCCACCGGTTCGGGCCGCCCGCCCCGCTCCACCAGGACAGACCCCCGGCGCCGCGCACCCGGCGCGGACCTGCAGCCACCGACGCCCAGAGAACGGCGTATCCGACATCGTGAACAGATTCGTGGCAGCCGAGCGCGCGCTGCGCTCCGCTGCTCCGCACCAACTGCTGGACGCCGTCCGGGAGGTGCTGTGCGGCCGGTACGCGGCCGAAGAGGTCGAACTCTTCATGGCCGACTACGGACTGACCCTCCTGCAGCCCGTGTCCACGCTGCCGTACACCCTGGCCCCGCTGCCCGTGCACACCGGTCCGGCCGGACGGGCCTTCGTCTCCCAGGAACCGGTCCCCGAGAACTGCCCCGGTGGTTCGGTGCGGGTCCATCTGCCGGTCACCGTGCGCGGCGACCGGCTGGGAGTGCTGTCCGTCACCCTGCCCTCGGCGGACACGGCCGCCGACTGCACGGCCGAGCTGGCCGAGGTGGCGGAGGTCCTGGGGCACGAGGTGATCGTCGCCGAGCGGGACACCGACCTGTATCTGCAGGCCCGGCGCAAGGACCGGCTCACCCTCGCCGCGGAGATGCAGTGGCAGCTGCTGCCGGCCCGCTCCTGCGCACGCCCCGAGTACGCGCTCGGCGCCCAGCTGGAGCCCGCCTACGCCGTGTTCGGCGACAACTTCGACTGGTCCGCCACGGCCGACCACCTGGCGCTCTACATCACCAACGGCATGGGCGAGGGCATCGAGGCCTCGCTGCTGACCAGCCTGGGCGTCAACGCGCTGCGCAACGCGCGCCGGGCGGGCCTGCCGCTCGCGGACCAGGCGGCCCTGGCCGACCAGGCGGTGTACGCCCACTACCGCGGTGACGCCCATCTGTCCGTGCTGATGCTGGATCTGCAACTGTCCACCGGCCGGCTGCAGGTCGTCGACGCCGGTTCGCCGCGGATGCTGCGCCTGCGCGACAGGACCGTCACGGCCGTCGACTTCGAGGAGCAGCTCCCGCTGGGCATGTTCGAGGAGACCGACTACTTCGTCCAGGAGTTCGCCGTCGAGCCCGGTGACCGGCTCGTCTTCGTCAGCGACGGGGTGCACGCGGTGGCCGCGCCGGGCGGCGAGAAGTACGGCGAACACGCGCTGGCCCGCGCCGTCACGGCCACCAGCCTGGTGCCGGCGGCCGAGGTCCCCGGGGCGGTCCTGCGGGAACTGACCGGACACCGCGGCGGCCCCGACCCGGACGACGACGCGCTGGTCGCCTGTCTCGACTGGTTCGGGGGACGTCCGGCGCCGTGACGGCCGGCCGCCCGGCGCCTCCGGCGCCGGAGGCGGTGTTGTGCCGGCCGGTACCACCGATACAGTTGCCGTCCGGCAATGGTTTCTTCGTCCCCCGTTGCCCTCGGCGAGGCCGGGACGATGCGCAGTACATGAGCAGTACGTGAGGAGATGCAGGTGCCGGAGCACGAAGCGGGGGATGTGCCGGCGCACGTCCGGAACGTACCCGGGCGCGCGCGTGTGCCGGTGCCGCACCCCGGCGGCCTGCCCGGCCGGGACGCCCCGCCCGCCGCCGTGAGCACGCGTGGCACGGACCGATCCGCCCGGCCCGTACGGGACGGCAGCGCCGTCGCCCTACCCGGCCCCGTCCCGTCGGACTGCACACCATGACTCGTACCTGGCACATCACCACCGTCACCGACGCCGCGCGGGCCCGGATCGGCACGGCCCGCCTGGCCGCCGCGTACGGGGTGCCCGCCCTGGAGCGGACCCGGCTGACGGCCGCCCTCAGCGCGCACCTGCGCCAGTGCCTCACCAAGGGCGGCAGCTGGCGGCTCGACCTGGAGACGGCCGCGGCACCGTCCGGGGACGGTCTGCTGCGGGCCGTCGTGACCCCGTGCGACGACGCGGACCCCGAGGGGCGGGAGCCGTGGCGGACGGCCGTCACCTGCCCCCGGGGCGCGGAGGCGACAGATCCCGGGCCCGTGGCGGACGATCCGCAGACGCTGGCCGAGGGACTGCTGGGCGCCGACGAGGACACGGTCCTGGTGCTGGAGAAACTGGGTGAGCAGGAACTCCTGGTCACCTCGCACCGGGAGGAGCTCGACCAGACCAACCAGGGTGTACTGGCCCTGCACGCCGAACTGGACGCGGCGGGCCAGGCCCAGCGCGACCTCTTCGCCGCCGAGCGGAAGGCGCGCACGGAGGCCGAGACCGCGCGCCGCAGGCTGACGTTCCTGGCCGACGCCAGCGCCGTGCTGACGGCCTCGCTCAACCACGACGAGATCGTCCGCCGCCTGGAGAACCTCCTCGTCCCGAAGTACGCCCGCGGTGTCGACGTGTGGCTCTTCGACGACGGGGACGAGGAACAGCAGAACGTCCCGAGGCCGACCGCCGCCGTGGTCGCGGCCCGCAGCGGGCGCCCGCAGTACGCCGCCGACCATCCGGGCGGGCTGCCCGGCGTGGACGACCAGCCGCCCGCCACCCCGCACTCCGACGGGCCCCTGCTGTGCGTCCCGCTGGGGACGCGGCGGGAACCGCTGGGGGTCCTGACCCTCTCGCCGCCCGATGCGCGGTGGGACGCCGACGACGCCGTCATGCTGATCGAACTCACCCGCCGGGCCGGCATCGCCATCGACAACGCCCGGCGTTTCGAGCACAACCGCGACATCGCCGAGACCCTGCAGCGGGCCCTGCTCACGGACCTGCCCACCACCCCGGGACTGCACCTGGCCGCCCGCTACCTGCCGGCCACCCACGGCCTGAACATCGGCGGCGACTGGTACGACGCCTTCCGCCAGCCCGACGGCAGCCTGATCACCGTCATCGGCGACGTGACCGGCCACGGGCTGCACGCCGCCGTCATGATGAGCCAGCTCCGCACCGCGCTGCGCGCGTACGCCGTCGACGGAGGCACCCCGGGGCAGCTCCTCACCCGGCTGCACATCTTCCTGCACCACCTGCAGCCCGACCTGTACGCCACCGCCGTCATCGCGCGCTTCCACCCCGACGACCCGACGCTCACCTGGGCCGCCGCGGGCCACCCGCCGCCCGTGCTGCGCACCCCCGACGGGCAGGTGCACACGCTCGACGCCAAGCCCGGCGCGATGCTCGGCATCCCGCTGGAGCAGAAGATCCTGGACCACACCGTGACCCTCGCGCCGGGATCGACCCTGGCGCTCTACACGGACGGGCTGGTCGAGCGGCGGGCGCAGGGCATCGATCCCGGCATCGAGCGCCTCGCCGCGGCGCTCGGGACCTTCCGGTCCGCCGACCTCGACGCGGACCTGGACGGCTCGGCGGACCTGCTCCTGAATCCGCTGCTGCGCGACTCCGAGCGGGACGACGACGTGTGCCTCCTGCTCTGCCACCTGCACAGCCGGGCGGCCGAGATGGCCCGCACGCCCGTCAAGCTGGCCTTCTGACCGTAACAGCCCTCCCCCGGTCCTCCCGGTCCGGCGCCCTAGCCGTTCGCGGGCGGCTGCGGCCGGGCGAGGGCACGGGCCCGGTGGAAGGCGTGCAGTCCGTGCCGCAGGGAGTCGCGCTCGCTCTGGGCCATCGCGTCGAACACGCCGCTCAGGCGCAGTGTCCGGCGCTCGGTGACGTCCGCCAGGAGCCGGCGCCCCCGCGAGGTGACCAGCAGCTGGACCTCACGGCGGTTGTGCGGCTGGACGGTCCGCTGCAGCAGCCCCACGGCTTCGAGCCGGTCGCACAGACGGCTCGCGGTGGGCAGCGCCACGCCCAGGTGTTCGGCGAAGGCGGTGAGGTTGAGCTCGGGCAGCCGGTGAACGGTCTGCAGCGCCAGCAGCTGCCGCGTGGACATGCGCGGGGTGCCGTCCTCGGCCGCCGCGGACCACAGTGCCACCAGGCTCTCCACCGCGTCGAGGACCTGTGCGGCGAACGTGTCCGGCACGGGAGCGGGTGCCTGTTCTCGATCCATGGCGCGGTCAGCGTCCGCGAGCCGTGCGGGGACGGTTCGGCGCCCTGCGGGGACGACGGGGGAAGGCGCCCCGCCGGGTTGGGCCGCGGTCCGGCACGGGGGTGTTCACACGCACTTCTCTTTCGGTCGGCTCCGGCCTGGACGGTTGTCGTGTACGTCGGCCCTACCCGAAGAACCGGACCGTACACGGACTGATCGGTTCCAATAAGTGCCCGCCGGGGTCCGGAAGCCACGAACGGCCCGGCCCGCCCCCTCCCGCGTGCGTGGTACGGGAGGGGGCGGGCCGGGCCGTCGCCGGTGGTTCGGGGGTCAGCCGGTGGCCAGGGCGCTCTTCAGCACGGCGATCGCCTGGGCGATGGCGGCTTCGGCGGCGTGGGTCTCGCGCAGCGCGTTGAGCATCACGAAGTCGTGGATGACGCCCTGGTAGCGGACGGCGGTGACGGGGACGCCGGCTTCGCGGAGCTTGTTGGCGTACGCCTCGCCCTCGTCGCGCAGGACGTCGGCCTCACCGGTGACGACCAGGGCCGGGGGCAGGCCGGTGAGCTGCTCGGTGGTGGCGCGCAGCGGGGAGGCGGTGATCTCGGCGCGCTGCTTCTCGTCGGTCGTGTACTGGTCCCAGAACCACTGCATGCCGTCGCGGCGCAGGAAGTAGCCCTCGGCGAACTGGTGGTAGGAGCCGGTGTCGAAGGAGGCGTCGGTGACCGGGTAGAACAGCACCTGCTGGACGAGCGCCACGTCACCGCGCTCCTTGGCCATCAGGGTCAGGGCCGCGGTCATGTTGCCGCCGACCGAGTCGCCCGCCACCGCGATGCGGGAGGCGTCGAGCCCGTGGTCGGCGCCGGCGGTGACGACCCACCGGGCGACGGTGTAGTTCTGCTCGATGGCCACCGGGTAGCGGGCCTCGGGCGAGAGGTCGTACTCGGGGAAGACGACCGCCGCGCCGGTGCCGACGGCGAGCTCGCGCACCAGGCGATCGTGGGTGTGCGCGTTGCCGAAGACCCAGCCGGCGCCGTGGATGTAGATGATCACGGGGAGGGTGCCGGTGGCTCCGGCGGGGCGGACGATCCGCGTACGGACCTCACCGGTGGGGCCGCCGGGGACGGTGATCCACTCCTCGTCGACGGCCGGCTTGGCGATGTCGCCCGACTGCACCTCGTCGACGGCCTTGCGGCCCTCGGCGGGGGCGAGATCGAAGAGGTAGGGCGGATTCGCGGTCGCTTCGGCGAAAGCCGCCGCGGCGGGCTCCAGGACGGGACGGCTGCCGGTCGTGTCGGTCATGACGGACTCCTCGGATCTGGTGCCGTGGGGACGCTCCGTCGGCGGACCTCGCCGGGAGTGGCGGCACAACCGTGACAGTAGCTCGCGATTAAGTCGCGCGCAACCTATTAGGGCACGATACGATCGGGGGGACTCGACGATAGGGTGGAGATCACCGAGCGGGAGTACGCGGTACGCAACAGGCGCGGGCGGGCACACGGACTCGGCGCACGGACACAAGGAGGTAGGCCGTGAGCACTGCCGGAGCCGGATCGACACCGGAGGGGCCGCCCCCGCCGGCGCGGACGGGTTCACTGCTGCTGGACGACCAGCTCTGCTTCGCCCTCTACGCGGCCTCGCGGGCGGTCACCGCCCGCTACCGCCCCCTGCTGGACGAGCTGGGCCTGACCTACCCCCAGTACCTGGTGATGCTGGTGCTGTGGGAACAGGACTCGATCTCCGTACGCGACCTGGGCACCGCCCTCCAGCTGGAGTCCAGCACCCTCTCCCCGCTCCTCAAGCGCCTGGAGGCGAACGGCCTGCTGCGGCGCGAGCGCCGGACGGACGACGAGCGGTCCGTCGCCCTGCGGCTCACCGACGCCGGGGTGCGCCTCCAGGAGCGGGCGGACGCGGTCCCCCTCGCCATGGGCGACGCCATGGGACTGACCCCCGAACAGGACGCCATGGCCAAGCAGTTGCTCCGCCTGCTGACGGCCAACGTCAGCGCCTTCTAGGACCCCGGCGCGTCCTCCACCGGAACCGGCCGTGCCGTAAGCGTTGACGTGCTCGCTTCATATACCTATGTTCTGGTCGACTTCCCGCACGTCGTGCGGTATTTCGAACGCCCTGCGAGCTCGGTCGGGCCGCTCCCCGACGAGGTCGTCCCCCGCGCAGAGACGAGGAACGCATGGCACCCGCCCTCCCCAGACGCACCCTCCTCCGGGCCGCCCTGCTCGCGACCGCCGCTCCGGTCATGGCCCATACGGCCGGCGTCGGCCGGGCCGCCGCCGCCACGCCGCCGCCAGCACCGGCCGCCTGGACACTGCGGCCGTTCGAGCTGAAGGACGTACGGCTCGGCCAGGGGATCTTCGCCACGAAACGGCAGTTCATGCTCGACCACGGCCGCGGCTACGACGTGAACCGGCTGCTCCAGGTGTTCCGTGCCAACGCCGGCCTCCCGACGGGCGGCGCGGTCGCACCGGGCGGCTGGGAGGGCCTGGACGGCGAGGCCAACGGCAATCTCCGCGGCCACTACACCGGCCACTTCCTGAGCATGCTGTCGCAGGCGTACGCGAGCACCGGGGACCCGGTGTACGCCGACAGGATCCGGACCATGATCGGGGCGCTCACCGAGGTGCGCACGGCCCTGCGCGGGGCACCGGCGGTGCTGGGCACCGCAGGGAGGTTCGGTACCGCCGCCGAGAACGTGCGCGGCTCCCACCAGTACGTGGCCCTGCCGCCCGGCGTGCTGAACGGCTCCGCCGCGATCACCCTGTCCGCCTGGGTCAAGCCCACCCACGACGCCGCCTGGACGCGGGTCCTCGACTTCGGCGACGGCACCACCCGGTACCTGTACCTGGCCGCCCGCAACGCGAGCGGCGTACCGCGGTTCGCGATCACGACCGGCGGCCCCGGCGCCGAACAGGGCCTCGACGGCACCGCCGCGCTCTCCCTCGACCGGTGGAGCCATCTGGCGGTCACGGTCTCCGGCGGCACCGGCACCCTCTACGTCGACGGCACCCGGGTCGCCCGGAACACCTCGATGACCCTCGATCCGTCGTCGCTCGGCACCCCGGCGAACAACTGGCTGGGCCGCTCGAACTTCGACGACCCGGTGTTCGCGGGCGCTTTCGACGAGTTCAACGTCTGGTCACGGGCGCTGACCGCCGCCGAGATCACGTCCCTGCAGAGCAACCGCGCCGCCGCCTCCGCCGCGGGCCGCGGCACGCTGGCCTCGTACGCCTTCGACGAGACGACCGGCGGGACCTTCGCCGACGCCTCCGGCCGCGGGCTGACGGCCACCCTGCGCCGGACCTGGGGCGGCCCGAGCCACCCCGGGTTCCTCGCCGCCTACCCGGAGACACAGTTCATCGACCTGGAGTCGAGGACCGCCTCCGACTACACCAAGGTGTGGGCGCCCTACTACACGGCGCACAAGATCCTCAGAGGCCTGCTGGACGCCCACCTCGCCACGGACGACGCCCGGGCGCTCGATCTCGCGTCGGGCATGTGCGACTGGATGCACTCCCGGCTGTCCAAGCTGCCCGACGCCACCCTGCAGCGGATGTGGGGCATCTTCTCCAGCGGCGAGTTCGGCGGCATCGTCGAGGCGATCGTCGACCTGTACGCGTTCACCGGCAAGGCCGACCACCTCGCGCTGGCGAAGCTGTTCGACCTCGACAAGCTCATCGACGCCTGCGCCGCGGACACCGACACGCTCGACGGCCTGCACGCCAACCAGCACATCCCGATCTTCACCGGCCTGGTCCGGCTGTACGACGCGACGGGCGAGGCCCGCTACCTCACCGCCGCGAAGAACTTCTGGGGCATGGTCGTCCCGCACCGGATGTTCGGCATCGGCGGCACGAGTTCGGCCGAGTTCTGGAAGGCCCGCGGGATCGTCGCGGGAACGATCGGTGACACCAGCGCCGAGACGTGCTGCGCGTACAACCTGCTCAAACTGAGCCGGATGCTGTTCTTCCACGAGCAGGACCCCAGGTACATGGACTACTACGAGCGGACCCTCTACAACCAGGTGCTGGGCTCGAAGCAGGACACGGCCGACGCCGAGAAACCGCTGGTCACGTACTTCATCGGGCTGACCCCCGGCCACGTCCGGGACTACACGCCCAAGCAGGGCACCACCTGCTGCGAGGGCACCGGCATGGAGAGCGCCACCAAGTACCAGGACTCGGTGTACTTCAGGAAGGCCGACGGCAGCGCCCTGTACGTGAACCTGTACAGCCCGACCACCCTGACCTGGGCCGAGAAGGGCGTCACCGTCACCCAGACCACGGACTATCCGCGGGAGCAGGGCTCGACCCTCACCATCGGCGGCGGGAGCGCGGTGTTCGAACTGCGGCTGCGGGTGCCGTCGTGGGCGACGAACGGCTTCCGGGTGACCGTCAACGGCGCCGCGGTGAGCGGGACTCCGGCCGCCGGGACCTACTTCGCCGTCTCGCGGACCTGGCGCGGCGGTGACGTCGTGCGGGTCACCGTCCCCTTCCGCACCCGGGTCGAGAAGACCCCCGACGACCCCGGACTCCAGACCCTCTTCCACGGTCCGGTCAACCTCGTCGCCCGCACCAGCGGTACCGGCTATCTGCGGTTCGGGCTCCACCGCAATGCCGCGCTCTCCGGCGACCTGCTGCCGAGCCTCGCCCCCGTGTCCGGCCGCCCCCTGCACTACACGCTCGACGGCACGGAGTTCGCCCCGTTCTTCGAGGGCACCGAGGACCCCACGCACGCCTACTTCCGGCGGTCCGAGCCGAAGGTCGTCCTCGGCGGCACCGACTCGGGCGTCGCCAACCCCGCCGGGAGCGACGGCACGACCCTTCTCGACGAGATCTGGGCCGGCGCCCCGTTCGCCACCAAGGCCGCGCTGGTCGCCCGGGTGCAGAGCACCGTCACCTCCTGGGTCTCGGCGGGTCTGCTGTCCCGGTCCGACGGCCAGAAGGTGGTGACGACGGCGCAGAACGCCTCGTACGTGTCCTGAAGGATCCGTGGCGGGCGTGGGACGATCGGGGCATGCTGCTGGAGACCCCCAGGCTCGTCCTGCGCCGCTTCCGTGCCGCGGACGCGGCGCCGCTGGCCGCCTACCGGTCCGATCCCGCGGTGGCCCGCTTCCAGAGCTGGACCCCGCCCGTGTCCCTCGACTCGGCCGCCCGCACCGTGCGGGCGCTGGCCGAGGGGTCGCCACGGGAGCCGGGGTGGTTCCAGTACGCGGTCGAGCTCCGGGCCGACCGCTGTCTGGTGGGGGACGTCGGGGTCCGGCTGCACGAGAACCTGATGCAGGCGGAGATCGGGTTCACGCTGGCCGGTGACCGGCAGGGGCACGGTTATGCCGCCGAGGCCGTGGGCGCGGTGCTCGACGACCTGTTCCGGCGCGGGCTGCACCGGGTCTGCGCCGAGTGCGACGCCCGCAACACCCGTTCGGCCCGGCTGCTGCGGCGGCTCGGATTCGTGCAGGAGGGGCTCCTGCGGCAGGCCACCTGGATCAAGGGCGAGTGGACGGACGACCTGCTGTTCGGCCTGCTCGCCACCGACCGGCGGCCTCCCCACGGGACCACCGGCCGGGAACTCCTCCACGGGCCCGGGACGGCCGACTAGGGCCGGGAGACCCCGCGGTACCTACCGGGGGACGTCGATCAGCACGCGGCCGCGCAGGCCGGCGTCCACGTGGTCGTGGGCCTGCGCGATGTCGGCCAGTGCGTAGCGGGCGCCGGTCGTGACGGTGAGCGCGCCCGCCGCCGCCACCGCGGTGAGGTCGCGGACGGCCTGCCGCCTGGCCGCCGCGGGGAAGTCGTCGCTGCCGAGCATGCGCAGCGTGACGTTCTTGAACAGCAGGGGCCAGAAGGGGAGTTCGGGGCGGTCCCGGCGGGTGGCGTACGCGGCGACGACCGCGTCGTCGGCGACCACGGCGCAGTCCAGATCGGCGTTGTCGGACAGGGCCACCTCGATGACGCGGTGCACGCCGCCGGGAGCGTGGGAGCGGATCGCGGCGGCCGGATCACCGGTGTCCAGCGCGACGGCACGGGAGACGAGAGCGGGGTCGACCAGGTCGAGGTCGGCCCCGCGCCGGACGGTGCCGACGACGGTGGCCCCGCCCCACCGGGCGAGTTGCGCGGCCAGCGAGCCGACGGCGCCCAGGACGCCGTGCACCAGCACGGTCCGGCCGTCGACCGGGCCGTCGGCGAAGACCGTGCGGTGCGCGGTGATGCCGGAGATGCCCAGACTCGCCCCGAGGTCGTCGCCGAGGTGGTCGGGCAGCGGCACGGCCTGCGCGGCGGGCACCACGGTGAACTGCGCGGCGGTGCCGAACGGCCGGTAGGACTGGGCCCCGTACACCCACACCCGTTGGCCGACGCGCAGTCCCCCGACGTCTTCGCCGACGGTGTCGACGACGCCGGCCGCGTCGCTGTGCGGGATCACCCGCGGGTACGGCATCGCCGAGCCGAGCCAGCCGCGCCGCTTCTTGGTCTCGCCGGGGTTGACCCCGCTGACGGTGACGCGGACGCGGACCTCGCCCGGCCCGGGGACGGGGTCGGGCAGTTCACCCACCCTCAGCACCTCGAAGGCCGGGCCCTGTTCGTCGTACCAGGACGCGATCACGTCAGTCCTCCAGTTCAGCGGGGGCGGGGGACGGTTCGTGCGTCCCCCGGTCGTCACCGAGCGCCTCGCGGAGCCAGGCCCGTTCGGCGCGGTTGGTGGCGCGGGCCGTGAGCAGCATGCCGCGCCGGTAGGGGTCGGCGACCTGCTCGGCGCGCAGCGGCGCGTCGGCGTCGTCGTGGAAGAAGGAGGCGGGCGCCTCGACGAAGGCGAGGCGGCGGCGCAGGACCGCGTGCCGCTCGGCGGTGCCGGGCAGCAGCGAGAGGAACGCCAGGACGGTGAACCACCGGGAGAGGTCGGTGATCTCGTGCTCGGCCGGCTCGCGCAGCCGCCCGAGCATCTCCTGGCGGCCCTCGTCGGTCAGGTTCAGCAGGTACCGGCCGCCGCCCGCCGCGGGGGCGGGGCGCCGCTCGATCAGGCCGGCCCGGGTCAGGCGGTTCAGCGCCGGGTAGAGCGTGCCGTCGCTGACCGGGCGGCTCCAGCCGGTCAGGCGTCCGAGGCGGCGGCGCACCTCGTGGCCGGGCAGGGGGCCTTCGGCGAGGAAGCCGAGGATCGCGAGTTCGAGCATGCCTCCAGCGTCGCACACTCCACATCGAAACGATGTGAATATCGATTCGATGCGATCGTGGGTACGGTCGGGGGGCTCCGGACGGCGCCTACCGCGGCCGGACCGTGAGCATCTGCTGGGCGTGGCCGACGGGTCCCGCGACGTCGTGCAGGACCGTGCTGGTGATGCCCTGCCCGGTGGGGCCGAAGGTGACCGTGGTGTCGAGACCGGTCCAGCGGCCCTCGGGCTGCCGGTGGAGGTGGACGGTCAGGTCGACGTTCGGGAACATCCAGTCGGTGGGCGACTCGCGTACGGCGATGCCGTTGGCGGTGTCGACGAGGGCGAGGTAGGACGCGAGCGGGCCGACGGGCTCGCCGGCCACCAGGTCCAGGCCGGTGGAGACCCAGGCGGTCGTGCGGCCCGGCCGGGGCGGGGCGATTGGCCGGACGTCGAGGGAGGCGATGTAGCCGCCGGGCCACACGGACCCCAGCGGCCAGGAGGAGAGGCCCCCGGGCGCGGTGAGCGGGGCGGCGGCCCCGCCGGCGACGGCACCGGTGTCGGCGGCGGCGAGGAACCAGGCGCGGGCGCGCACGACGGGGCGGCCGGCGATGACGACGACGGCCTCGACCAGTTCGATGGTGCGGCCGGGCCGGATCGTCCCGACACGGATCTCGCACTCGTCGAGGGCGAGACGCCCCAGGATGTCGAAGCCGATCCGGGACAGGACCAGGCCGTTGTCCGGGCGCGCCGCCCTGTACCGGTCCATGGCGTGGACGACGAGACCGCCGAGCGGGCTGAAGTGCTGCTCGTCCGGGTCCCACGCGCCGCTCGCGTGGGGGGTGGCCTTGTAGCGGTGCTCGTCGATGGGCTCGTAGTAGCTGCCGGTGCTCAACGGGTGGGTTTCCTTTCGGGTCGGCCGTTCCAGAACGTACCCCGGCCCCCCGAGGCACCCTGTCGCACCCCCGGTGGGACAGGACATGCTTGCCGCGACGAGCCGCCACGCACGATCTACGGAGCGCACATGACGACGGACAGGGGTACGCGGATCGAGGTCCGGCCGGCCGCCGGGCACATCGGTGCCGAGATCACGGGCGTCGACCTGGCCGGGGACCTGGACGACACGGTGGTCGCCGGGATCCGGGCGGCGGTGCTGCGCTGGAAGGTGGTGTTCTTCCGCGGGCAGCGCCTGGACCACGCCTCGCACGTCGCGTTCGCCCGGCGGTTCGGCGAACCGGTCCGCCTCGGGAAACGCGGCGGCGCCTCCCCCGCCGGCGTCCCGGAGGTGGAGACGACCGCCGACCGGCTGGAGCTGGGCGGACGGTACGGCATGGAGCACGACGAGTGGCTGCGCAGGCGCCGCCACTCGCTGCTGCGCGGCTGGCACTGCGACCACGGCGCCCGGGTCGATCCGCCGGCCGCGACCGTCCTGCGCGCCGAGACCGTGCCCCCGTACGGCGGCGACACCACCTGGTCGAACCTGGCCGCCGCCTACGCGGGGCTCTCGGCCCCGCTGCGGGACTTCGTCGACGGGCTGCGCGCGGAGCACCGGCTGGGGGTCGGCTACCAGGCGCGGCCGGGCGAGGACGCGTACGTACGCCATCTCCTGGACCGGCAGATCGCGTCCGAGCATCCGCTGGTGCGGGTGCATCCCGAGACGGGCGAGCGCGTGCTGTTCGTCAACGGCTACTACGTCGAGCAGATCCTGGGCCTCTCCCGCTCGGAGAGCGCGCCGCTGCTGGAGATGCTGCTCGGGCAGGCGACCCGGCCCGAGTACACCGTGCGGTTCCGGTGGGAGCCGGGGAGCGTGGCCTTCTGGGACAACCGGGCCACCATCCACCTGGCGCCGGGCGACACGGCCCACCTCGACCAGCCGCGGATCATGCACCGGGTGATGCTCGCGGGCGACGTCCCGGTCGGTGTGGACGGCAGGCCCTCGACCGCGATCGTGGGGAGCGAACCGCACATCTGGTGAGGTGCCGGGGGCCCGGCCCGGCGCGGTGCCCCGGTGTCGCGCTTGCGACATGTCCCACCTGTGCCAGCGGAAACGGGTGACACGGCGATCGGTACCGCCGGATTCTGTCCAGCGCATGAACTTCTCTGCGCGTACGACGGAAGGCACGGCACTGATGAGACGGATCCGCCTGGTGGCGGCGATATCGACAGGACTCGCCCTGGCCGCCGGGGCCGTGGCGCCGGTCGCCGCCCGCACCGGTACGGCACCCGCGGCACCCGCGGCGGCCGGCGGCCCCGCGGCGAAGAGCCTCGGCACCGTTCACCTGATCACCGGTGACCGGGTGGCCGTGGGCACCGACACCGCAGGACGGCGGACCGCCTCGGTCACGCCCGCACCCGGACGACGGCACATCCTCTTCAGGACCTACGAACAGGACGGGCGGCTGACGGTCCTGCCCTCCGACGCCGGTGACCTGGTCTCGGCCGGTCTGCTGGACCGGAACCTGTTCGACGTGGACGCGCTGCTCGCCCAGCGGTACGACGAGGCGCACAGCGACGCGCTTCCCCTGATCGTGGCAGGCGCCGAGGGGGCCGCCGGCTCCGCCGTGCGGCGGCTGACCGGTCTCGCCGAGGACGGTTCGCCGGTCCGCCGGCTGGACAGCATCGGCGCGCGGTCCGTACGCGTCGCCGGGGAGGACCTCGGCCGGTTCTGGAAGCAACTGGCGCCCGACGAGGGCCGGGCGGGCACCGCACGGGCGGCCGGCACGCCGCGGGTGTGGCTCGACGGCCGGGTGCGGTCCACCCTGGACCGCAGCGTCCCGCAGATCGGCGCGCCCGCCGTGTGGAAGGCCGGCCAGCAGGGCGAGTCCGTCAAGGTCGCCGTGCTGGACACCGGCGCCGACCGGTCCCATCCGGATCTGGCCGGCCGGATCTCCGAGGCCCGGGACTTCTCCGGCAGTTCGGGGACCGGAGACGTGTTCGGGCACGGCACGCACGTCGCGTCCATCGTCGGCGGCAGCGGAGCCGCGTCGGGCGCGGGCAAGGGGGGCAAGGGTGTGGCGCCCGCCGCCGACCTGCTCGTCGGGAAGGTCCTCGGGGACGACGGCTTCGGCACCGAGTCCCAGGTGATCGCCGGTATGGAGTGGGCGGCGGGCACGGGCGCCAAGGTCGTCAACATGAGCCTGGGCTCGGACAGCCCGAGCGACGGCACGGACCCGATGAGCCTCGCGCTGAACGAACTCACCGAGCGCACCGGCACGTTGTTCGTCGTCGCGGCGGGCAACAGCGGCGAGCAGGGCACGGGCACCATCGGCTCCCCCGGCGCCGCGGACGCGGCCCTCACCGTCGGCGCGGTCGACCGCGACGGCGGCCTCGCCCCGTTCTCCAGCCGCGGCCCGCGGCCCGGGGACGACGCGGTCAAGCCCGACCTGACGGCGCCCGGCGTCGGCATCGTGGCCGCCCGCGCGGCCGGGACGACGATGGGCGACCCGGTCGACGCGCAGCACGTGGCGGCCTCCGGTACGTCGATGGCGGCCCCGCACGTGGCGGGCGCCGCCGCGCTGCTCGCCCAGCGGCACCCCGGCTGGAGCGCGGCGCAGCTGAAGGACGCGCTCGTCAGCACCGCCCGCACGGCGGCCGGCCAGGAGGTCACCGAGCAGGGCGGCGGCCTCGTCGACGTGGCCGCGGCGGCGCTGGGTCCGGTCACCGCCACGGGCACCGTCGCCCTGGGTCCGTTCACGACCGGCGACGGCGGGACACGTACGACACGGCTGCGGTACACGAACACCTCCGACGCCGACCTCACGCTCGCCCTCACCGCCCGGCTGGCCACGTCGGGAGGCCGTACACCCGCCCAGGGCTCGGTGGCGCTCGGCTCCGGCTCGGTCCGGGTGCCCGCCGGCGCCACCGCCGACGTCCCGCTGACGGTCGATCCGGCCCGGGTCCAGCAGGGCGACTACTACGGGTACGTGACCGCGGTCTCCGGCGACGGGAAGGTCACCGTGCACACCACGGTCAGCCTGGCCGTGCAGGGGCCCACGCACCGGCTCACCGTCAGGACGGTCGACCTCCAGGGCAAGCAGGTGCAGGCGCTGCCGACCATCTGGGGCGCCGACGGCTTCGTGGGCTACACCGGCACCGACCCGGCCGTCGCCGAGGTCGAGGAGGGCACCTACCAGCTGGACCACTCCTCCCTGGACCCGGCCGCCGACGGACAGGAACTGCGGCACGTGGTCCTGCCCGAGGTGAAGGTCACCAAGGACATGTCCGTGACCCTCGACGTGCGCAGGACGACCCTGGTCGACATCCGCACGCCCCGGCCGGCCGAGCAGCGCGGCATCCTCAGCTACCAGACGTACCGGAAGATCGACGGGCACAGCCTGCTCGAGGGCACGATGTACTTCGACGTCGGCAAGCGGCTGTACGTGAGCCCCACCTCCCAGGTCACCGACGGCACCTTCGAGTTCGCCTCGCGCTGGCAGTTCGCCGCGCCGCTCCTCGACATGACGGTGTCCGGCGGCAAGGGCGGCAAGGAGGCGCCGGACGCCTACTACATGCCCGCCTCGCCGCTCTTCGACGAGAAGGGAGAGCGCCTGACCGCGGTCGACGCGGGCGACGCCGCCGCGCCGGTCTTCCGGCGGGCGCGCGGGAAGCTCGCGGTCGTCACCGACGAACAGGGCGCCGACGAGAGGGAACTGGCCGAGCGGGCGGCGGCCGCCGGTGTCCGCGGCATCGTGCTGGTCCACTTCGGCGACGTCGCGTGGACCCGCTGGCGCCCGGACGGCGACCGCTGGGGCGTGCCGACCGTCAGGATCGGCAAGAGTGCGGGAACCGCCCTGCTGAAGCGGATCGGCAGGGGGAGCACCACGGTCGGGTTCACCGGCACCGCGCGCAGCCCGTACCTGTACGACATCATGCAGGTGTCGTCGCAGCGCGTCCCCGAGAAGGTCGTGCACACGGTGTCCGAGCGCAACAGCGCGGTCGTGAAGGCGCGGTACGCCGACAACGGCGGCGCGCGCTGGGCCGGTGAGCAGCGCTTCGCCCGGCGGCCCTACCAGGACACCGCCTGGCTGCAGTACACCCGCCAGGTGCCGACCGGCTTCGACCGGACCGAGTACGTGAGTTCGGGCGACACCGCCTGGCAGCACCTCGTGCACCACGAGACCACGTACGACGTGGACACACCGCTGCTCGTCGGCATGGCGGACGCCCCGCGCACCTACCGGGCGGGCGAGCGGACGGCCGACACCTGGCAGGGGGCCGTCGTGCGGCCGTCGATCCCACGCGGCACCACGACCCCGTCCGTGCGCTCGGGCGACGTACTGAGCCTGCGGATACCGGAGTTCACCGACTCGCAGGCAGGTCACCGGTCACGGCTGCTCGCGGGCGGCGGCGGCATCGGCACCTCCGGCGGAGCGGAGGCGGCGCAGAGCGACTCGGCCGCCGCCGTGCTGTACCGCAACGGGCGCAGGACGGCCGAGGCCGACGGCGGGTACGCGGACATCGAGGTCCCGTCCGGCGCCGCCGATTACCGGCTGGACCTCACCACCTCGCGGGTGTCGCCGGAGTGGGCGTACGGGACGGGCACCGAGACGTCCTGGTCGTTCCGCTCGGGCAGCACGGGCGCGGCGACGGCCCTGCCGCTGCTCCAGCTCGACTACGACGTGCCGGTCGACGCGTACAACGCCGTCCGCCCGGGCCGCACGCACACCGTCGGCCTGTCGGTCCGCGCCCAGGACGGTCTGGCCGCGCCGCGCGGGGTGAGCGTCCAGGTCGACGTCTCGTACGACGACGGCGAAAGCTGGAGCCGGGCCGGGGTGAAGGACCGCGGGCACAACGTGTTCGAGGCCGCCGTCAGGAAGCCGTCGCGGGTACGTGGTGACGCGTACGTGACACTGAGAGTGACGGCGCGGGACGCGGCGGGCGACTCCGTGCGGCAGACCGTGCAACGGGCCTACCTGCACCGCGGTTAGGCATTCCGGCGCATACCGGGGGTGGGCGGGGCGCAGGACGGCCCGCTCACCCTCACCGCCCGTAACACCCGTGCAGTACGGTGTCCGATCAGTGAAGCCGGTCGGGCTCGGGGAGGGCGCCATGACGCTGGGGGCTGCAGGGGTTTCGGACGCCGAGGAGTCCGTCTACCGGCATCTGGTGACGGCGGGCCAGGCGTCGGCCGGTGACGTCGCCGCGCGCACCGGGCTGAGCCCGGCCGAGGCCGAGGCGGTGCTCGACGCGCTGGCCGTCAAGGGCATGGCGAGCCACACCGACATGCTGCCCCGGCACTTCCGGGCCACTCCCCCGGACGTGGCGCTGATGCCCCGGCTGAAGCGGAACGCCGACGCGCTCGACCTCGCCCGTGCCGAGGCCACCGGCCTGCTGCAGGTGTACCGCGACACGATGCGCCGGCGCGACGCCAGCGAACTCATCGAGGTCATCACGGGCGCCGAGGCGCTGCGCCAGCACCTGCGCCAGATCCAGGCGAGCGCCCAGGACGAGATGCTCTGGTTCTGCAAGGCCCAGTACGTGGCGATGCCGTCGGGCAGCAACGACTCGGAGTTCGAGGCGCTGGGGCGCGGCGTGCGCTACCGGGTGCTGTACGAGAAGGCGTTCTTCGACGACGAGGGAGCCGTTGACAACGTTGTTGCGGGGGTGCGGGCCGGGGAGGTGGCCCGCGCCGTCCCGCATCTGCCGCTGCGGCTGGCGGTCGCGGACCGCGCCATCGCGGTCTGCCCGCTCGTGCCCGGCGGCCCCCAGGGCAGCCCCGACGAACCGACCGCCGCGCTGGTGCGGGACAGCAATCTGCTGGCCGCGCTCATCGCCCTGTTCGAGCGCTACTGGGAGGACGCCGTCCCGCTGGACGTCGACGACTCGGGCGCGGTCGCCGGGACGGAGGGGGTCGGCGGACCCGACCCGCTGTCCGCGGTCGACCGGCGTCTGCTCGCCCTGCTGGTGGCGGGGGTCACCGACAAGGCGGTGGCCACCCAACTGGGCCTGAGCCGCCGCACGGTGCAGCGGCACATCCAGCGCATGATGGAGCTGGCCGGCGCGGCGACCCGGATGCAGCTGGCCTGGCAGGCCGCCCGCCGGGGATGGCTGTGACGGGCACCGGACCGTACCGGCCACCGTCGGAAAATGGCCAAAGTGGCCGATGAAGGCCGTGTTGCCGGCACGTAAAGGCCCATGTGATCCACTGCGCGCGGCCGTGGACACGACGGCCGGCCGCTGACCGTATTTCGGACAACGATCTCCGCAATGGTGACAGCCGCGCCTGCCGCTGAAACGATCCAGTGACCGCACGGTCGCCACGCGCACCTCTCCCGCCGCAGGCCCGCCGGCCTCCGGTCCCTTGTTCTGATGGGCCGTCAGCAGACGGCCGACACATAGGAGTTGCAGCAGTGACGGACATCTTCCGTACGAAGGGGACGACATCGTCGTCCCCGAGTTCTCCACCAGCCCGCCGCTGCGGCCCCGGCCGCTCGCGCACGGCGGCGATCGCGGTCACCGCGCTGGTCGCGCTCACCGGTTCGACACTCCCCGCCTGGAGCGCCGGCCCCGGAGGCACCCGCGCGGACCGGGCGCCCCGGCAGATCGAGGCGGAGCCCAGACCCGGCGCCGAAACGGTCGGGCTCTCCGCGCCGCAGCGGAGGAAGCTGCTCTCGGCGGCGACCGACTCCCGTACGGACACGGCTCGTTCGCTGAAACTGGGCGCGCGCGAGAAGCTGATACCGAAGGACGTCGTCAAGGACGCCGACGGGACCGTCCACACCCGCTACGAGCGCACGTTCGCCGGGCTGCCCGTTCTCGGCGGTGACCTCGTGGTCCACGAGCGCGGCACCGCCCGCACCGTCTCCAGGTCGTCGCCGGCGACCGTCTCGATACCGACGACGAAGGCCACCGTGACGGCCGCGAAGGCGGCGCTGAAGGCGGCCGCGTCGCAGAAGACCGGCGAGGCCGCCGCGGAGGGCGCGCCGCGGCTCGTCGTCTGGGCGGGAGACGGGGTCGCCGAGCCCGTACTCGCCTGGGAGAGCCTGGTCACCGGCGTGCAGGAGGACGGGACGCCGAGCAGGCTGCGAGTGGTGACCGACGCGGACAGCGGCGCGCGGCTGGGAAGCTTCGAGCAGGTCCACTCCGGCACCGGGGCGAGCCGGTACAGCGGCACCGTGCAGGTCGGCTCCGTCCGCGACGGCGACCTCTACCGGCTGACCGATCCCCAGCGCGGCGGGCACACGACGTACGACATCAGCGCGGGCGGCAACGGCGTCCCCCTGACGGATGACAACGATGTCTGGGGCGACGGGACGCCCGCCGACCCGCAGACGGCCGCCGTGGACGCCGCCTACGGCGCGCAGCAGACCTGGGACTTCTACCACGACCGGTTCGGCCGCAACGGCATAGCCGACGACGGCGTCGGCGCCCGCTCCCGCGTGCACTACGGCAAGGGGTACGCCAACGCCTTCTGGGACGACCTCTGCTTCTGCATGACCTACGGCGACGGCCTGGACGACACCCGGCCGCTCACCGAACTCGACATCGCCGCCCACGAGATGACCCACGGCGTCACCTCCGCCACCGCGAACCTCACGTACTCCGGCGAATCGGGCGGCCTCAACGAGGCCACCAGCGACATCATGGGCACCGCCGTGGAGTTCTTCGCCGACAACGCCGAGGACGTGCCGGACTACCGGATCGGCGAGCTGGCCGACGTGCGCGGCACCGGAAAGCCCTTGCGGTACATGGACCAGCCGTCCAAGGACGCCTCCGCGAAGGGCACCTCGCAGGACCACTGGACCGAGCAGACCCGCAAGCTCGATCCGCACTTCAGCTCGGGCGTCGCCAACCACTTCTTCTATCTGCTCGCCGAGGGCAGCGGCGAGAAGACCGTCAAGGGCATCGCCTACGACAGCCCCACCTACGACGGCCTGCCGGTCGCGGGGCTCGGCCTGCACAACGCCACCAACGTCTGGTACCGGGCCCTGACCCGCTACATGACCAGCGGCACCGACTACGCGGGGGCCCGCACCGCCACCCTCCAGGCGGCCGCCGACCTGTTCGGCAGGTCCAGCGACGCGTACGAGGCGGTCGGCAACGCCTGGGCGGCCGTCAACGTCGGCCCGCGCTACGTCAACCACATCGCCGCGGCGACGCCCGCCGCCCGGGACTCCGCGGTCGGCCAGCCGACCAGCCGCCAGGTCGAGGCGACGACCACCCGGCCGGGCGCCCTGACGTACTCCGCCACCGGCCTGCCGGACGGCCTGTCCGTCGACGCCGCGACCGGGCTCGTCTCCGGCACTCCGGCGACCGCCGGCGCCTTCCCCGCCGCCGTCACGATCAGGAACTCCGCCGCGGAGACCCGCACACTGTCCTGGACCTGGACGGTGCTGGCCTCCGGCGGCGACCACTTCGTCAATCCCGCCCGCTTCGACATCCCCAACTGGCGCACGGTCGAGTCGCCGATCACCGTCACCGGCCGCGAGGGCAAAGCCGCCGGCGACCTCAAGGTCACCGTCGACCTGGTCCACGACTTCATCGGCGGCCAGGTCATCCACCTGGTCGGCGAGGACGGCACGGCGCTGCTCGTGAAGGACTTCGTCTGGGACACCGGTTCCGAACTGCACGCGACCTTCACGGTCGACGCGTCGGCGCTGCCCGCCGACGGCACGTGGAAACTGCGCGTCACGGACAACACACCAGGCATCTTCACGGTCGACCCGGGCTACCTGGACGGCTGGAGCCTCGACTTCTGAGCCCGCGCACGGCACCGGCCCCGTCCCGTCCCGCCCTGCCCGGGGCGGGACGGGACGGGGCGGGGCGGGCGTCTCCGGGCACGCCCCGCCCTGACCGCCCCGCCTTCAGCGTCCTCACCGCCCTCACCGTCCCGCGGACACACGGGCGCCATCCCGTGGCACGGACCGCTCCCGCACCCAGCGGTACAGCACCACCGAGCACAGCGCCGCGAACGCGCACCACGTCGAGATGAACTCCGCCCGCCACAGCGCCCAGCAGGTGGCCGCGCCGACGGCCACCAGGACGCCGAGGACGCGCAGGGTGCGGTCGCCGGAGAGCAGGAGGGCGCCGATCGTGGCCAGCAGGTAGCCCGCCACGAGCAGCTCGGCGCCGGGCAGGGAGACGGCGTAGCCGACGGTGCGACCGCGGATCTCGGCCGTCACGGAATGCGTGGCGAGGCGGTACGAGAGCACCGCCGCGGTGGCGAGTCCGGCGACGAGCGGAACCACCAGCCGCCGCACGGCACTCCTCGGCGCCACCCACAGCACACCCACCGGCACCCACACCGCGAGCAGCGGCAGGGCGATCGCCGCCCAGGCCACGGTGGCGGGTCCGGTGCCGCCGCCGGAGCGCCAGACCGAGGACTCGACGATCTGGTGGGCGCCCAGGAGCACGGGCAGCGCGGCCAGCGGCAGATCGGCCGGCCGGCGCGTGCGTGCCACGCAGGCCACGCCGACGGCGGCGACACCGCAGCCCGCCACGAGGTCGGCCGTCGCACTCCAGCACATCGCGCCACCAGGGGTCGTCCGTGTCACGGGGTCCGTGCCTGCCGTGATCACGCTATGGGCCCCGCCCCCGGACACCGCGGTCGATACGGCCGTTCGGACCCCTGCGGCGTCACGAGGGGGGGAGGCCGCCGACGCCCGGGGTACCGCCCCCGCGGCGTCCACCGTCCCGAGGCAGTCCGCTCACCCGCGTCGGGACCTGCTGCTCGTCCGGCCGTCGCTCATCCGGCGCCGGTCGACAGCTCGGCGTAGTAGAAACTGTGGTCGGAGTGGACGGTCCGGCGCACACCGGCGCCGTGCCACAGCCAGGTGCCCCGCGCACCCCAGGTGAACAGGTAGTCGAGCTTGCGGCCGTCGTCGTAGGTGGGGCGGGTGTACGGCGGTCCGGTCTCACGCGGGCCGCCCGCCTCGCTGCCGTCGCCGTACAGCACGTCCAGTTCCGGCGCGTCGGGCGGTGCGTTCAGGTCGCCCGCCAGGACGACCGGGCCCTCGGCGCCGAGCAGGTGGACGCCGTCCGGCCGCCATCCGTCATGGATGAACCCGGTCTGCGCCCGCCGTTCCCCGCCCTTCGTACCGCCGGCGATCAGGTGTGTGCTGCACGCCGTGACGGGCGGGCCCGGCCGGTCCGGCTCGCCCGGAGCACGGACGACGGCACAGACGATGCCCCGCTCGCCGCCCCTGCCGTCCGGGTTGGGCAGCAGGGCCGGCGGCAGGATCTCGGCGGCCGGGTGGAACAGGACCGTGTTCCCGTACGGTTGGCCGTCGGCGCACTTCGTACCGGTGTCGACGAACGCGCTGCGCATGCCCAGCTCCCGCGCGAAACGCTCCCCCTGGGCCCTGCAGACCTCCTGGAGGCCGATGAACAGCCACCGGTCGAGGTCGCCCGCCGTGAGGTCCCCGATGGCGTCGGCCTCGTCCCTGATCCAGTCGCCGGCGTCGCCCCGGTGGCCGATGTTCCCGTAGATGTTGAACGTGCCGACGTAGTGGCTCCGGGACATGTCCGGTACGGCCGCCGCGCCGGGCGCGGCGCCGCTGCGCGCGGGGAGTGCCACCAGGAGGCACATGAGGACCGTCACGATCGTCCTGGCCGCACCGCGCCCCCTCGTCCGACGCGTCGTCATGACGGGACGGTACCCTCGCGACGGCCGAACCGGTCGGGCGCGAGCGCCGGTTGTGACGGAACCGGCCTCCGGTGGCGGTCCGCGTCAGCGGCGCCGGTAGACCGTGATCGAGTGGCCGACCTCGTCGACCGGTGTGCTGGTGGCGAGCAGCGCGGCCAGCCGTCCGTCCGCCTTCGCCGCCGCCGAGTCGGACACCACCAGCAGTCCGTGCACCTCGCCGAGCGGGGCCTTGAGCGGGTCGGACGCGTCGATGCCGTAGTAGGCGGGCACGCCCGCGCCCTTGTAGACGAGCCAGACCCGTTCGCCGGGGCGGTGCCGGTGGAGGTGGTCCGCGAGGCGGCCCAGGTCCTGGCCCCAGTCGACGTTCGAGTCGTGCAGCCGCAGATGGGTGCTGGACGGTCCGCCGAACGCCTCGTTGGAGTACGGCAGGTAGTACGGGTAGGTGCGCAGCGAACTGACCGCCACGAAGCAGACCAGCGCCACCGTCGCCCGGTGGACGGCACGGCGGCGCAGGAGTGTCACCCCGGCGGCGGCGACGGCCAGGAACATCGGCATGAACACCGCGTACCGCACCCCGAGGTCCCGGGCGCCGTTCATGGAGACGGCCAGCAGCACGGCCGGGGGGACGAGCACGTACGGGAGGGCGGGGCGCAGCCGGCGTACGGTCAGGACGGCGACGGCGCCCGCGCCCCACAGCGCGAGCGTGCCGAGCGGGGTCTTCACCAGGAGCGCGGCCGGCAGGTAGTACCAGAGCGAGCCCTCGTAGAGCCGCCCGAAGAGGAACCCCTGCCAGACGTCGTACTCGAAGCCGAACTGGATGCGCATGCCGTCCCGGTACGCCTCCGGGAACGGCAGCCACGCCGCCGCCCGGCCGCGCATCCCGCGGATGTCCGGCACGTTCTCCGCGCCCGCCCAGCGCAGCCGGGGGTCGACCACGAGATAGGCGGCCCACACGACGGCGACCGCGACCAGCGCCATGCCGAGGGCGGCGGCGGCCCCGTGCAGCAGGAGCCTCGTCCGGGCCCGGACGTCGAGGCCGGGGGTGCGGCGGGCCTGCCAGAGGGACAGGACGCCCAGCAGCATCAGTACCGGGACCAGCGGCAGCACGCTCATCTTCGTCGCCGCGGCCGCCCCCAACGCCACGCCCGCGAGGAGCAGATGCGGGTGCGGGCGCCGCCGGGCCCGCCACAGCAGCCATACGCAGGTGAGCAGGAACCCGGCCGCCGGTACGTCGAGCGTGGCCAGCGAGCCGTTCGCGACGACGTCCGGGGAGAACGCGTACAGGGCGAGTGCCACGAGTCCGCCGGCCGGGCCGGTCAGGTCGCGGGCGAACGCGAGGACGACGAGCCCGAACAGCAGCGTCAGGACGATCACGGGCAGGCGGGCCAGCAGCATCAGGCGGCCGGGGTCGTTGCCCGACTCGTACAGCACGTGCCGGCCCAGCGCCTGCTGGCTGCCGGTGAAACCGCGGTCGAGGTGCACGTCGGTGAAGACCAGGCCGGAGGCGATGACCAGCTTGCCCAGCGGCGGATGTTCGGGGTTGTGGCGGAAGCTGCGTTCCTTGAGGTACACCTCGGCCGTCGCCACGTACACGGGTTCGTCGATGGTGGGGGTCTGCTCGACGGCGGTGGTGACCATCGCGACCGTCATCCCGGCGAGGAGCGCGAGGACGGTCAGCGCGTAGAGCCACCGCCGGCGCCGCGCATGCCGGACATACCGCAGCAACCCGCCGTACCCACGCGGTCGTTCGGCCGTGGACGGTGGTTCGGCCGGGTGGGGTGCGGTGTGTCCGTCACCCTCGACCGGGGTGACCCGCGGCGCGCTCATGCGGCACACCTTTCCACCAACCCCCCACGTCTGTGACGTTCTTGGGTCGGACGAGCCACAAGTGTTGGGCACTCCGTAACCGTTGCGCCTCCTGCGGCCTCTTGGCACGCGAGTGAAAACCCGACACTCTGAACTGCACATGTCATACAGGGCGTTGGCCTGCACGGGGCCGATGAGGAGGACACTTGTGAACGGCAGACCGGCATCGAAGTTCTTCGGACCCCGGCGCTTGGGCCGGAAGTCGCTCGGCGTCCTGGCGGGCGCGGCGGCCCTGGTCCTCGTTTTCCCGGCCACCGCCCTGGCGGCGCCGCCCGCCGCACTGCCCGCCAACGCGGAGGCGCTGGACTCGACGTTTCAGCCCACGTACGACTACGACACGGACGGCTGCTACGCCACGTCGGCCATCGGCCCCGACGGGACCGTCAACGGCGGGCTCAACCCGAGCGGCGCCCTGAACGGCCAGTGCCGTGACGCGTCCGACCTGGACAGCGTCAACACCTACTCGCGCTCCAAGTGCAACAACGGCTGGTGCGCGATCGTCTACGGCTCGTACTTCGAGAAGGACCAGGCCGTGGCCGGCAGCGGGCTCGGCGGGCACCGGCATGACTGGGAGCACATCGTGGTCTGGGTGCAGAACAACGAGGCCCAGTACGTCTCGACGTCCAACCACGGCTCGTTCACGGTGCACAACCGCTCGGCGATCCGCTGGGACGGGACGCACGCCAAGGTCGTCTACCACAAGGACGGGATCAGCACGCACTGCTTCCGTGCCGCGACCGCGGGGGACGAGCCGCCGGAGAACCACAAGGGGACCTGGCAGCGCCCGCCGCTGGTCGGCTGGAACGGTTACCCCGGCAGCTTGCGTGACACATTGACCTCGTACAACTTCGGAAGTGCGACGCTCGGCATCAAGGACAGCACGTTCGCCTCGCACCTCGCGTCGGCCAAGCCGTCGGGGATCGCCTTCGACCCCAACGCCTGACCGCACGGCGCACCCGCGGACCGTCCGGACCGTCAGGGGGCGGCGTCCCGGCCCGCGCCGGGAGCGTCGCCGTCCTGCCGGACCGGCAGGACGGCCGCGGCGAAGGCGGCGACGTCCTGGACGAACCGTTCGGGTGCCTCCTGGTGCAGGACGTGACCGGCGCCCCCGTACACGAGGAGCCGCGCCCCGGGGACCGCGTCGAGGATCCGCTGCTGGTCGGCGCGCGGCAGGAGGGCGTCGGCGTCGCCCCACAGCACGAGCGTGGGCACGAGGATGCCCCGCAGCGTGGCCGCGAGGTCCGTCTCCAGCAGGCCGCGCACGGTCTCCCGCCACACCCGTGCGGGTACCTTCAGGTTCTCGTCGGCGAGTGTCGCGAGGAGTCCGCGCCCCAGCGGCCGGGCCGTGAGACCGCTCAGCAGTTCCTCGACGAAGGCACGCGGTACGGGGTCGCCGAGGCGCCGCACCCTCTTCGCCAGGGCCCTCGCACCGGGCTTGTCGGCGAGGGTGGCGGGGACGCCCGCCAGGACGAGGCCCGCCACCCGGTCGGGATGGCTGCCCGCGACCAGCCGTGCGGCCACACCGCCGCTGGACACGCCGGCCAGGACCGTCCGCCGGATGCCCGCGGCGTCGAGGAACTCCACGAGGTCGCCGGCGAAGTCCTCGGGACCGTAGCCGTGCGGGGGCCGTTCGGCGTCGCCGTGGCCCCGCTGGGTGGGGGCGTACCCGTGCAGCGCGGCCGGAAGGCGCCTGAGCAGCGGCTCGAACGTCCACCAGGAGTCCGCGAGGCCGTGCACGAACACGACGGGGACGCCCTGCGGGCCGCCCGCCTGGGCGTACGGGAGGACGAGTCCGCTCCGCAACCGGGCGGCCTTCACCGCGATCGTGCTCACGGCGGCCCTCCTGCCTCGGTCGGCCCCCTCGCACGCGGGCCGCTGGGCGGCCCGACGATCTCCTTCATCGTAATGACGTGCACGGGAGGCCGCCCGTCCGCACACCGCCACCGGCGTCGGCGCACTCTCCGCGACCGGGGCGCGGCGGTGGACCCGGACCACCGGCGGTTCCTCGGCAGCGGCGATTTCAAGTCGAACACCCGGGGTCCGACGACGGCCGCACCGCGGGTGGAGGACCGCACGCACGCCCGGGCCGGGGACCTGCCAGCCGCCCTCACGTCGCCGGTCGACGCGTCGTACAGCCGGTCGAACGACCAGCGGCGCAATCCGGACACCGAGGTCCTGGCTTCCCCGGATGCCCTGCGCACACCGGTCGCGGCGCGAGGCAGCACGCGGCCGGCACCCCGCCGCCGTCCCCGTCCGCCGGTGCCGCCGGAACCGTTTCCCGCTCGACGGACCGCAGTGGCCCGGTGGCACTCCGCAAGCGAATCAGGTCAGGCCGATGGGCCGTTCGTGACCCAACTCCCGCCGTCGTGGGCTAGATTTCGAACGCCCTCGATTCCGGACTGCATCGGAAGGGGCGCTCTGAGGAGAGTCTGGAGCGGCACATGCACCCCTTGGAAGTAGCCAGACAGGCTTCGCCCTCGATGCAGGGAGGGCTCGCCGACAGTCTCTTCGAGACAGCCGAACGCGACCCTCTGCTGCCGCAGTTGGCGCGCCGCTCCGACACCTCCCCCGCGGTCTGGTCGCAGGTGACCGCCGTCGAGCTGCGGGACGAGGTGCTGGACGTCGCCAAGGGGTTCATCGCGGCCGGGATCTTCCCGGGCCACCGCGTGGCCGTCATGGCGCACACCTGCTACGAGTGGACCGTGCTCAGCTACGCCCTGTGGACGGTGGGCGCCGAGATCGTGCCGGTCCACCCGACCTCCTCGCACGAACAGGTCGCGTGGATCCTCCAGGACGCGAGCTGCGTGGCCATGGTGGTGGAGGACGAGCAGGGCATCATGACGGTCGGCTCGGTGATCGCCTCGCTGCCGGCCCTGCGGCACGTCTGGCAGCTGGACTCCGGAGCCCTCGCGGACCTCACGGAGGCGGGCCGGGACGTCCCGGTCACCACCGTCGAGTCCATGCGCCGGATCGTGCTCCCCGACTCGACCGCCGTCATCGCCTACACCTCCGGCACGACGGGCGGACCCAAGGGCTGCGCGCTGAGCCACAACAGCCTGGCGAGCCCCTGCGACACCCTGCTGGCCGGATGGGGACACACCGCGGCGCCTGCCGGGCAGCAGCCCGCCGTCCTGGCCTTCCTGCCCTTCTCGCACGTGTACGGCCTCATGGTGCAGGGGCTGTGCATGCGCGGCGGATTCCTGATGGGCCACGAACCCGACCTGCGCGCGGAGAAGCTGGCCGACGCCCTGCTGTCGTTCCGGCCCACCTATCTCCACGCCGTCCCGCTCGTCTTCGAGAAGCTCTACAAGAACTTCCTGCGCGAGGCGGAGCAGTCCGGCCGCGGCGCCCTGTTCGAGCGCGCCGCCCGCACCGCGCAGGACTTCGCCGCCGCCACCGAGCGGCAGCGCCTGGGCACCGGCCCCAGCCCCGGCCTCGAGCTGCGGCTGCAGCACGCCGTCTACGACAAGACGGTGTACCGCAGGCTCCGCGCGGCCCTCGGCGGACGCGTGTGCGGCGCGGTGTCGGGCGGCTCCCCCCTCAACCGTGAACTGGCCCTGTTCTACGCGGGGATCGGGATCCCCCTCCACGACGGGTACGGACTCACCGAGACGAGCGGCGGCATCACGGCCCAGCCCGTCGGCCGGGAGAAGATCGGCACCGTGGGGCAGCCCCTGCCCGACACCGAGATCCAGGTGGCGGAGGACGGGGAGCTCCTCGTCCGGGGGCCCTCGGTCTTCCAGGGCTACGTCAACGACGAGGAGGGCGACCGGGCCGCGTTCCGCAACGGCTGGCTGGCCACTGGTGACCTCGGGCGGTTCGACGAGGAGGGCTATCTGAGCATCACCGGCCGCAAGGAGGACATCGTCGTCACGAGCGGCGGCAAGAGCGTCGCTCCGGCGGCCCTGGAGGAACGTCTGCGGGTCCATCCGCTCGTCCACCAGGCGGTCGTCGTCGGTGACGGCCGGCCCTGCGTGGGAGCCCTGATCACCCTCGACCCCGAGTATTTGGCGCACTGGCGCTCGCTGCACGCCACACCGGGCGACGCGCAGGACCGCCGGCTGCGCGAGGAGAACGCCCTGCGGGAGGAGATCAACCGCGCTGTCGGCGCGGTCAACTCCACCGTGTCGCGCTCGGAGTCGATCCGCGTGTACCGGGTGCTGCCCGAGGCGTTCGACCTGGCCAACGGGCTGCTCACCCCGTCGATGAAACTGCGCAGGGACGCCGTCGCGGACCGGTACGCCGCCGAGATCGAAGCCATGTACCAGTCCTCGTCGCGCGCGCTCCGCGGCCCCGCCCCCGTCGACCCCTACAGCTGGGACGACACGGACAGCGTCTTCGGCTGACCGGCCGGGCGCCCCCTCGGCCGGTCCGTGTCCGCCTGCCCGGACCACGCCCCGGCAGTGGGCTTCTTCCGGCCTCGGCCCGGGCGTGCGACACGAGGGCGGGAGCGAGAAGGGTCCACCGGACGGCCGGCGGCCTTCTGCCGGACCGGGAGGGGATGCCCCGGTGGCGGCGGTACGGGCTCAGCCCTGCACCGACTCCACCGCCGAGGCGACGAAGTCCGCGACCGGTCGCCGCCGGTCCTCCTGCCCCCAGGCCAGGACCAGCGCGCTGCGCGGCGCGTCGGCCACCGGAACATGGACGAGCTCCGGGTGCAACGGCCTGGCCAGCGAACACGGCAGGACCGCGATCGCCCGTCCCAGCAGGACCAGGTGCGTCAGCTCGGCACCGTCGGCGACCTCGGGGCCGGACCCGGCGGCAGGCCCGGCACCGGGCGCCCCCGAGCCACGGGCACCCTTCCAGCGCGGCAGCGTCTCGTGGGCCAGGTCGGCGAGGGTCACCTCGTCGCGGCCGGCGAGCCGGTGGTCCGGCGGCAGGACCGCCACCCGGCCCTCGACCATCAGGATCTCGTGGTCCAGGCCGGTCAGGTCGTCGAACGGCACGTACAGCAGAGCCACGTCCGCCCGGCCGTCGCGCACGTGATCGGCGCGGTCGGTGGGCCCGCCGAACAGGATGTCCACCTGGCGGGCGTCGGGCCGGCGGGAGTAGGCGGCCAGCATGCCGGACAACAGGCCCGCGTCCCCGCCGGGCTTGATCACCAGACGCAGCCGGGTCTCCCGCTCACCCGCCCGACGGGTCCTCTCGGCCGCCGCCCCGACGGCGAGCAGCGCGTACCGGCCGTGGTACCGCAGCACCTCCCCGGCAGAGGTGAGGGCGACGTGCCGGCTGGAGCGCTCCACCAGTGCCACCCCGAGCCGGTCCTCCAGCCGGCGCACCGCCTTGGACAAGGCGGGCTGCGCGATCCCCAGCCGCTGCGCCGCCCGCCCGAAGTGCAGTTCCTCGGCGAGCGCGGCGAAGTACTCCAGCTCGCGGGTCTCCAGCTCGGCCATGCCGCCAGAGTACCGACCCGTTCATTCCCGGAAGGAATGGATGCAGAACCCGTCGGCCTTGGACTTCACGAAGAACCGCCAGTTCAATCGGGTCATGATCCATCACACGATGATCGTCGCCTTCGACGAACCGATTCCCACCGACGAACTCGACACGTACCTGGAAGAGCTCGAAGAACTGACCATGGACACCGGCGCCTTCGAGTCCTTCGCGGCCCGCCACCACCTGCGCGTCCCCGGCGACGACCACGCCCCGGTGGCCGTCGCCTCCGCCGTCGTCCGGTTCGGTCTGACCGACCTCGGCGCCCTCGACAGCGCCTTCGCCCTCCCCGGTGTCGGCGAGTTCATCGGCCGCTGGCAGGCCCGCCGCCCGTACAAGGCGATCTGGGTCAACCACGAGCCCCTCGCCTGACCCGGCGCCCCCACGGGGGCACCCGCCCGGCGCCGTCGCAGCGGCGGCGCCGGGATCCAGCCCCAGCCCCAGCGGCCTGCCCCAGGGTCCTCCCAGGCACCGCAACCAGAAAATTGTGTCGTGCATGCTTCTTGACGCCTCTTGATGCGGCGACTTAGTTTCGCAGCGATTAAAACGATTCAACTCCCTGGGCCCCACAGGGGTCCTCTTTGTGCTGCCCCAAGAGCGGACTGGAACCATGAACGACCACACCGCAGTTCCGAGGACGGGCCTCCCGCGCCGCACCCTTCTCGCCGCGGCCGCCACCGCGACCGCCGCCGGCGCCGTCGACTGGGCGGCCGCGGGCCGCGCCTCGGCCGCCCCCGCCACCGCCGCCGCCTCGGGCGCCGCCGGTTCCTCCCTGCCGTTCGCCCGGCCGGACCGGGCGGTGCGGCCGAAGTTCCGCTGGTGGTGGCCGGACGGTCTCGTGCAGCCCGACGAGATCAGACGGGAGATCGACCAGATCGCCGACGCGGGCTTCGGCGGCGCCGAGATAGCCGCCGTCCACCACAGCGTCACCGACACCGCGCAGCTGGACACGGCCCGCCACGGCTGGGGAAGCGCCGCCTGGGTGGCGGGAGTCGAGGCCGCGCTGAGCCAGGCCGCGCGACGCGGGCTCACCATCGATCTCACCATCGGCCCCAGCTGGCCCGCCGCCGTCCCCGGGATCACCCCCGACAGCGACGCCGCCGTCAAGGAACTCGCGCACGGAGCGGTCACCGTGGCCCCCGGCGCCACCTACACCGGCCCGGTCCCGGAGCCCGTCCACCAGGCGGCCTCCGGCGTGACCGCGCGCAAGCTGCTCGTGGTGCAGGCGGCCAGGGTGAACACCGCGAACTCCACCCGCAAGGAGACCGGCCTCGACCTGGACTCGGTCCGCGACCTCACCTCCGGCGTCACCGACGGTGCCCTGAGCTGGACCGCGCCCGACGACGGCACCTGGGTCGTGATCGCGTACTGGGTGCGCGGTTCGGGCCAGACCCCGGAGGCCGGACCGCACACCGACCCGCCGGCCTACGTCGTCGACCACTTCAGCGCGGCCGGCACCCGCGCGGTGACGGACTTCTGGGAGAAGCACATCCTCACGAAGTCGGTCCGCCGGCTGCTGAAGGTGTCCGGCGGGGCCCTGTTCGAGGACTCCATCGAGCTGGAGACCGACGGACTGCAGTGGACGCCGGGCCTGCCCGACGCGTTCCGCGAGCACACCGGCCGCTCCCTGCTGCCGCTGCTGCCCGCCCTGGTCCTCGACAACAGCAACCAGGTCTACGCCTTCGAGGCGGCCGTCACCCGCCAGATCCGGCACGACTTCTGGGAGACGGTCTCCACCCTCGTCAACAAGCACCACTTCACGGCGCTGCGCACCTGGGCCCACTCACTGGGCCTGCAGCTGCGCTCCCAGCCCTACGGTCTGCAGACCGACGCCATCGCCACGGCCTCGATCCTCGACATCGCCGAGGGCGAGTCGCTCGGCTTCAAGAACCTCGACGACTACCGGTGCCTGGCCGGCGGCCGCGACATGGCCGGGAACACGGTGCTCTCGTGCGAGGCCGGCGCGTACACGGGCAGCGCGTACAGCACCACGTGGCAGCGGTTCCTGCGCACCATGGGCGGCGCCTACGCCGCCGGGGTCAACCAGACGGTCGTCCACGGCTTCTCCTACGCCGAGTTCCCGGGCGTCAACTGGCCCGGTTACGCGGCCTTCACCCCGTACAAGGGCGTGGCCGGCTACGGCGAGTCCTGGGGTCCCAGGCATCCCACCTGGAAGCACGTCCCGGACATCTCCGACTACCTCGGCCGGGTCCACCAGGTGCTGCAGACCGGCCGCGCCAAGGCCGACGTCGCGGTGTTCCGGCAGACCGGCTACACGGCCACCGGCATCGGCGCCTCCTGGTTCACCGCCACGGGCATCACGCTCGGCTGGACCCACCAGTTCCTCAGCGGACCCCTCCTCGACCTGCCCTCCGCCACCGTGCGCAAGGGCCGGCTCGCACCCGAAGGACCCGCCTACAAGGCCCTGTTCGTCGAGGGCGACTTCTTCTACGGCTCCACGGTGACCCTCGCGCTGAAGGACGCCCGCGCCCTGCTCCGGCTCACCCGCGCCGGACTGCCGATCGTCCTGCTCGGCGCCTGGGACACGGTGGTGCCGTCCGGGATCCCGGACACCGGCGAGGCTGCGCAGGTGCTGTCCGTGGTGAAGGAGCTGCTGGCCCAGCCGCTGGTCCGGCAGGTCACGGACAAGGCCGCGGTCGGCGACGCGCTCACCGCGCTCGGGGTGAAGCCCGACGTCGTGCACGCGAGCGCCTCGACCCTGCTCAACGCCCACCGGGTGGCCGACGGGGTCGACTACTACTACCTGGTCAACGGCAAGCACGCCGAGACCGTCAAGCCGCCGGTCGCCGCCGTCGACCACGAGGTCACCCTGCACCGCACCACGGCGAAGGGCGTGCCGTACCTGCTGGACCCGTGGACCGGGAAGGCCGAACGCCTCGCGCGCTACACCGAGGACGGCGACTCGGTGACCGTGCGGGTCACCCTGCAGCCCGCGGAGACCCTCGTCGTGGCGATCGGCCGGCCGGGCCTCTTCGGCGACCGCAACGGCGCCCGCCCGTACGCCACCGGCAGCGAGGCCGACGAGGTGCGGTTCACGGACGCCGGTCTCACCGTCCGCTCGGCGGCCGCGGGCACGTACCGGACCGTGCTCTCCAAGGGGCGTGCCGTGAGCACCTCGCTCAAGGACATCCCGGAGCCGACGGAGCTGACCTCCTGGAAGCTGCACGTCCAGGACTGGCGGCCCGGTGCCTCGGCGACCCGGACCACCGTCGTCGAGCACGACCTGACGCTCGACGCGCTGGTGCCCTGGTCGCAGATCCCCGAACTCGCCGACGTCTCGGGCATCGGCCGCTACCGCACGACGGTCACGCTCGAACGCGGCTGGAGCGGCGGGTACGGCGCGCGTCTGGAGCTGGGCGCGGTCACCGACACCTGCCGGGTGACGGTCAACGGCCACCGGCTCGACCCGGTCGACCAGATCCGTCCGGTGGTCGACCTGGGCGGCCTGCTCGGGCGCGGGGCGAACGTCATCGAGGTCGAGGTGGCCACCCCGCTCGCCAACCGCCTGCGCGTCAGCGACCCCGGCGTGTACGGCGGCGTGGCCCGGGCGGCGTACGGACTGCTGGGGCCCGTCCGGCTCGTCCCCTACGGGGAGGCGCGCATCGGCTGACCCCTTCCTCGCCCGGGCACGTACGGAAGGGCACGTACGCAGCCGGCCCGCGACCGCCGATGCGGTCGCGGGCCGGCTGCGTGCTGTCGTCCGACGGTTCGCACCGTCCGGGTCACCCGGCCGCCGTGTTGACGAGCGGGCCCTCGGGAACCGGACCCGCCAGGGCCGGTACGGGCAGCTCGCGGGGCATCCCCCGGGCCTCCCGCAGGCTGGGCGCGGGGACGGCCGGGACCAGCGGGGCGCGCTCCATGGCGCGGACCCGGCGGGAGAACCAGACGATCCGTCCGCCGCTGCCCGTGGTGCAGTACCCCCACCCGTCGCTCAGGGCCGCGATGTGGCTCAGGCAGTCCCACGTCGCCGATTCCGGGTGGGACTCCCCGTCGATGTCCGCGACGGCCGTGATGAGGTGCTGGCCGTTCCACCACATCTCGAGGGTGGTGTTCTTGTCCGCCGCGTGCGCCTCGATCGTGCGCAGCAGCCTCTCCGCGCAGCGGCAGACGGGCTCGACGAGGTTCTCCAGGTTCCAGTACCGGAGGTGGGCGGCCAGAATGCGCCTGACCTGGTCGACCCGCTCCGGACTGACCTCCACGTCGAGGTGGTAGTAGCAGGGCACTACGGTCTTCATCGTCGTTGGCTCCTCACCGGCGAAACTCCCGCGCTTCCTCGCCCCTGTGGGCCTTGCTCCGAACGCAGAGCGTGAACAGTCGTTGCGTCTGAGTAACTCTCAGAGTGGGAGCGGTACTCCATTCGTGCAACCCGAGAACCGACCCAATGTGGTTGAAATGACAACAGGACGACGCGTGGTGTCCCGTGCACCATGAGTGAAGGTGTCAGCCGTCGCAGTGGGCCGATGCCTCTTCGTGCACGGCCATCACGCACATCCGAAGGCGAACCGTGCGCATCCGAGGGAGTGGAAGGTGACCAGTGAGATGCTGCTGCCTGCCAAGGACGAAATCGCCAGGCACCTGGAGCTGTACCGGGCCTGGGAACGCATGATGCTCGCGGCTCCGTCCGACCGCGCCGCCCGGGGCAACTTCGAGGACACGGGCTACACGCTCTGCGTCCTGATGGGCAAGCGCTGTGCCAGGGAGGCCGTGTACGCCGCGGAGCGCTATCTGGCGGCCGGTTCGGCCGCCCTCCGCCACGAACGGGCCAACAGGGGCTCACCGATGGGCGGATTCCCGGAACACGCCGGAGGGCTCGCGGCGAACCCCGCGGGCCGAAGGCCTGCCGACATGACGGCATGACGGCATGACGGCATGACGGCATGACGGCATGACGGCATGACGGCATGACGGTGAACGACACAGCAGGACAGTGACGTACCGCGTCGACGACGCACCAGGACAGCCACAACGAGAACGAAGACGGAGGTGAATCCCATGACCGAGAACCTGGCCGACGGCCGCGTCCGCCCTGTCGGCCGCAAGCCCGTCGTTCCGACCGGCCGAGTCCCCGTCGTCGACGTCCGTCCGGCCGTCGAGCACGGAAACCGGCCGGCGAAGGCGGTTCCGGGCGAGACGTTCCAGGTCACCGCCACCCTCTTCGGAGAGGGTCACGACGCGGTCGCCGCGAACGTCGTCCTGTGCGACCCCGAGGGGCGTACCGGACCGTGGACCCCCATGCGGGAGCTCACCCCCGGCAGCGACCCGCTGGGGCGGCGACGTCACCCCGACGGCGGTGGGCGACTGGAGCTACTGGGTGGAGGCGTGGTCGGACCCCGTGTCCGCCTGGCGCCGGTCCGCGCGCATCAAGATCCCGGCCGGCATCGACGTGGGCCTGGTCCTGGAGGAGGGCGCCGACCTGTACGAGCGTGCTGCCGCCGCGGTGCCGCACGAGGCGGGCCGGGCGGCGGTGCTGACCGCCGCGGAGGCCCTGCGTGACGACACCCGTCCGCCGGCCTCCCGTCTCGCCGCGGCCCTCACGCCGGACGTGGACGCGGTGTTCGCCGAGCACCCCCTGCGGGAACGCCTCACCCGGTCCGAGCCGCTCCCCCTCCTCGTGGAGCGGGAGCGGGCGCTGTTCGGTTCCTGGTACGAGTTCTTCCCGCGCTCGGAGGGCGCGGTGGTGGAGCCCGGGAAGCCGCCGGTCAGCGGCACGTTCCGGACCGCGGCGGCACGGCTGCCCGCGATCGCCGCCATGGGCTTCGACGTGGTGTACCTGCCGCCGGTCCACCCCATCGGCACGACCTTCCGCAAGGGCCCCGACAACAACCTCTCGGCCGGTCGCGAGGACGTCGGGGTCCCGTGGGCGATCGGCTCACCGGAGGGCGGGCACGACACCGTCCATCCCGACCTCGGCACGATCGACGACTTCGACGCGTTCGTGGGCACCGCGGCCTCCCTGGGGCTCGAGGTGGCCCTGGACTTCGCGCTCCAGTGCTCGCCCGACCACCCGTGGGTGGAGAAGCACCCGGAGTGGTTCCAGCACCGGGCGGACGGCACGATCGCGTACGCGGAGAACCCGCCGAAGAAATACCAGGACATCTATCCGATCGCCTTCGACGCGGACATGCCCGGCCTGGTGCAGGAGACGCTCGGCATTCTCCGGTTCTGGATGGGGCACGGCGTACGCATCTTCCGCGTGGACAATCCGCACACGAAACCGGTCATGTTCTGGGAGCGGGTGATCGCGGACATCAACCGAACCGACCCGGACGTGATCTTCCTGGCGGAGGCGTTCACCCGTCCGGAGGTCATGCACGCCCTGGCACGCGTCGGATTCCAGCAGTCGTACACGTATTTCACCTGGCGCAACACCAAAGAGGAACTGACCGAGTACCTCACCGAGCTCTCAGGTGACGCGGCCGCCTACATGCGGCCCAATTTCTTCGTCAACACCCCGGACATCCTGCCCGGATTCCTCCAGCACGGCGGGCGGCCCGCTTTCGAACTGCGCGCGGTACTGGCGGCGACGCTCTCACCGTCCTGGGGAATGTACGCGGGATACGAACTGTGCGAGAACACCGCGGCCAGGGCAGGCACCGAGGACTACCTCGACTCGGAGAAGTACCAGTTGCGGCCGCGCGACTGGGAGGCCGCCGAGCGGGCGGGAACGTCCATCGCGCCGCTCATCGGTTCGCTCAACAGGATCCGCCGGGAACACGTGGCCTTCCGCCATCTGCGGAACGTCCATTTCCACGGGACCGACAACGACGCCGTCATCGCGTACAGCAAGCGGACCGGCTCCGACACGGTCGTGGTAGTCGTGAACCTCGACCCCCACCACACCCAGGAGGCCACGGTCTCGTTGGACATGCCACGACTCGGCCTGGACTGGCACGCGTCGGTGCCGGTGCGCGACGAGCTCTCCGGCGAGACATACCACTGGGGCAGGACCAACTACGTGCGCCTCACGCCGGGAGAGCGGCCCGCGCACGTCATGAGCGTCCTGCGACCGTCCTCACCGCCCACCGGAGGGTCACCCACATGATCGTCAACGAGCCCGTCGAAGACAAGTTCGAAGACACCCCCGCCAAGGACCGCGACCCCGAATGGTTCAAACGCGCCGTCTTCTACGAAGTCCTCGTACGCTCCTTCCAGGACAGCAACGGCGACGGCATCGGCGACCTCAAAGGCCTCACCGCCAAACTCGACTACCTGCAATGGCTGGGCGTCGACTGCCTGTGGCTGCCCCCCTTCTTCCAGTCGCCCCTGCGCGACGGCGGCTACGACGTCTCCGACTACACCGCCGTCCTGCCCGAATTCGGCGACCTCGCCGACTTCGTCGAATTCGTCGACGCCGCCCACCAGCGCGGCATGCGCGTCATCATCGACTTCGTCATGAACCACACCAGCGACCAGCACCCGTGGTTCCAGGCCTCCCGCAACGACCCCACCGGCCCCTACGGCGACTACTACATGTGGGCCGACGACGACCAACAGTACGCGGATGCCCGCATCATCTTCGTCGACACCGAAGTCTCCAACTGGACCTTCGACCCCATCCGCAAGCAGTACTACTTCCACCGCTTCTTCTCCCACCAGCCCGACCTCAACTTCGAAAACCCCGCCGTCGTCGAAGAAATCATCTCCGCCCTCAAATTCTGGCTCGACCTGGGCATCGACGGCTTCCGCCTGGACGCCGTGCCCTACCTCTTCGCCGAAGAGGGCACCGACTGCGAAAACCTCCCCGCCACCCACCACGTCCTCAAACGCGTCCGCGCCGAGATCGACGCCCACTACCCCGACACCGTCCTGCTCGCCGAAGCCAACCAATGGCCCGAAGACGTCGTCGACTACTTCGGCGACTACACCGCCGGCGGCGACGAATGCCACATGGCCTTCCACTTCCCCGTCATGCCCCGCATCTTCATGGCCGTACGCCGCGAATCGCGCTACCCCGTCTCCGAAATCCTCGCCAAGACCCCCGCCATCCCCTCCGGCTGCCAATGGGGCATCTTCCTGCGCAACCACGACGAACTCACCCTGGAGATGGTCACCGACGAAGAACGCGACTACATGTATGCGGAATACGCCAAGGACCCCCGCATGCGCGCCAACATCGGCATCCGCCGACGCCTGGCCACCCTCCTGGACAACGACCGCAACCAGATCGAACTGTTCACCGCACTCCTGCTGTCCCTGCCCGGCTCCCCGATCCTCTACTACGGCGACGAGATCGGCATGGGCGACAACATCTGGCTCGGCGACCGCGACGCGGTACGCACCCCCATGCAGTGGACCCCCGACCGCAACGCCGGATTCTCCTCCTGCGACCCCGGACGCCTCTTCCTGCCCACCATCATGGACCCCGTCCACGGCTACCAGGTCACCAACGTCGAAGCCTCCATGAGCAACCCCTCCAGCCTGCTCCACTGGACCCGACGCATGATCGAGATCCGCAAACAGAACCCCGCCTTCGGCCTCGGCTCCTACACCGAACTCCCCTCCTCCAACCCCGCCGTCATCGCCTTCCTGCGCGAGTACAAGGACGACCTCGTCCTGTGCGTCCACAACTTCTCCCGCTTCGCCCAGCCCACCGAACTCGACCTCCAGGCCTTCGCCGGACGCCACCCCGTCGAACTCATCGGCGGCGTCCGCTTCCCCGCCATCGGCGAGCTCCCCTACCTCCTCACCCTCGCCGGCCACGGCTTCTACTGGTTCCGGCTCCGCAAGGACACGGCACCGCTCACCAAACGCCGATTGACGGTGTGCTCCTGAAAGGAGGGGTCGTCATGCGCAAGGTCGTCTCACCCCGCCCCAGCGGCCACGCTCCGGCTCATCTGCTGACATCGCTCGCCGACATGCTCCGGGCGTGGCTGCCCGAACAGCGCTGGTTCGCGGGCAAGGGCCGCCGGGTCACGGAACTGACACTGCTTTCGGTGACAGAGCTGCACCCGGCGTGTCTGCACCTGCTGGTCTGCACCGGGCAGGGCTCCTCCCCGTCACGCCCCGGCGACTGCTACCAACTGCTCCTCGGCGTCGGGGACGTGCTGCCCCCTCGGCTGGCCCATGCCCGCATCGGACGGGCGAGCCGGGGGCCGCTGGCCGGCCTGACGGTGTACGACGCCCTCCAGGAACCGCGGTCGGCCGACCTGCTCCTGGAACGGCTGCGCACCGCGGGGACGGCGGGCCCCCTGCGGTTCGAGCGGGACCCGAAGGTGTCCGTCCCCACCGGTCTGGCACCGCGCCTCCTCGACGCCGAGCAGTCCAACTCCTCGCTGGTGTACGGCGACGCGTACATCCTCAAGGTCTTCCGGCGGGTCCAGCCCGGCATCAACCCGGACCTGGAGGTGCCCTGGGCCCTGGCCCGCCAGGGGTGCACCCGTGTCCCGGCCCCCGTGGCCTGGTTCCGGACCTCGGAGCCGCAGGCGGCGACGCTCGGTGTGCTCCAGCCGTTCCTGCCGGACGCCGTCGACGGGTGGACCCTGGCGCTCGAAGCGCTCACCGCGGGCCGGGACTTCACGGACGAGGCGTACGAGCTGGGGCGGGCGACCGCCGAGGTGCACGTCGCGCTGGCCGCGGCGTTCGCCCTCGGCGCGCCGGCCGGGCACGGGAGCAGGCGACTCGCGGCGGCGATGATCGAACGGCTGGACTCGACCGGTCGTGCGGTGCCGGAACTGCTCCCCTACGTCGAGGGGCTGCGGGGCGCCTTCGACGAGCTCGCCGCCCTCGACTCGGGCCGCCCGGTGCAGCGCATCCACGGCGACCTGCACCTCGGTCAGGTGCTGTGGGCCGGGGAGCGGTGGTCCGTCATCGACTTCGAGGGCGAGCCGGCGCGTCCCATCGCCGAACGCCGGCAGCCGCAGTCCCCCGTACGCGATGTCGCGGGGATGCTGCGCTCCTTCGACTACGCCGCCCGCAGCCGCCACCCGTGGCGCCCGGAGTGGGCGCGTCGCTGCCGGGACGCCTACTGCGCCGGGTACGCCGGCCAGGCGCGGTGGGATCCGCGCGCGCAGCCCGAGCTGCTGCGCGCGTACGAGACGGACCGGGCCGTGTACGAGGCCCTGTACGAGGCGCGGCACCGGCCCGACTGGCTGCCCGTGCCGATGGCGGCGATCGCCCGTCTGGCCCAGCAGCACCCTGCGTCATCCGGCGGTCCGCACACGCCGGTCCCTTCCTTCCACAGCGCTCAAGGAGGCTGAAAACGTGGCATCCCGGAATATCTCCGTACCCCTGACCCCGCCGCCGTCCAAGGACGTCGGACCTGCCGGGACGGGTCCGGTCGAGGCGGTGCCGGGCGGGCCCGGCGGGCACGAGCCGGTGTTCTCGCTGGAGGGGGCGGACCGGGAGCGGCTGCTGTCGGGGACCCATCACGACCCGCACGCGCTGCTGGGGGCGCATCCGGTGCCGGACGGCGTCGTCGTCCGTGCGCTGCGGCCGTTCGCCGAATCCGTGGCGGTGTCGCTGCCCGACGGGCTGCGGATGGTGCTGGACAGCGAGGGCGACGGCCTCTTCTCGGGGGTACTGCCCCTGGACTCCGTGCCCGAGTACACCCTGCTGGTCAGGTACGCGGGCGGTGTCGAGCTGGAGGTGGAGGACCCGTACCGCTTCCTGCCGGCGCTCGGCGAGCTCGATCTGCACCTGGTCCGGGAGGGCCGGCACGAGCAGCTGTGGCGGGCGCTCGGCGCCGAGCCGATGGAGCACCAGGGTGTGGCGGGCACCCGTTTCACGGTGTGGGCGCCGAACGCGCGGGGGGTGCGGGTCGCCGGGGACTTCACCTTCTGGGACGGCACGCAGTTCCCGATGCGCTCGCTGGGCGCGGCCGGGGTGTGGGAGCTGTTCCTGCCCGGTGTCGGCGAGGGCGCGCGGTACAAGTTCGAGATCACCTCCCGCCACGGGACCCGGTTCCTCAAGGCGGACCCGATGGCGCGCCGCACCGAGGTGCCGCCGGACACGGCGTCCGTCGTCACGGCCTCGCACTACGAGTGGAACGACGCGCACTGGCTGGCGCACCGTGGCGACCGGCCGGTGCACGAGGCGCCGTTCTCGGTCTACGAGGTGCATCTCGCTTCCTGGCGGCCGGGCCTGACCTACCGTCAGCTGGCGGAGGAGCTGCCCGCGTACGTCAGCGACCTCGGCTTCACGCACGTCGAGCTGATGCCGGTCGCCGAGCACCCCTTCGGCGGCTCCTGGGGCTACCAGGTCACCGGCTTCTACGCACCCACCTCACGCCTCGGCACCCCCGACGACTTCAAGTACCTCGTCGACGCCCTGCACCGGGCCGGCATCGGCGTGATCATGGACTGGGTGCCCGCGCACTTCCCCAAGGACGACTGGGCGCTGGCCCGCTTCGACGGGGAGCCGCTGTACGAGCCCGGGGACGACCGGCGTGCCGAGCATCCTGACTGGGGCACCTACGAGTTCGACTTCGACCGGGTGGAGGTGCGCAACTTCCTCGTCGCCAACGCCGTGTACTGGTGCGAGGAGTTCCACATCGACGGGCTGCGGGTCGACGCCGTCGCCTCCATGCTCTACCTCGACTACTCGCGCGAGGACGGGCAGTGGTCCCCCAACGCCTCCGGCGGCCGGGAGGACCTCGGCGCGATGGCGTTCCTGCAGGAGATGAACGCGACGCTGTACCGGCGGGTGCCGGGGATCGTGACCATCGCGGAGGAGTCGACCGCCTGGGAGGGGGTGACCCGCTCCACCGACTCCGGCGGTCTCGGCTTCGGGCTGAAGTGGAACATGGGCTGGATGCACGACTCGCTGGAGTACATCCGCCACGAGCCGGTGCACCGCAAGTACCACCACCACGAGATGACGTTCTCGATGGTGTACGCGTACAGCGAGAACTACGTGCTGCCCATCTCGCACGACGAGGTCGTGCACGGCAAGCAGGCGCTGGTGTCGAAGATGCCCGGCGACTGGTGGCAGCGGCGCGCCACCCACCGTGCCTACCTGGGCTTCATGTGGGCCCACCCCGGCAAGCAGCTCCTCTTCATGGGGCAGGAGTTCGCACAGGGCGCCGAGTGGTCGGAGGCGCACGGCCCCGACTGGGGACTGCTGGATCCGGCGTACGGGGCCGAGGCCGACCACCGGGGCGTCCGCAACCTCGTGCGCGAGCTCAACACGCAGTACCGGGCCACGCGCGCGCTCTGGGAGCGGGACACCTCTCCCGCCGGGTTCGCCTGGGTCGCCGGGGACGCGGCGGAGGACAACGTGTTCGCCTTCCTGCGGTACGCCGCCGACGGGTCGCCGCTGCTGGCCGTGTCCAACTTCTCGCCCGTGGTGCGGCACGACTACCGGCTGGGTGTTCCCGACCACGTGCCCGCCTGGCGGGAGGTCCTGAACACCGACGCGTCGTGCTTCGGCGGCAGCGGGGTCACCCGCACCGCGCCGGTCAAGGCGGACACGGAGGGGTGGCAGGGATGGGCGGCCTGCGTGCGGCTCACCCTGCCGCCGCTGGCGACGGTGTGGCTGCGGCCGGTCTAGGCCCTGCCGTCGCCCTCCCGCCCCCGGCCTCCGGCCCGCGGGACCCCCGAAGCACGCACCCCGCTCCGGGCTTCGCCCGGGCGGGGGTTCCACGGCGCCGCCCGGTCCGCACCGCCGGTACGGGACGGCATCGCACGGACGTCCGCCCCTCGTCGACGTCGTCCCGAGGCCGATTGCCGGTGCACGGTCAGGGCGTTGACCGAGTCACCTGCACCAGGCCGGTCCGGTAGGCGATGACGACCAGTTGAGCGCGGTCGCGGGCGCCCAGTTTCGCCATCGCGCGGTAGACGTGGGTGCGTACGGTCAGCGGGCTGATCGTGAGTGTCTCGGCGATCTCGGTGTTGGACTTCCCCTCGGCGGCCATGGCCATCGTCTCGCGTTCGCGGGCGGTGAGCCCCGACAGGTGCTGTGCTGATACGGGCAAAACCCCGGGGGCCGGTGTCATGAGGAAGTTGACGATCAGGGTACGGGTGGCGGTGGGGGACAGAAGGGCCTCGCCGGACGCCACCGTGCGCAGGCCGGCCAGCAGGGTGTCGGTGGTGACGTCCTTGCCCAGGAACCCGCTGGCACCGGCGTGCAGCGCCTGGGCGACGTACTCCTCGGTCTCGAACGTGGTCAGGATGAGGACGCGGGTCGCGGCCAGGTCCGGGTCCGCGCAGATGGCCGACGTGGCGGCCAGACCGTCCGTGCCCGGCATGCGGATGTCCATGAGGACGATGTCGGGGTGGTGGGCGCGGGCCAGGTCCACCGCCTCCGCGCCGTCGGAGGCTTCCCCGACCACGGTCATGTCCTCACAGGAGTCGATCAGCATCCGGAAGGTCGCCCGCAGCAAGGTCTGGTCGTCGGCGAGCAGCACCCTGATGGTCATGCCTGTTCTCCTGTTGGATCATCTGCGGCCTTCGGGGACGCTTCGGGTGCGGCGGACGGGAGCGGCAGGCCGGCCGCGACTTCGAAGCCGCCTCCCGGGCGGGGTCCCGCGCGGAATTCACCGCCGACGGTGTGGGCTCGTTCGCGCATGCCCATGATGCCGAAGCCCTGGCTCGGCTCGGCTGCGGCCGCATCGGGGGCGCCGTACGGTGCGTCGTTGGTGACCGTGATCAGCAAGCGGCGGTCCTTGTAGGCGAGATGTACGTGTGCCGAGTCCGCGGCGGCGTGCTTGGTGGCGTTGGTGAGCGCCTCCTGCACGATCCGGAACGCGGTCAGGTCCACCCCGGAGGTGAGCGGACGAGGCTCGCCCGTCGTGGTGACCGTGACGGTGAACCCCGCGGACGCACACGTCGACACCAGCTCGGGCAGGCGGGCGAGGCCAGGAGAGGGTTCCAGCGGTCCGGGGACCGGGGCGCCGTCGTGGCGCAGCAGTCCCAGCGTGGCCTTCAGTTCGCGCAGCGCGGAGGACGTGGTGCCGGTCAGGCCGGTGAGGATCTCCTTCGTCCGTTGCGGGTCGGTGAGCGCGAAGTGGGCGGCCGTGCCTGCCTGGGCGTTGGCGAGGGCCAGATGATGCGCCACGACGTCGTGCAGTTCGCGGGCGATGCGCATGCGTTCTTCGGTGGCACGCAGCCGTGCCTCCTCGTCCCGGGTCCGCTCGGCGTGTTCAGCGCGGGCCCGCATCGACGCCACGTAGGCGCGCCGCAGTCTCGTCATGCTGCCGGCGGCGAGCGGCAGCGACAGCCAGAAACAGTAGCCGATGGACCGTGGCACGGGGGAAGAGGCGTATGTCGGGTCGAAGACCGCTGACGTGGCCATCAGAGCCACTGCCGTGGTGACACCGTAAAAGCGTGCGGTCCTGAGCCCGGTGTGCGTGGTCAGCCAGTACAGCGCCCCCATGACGGGAGCCAGCAGCAGGGGGGTCAGCACGTACTCCAGCGCGGTGACGGCCACGATGCATACCGCGTTGACGACGGTGACGGTCCGCGGATGGCTCCGGTGTCTGAACAGAGCGAGACACGAGGCCCCCATCACGACCAGGACGGTGGTGTCACGCCGGGGCGGGGCGGCGCCGGGCCTGGTGAGACCACTGCCCACGACCGCGCAGGCCATCAGTACCAGGACCACGACCGCGTCGACGACACGAGGATGGCGGTCGGCGTACCGCTCGAAACGGTCGGTGTAACGCTCAGGACCGGTACTCATACCATTCTCCGGTCGGTGCTCCGGAACACGTCGCTGTCCCCGCGGACCGCTGCCGGGGCCGGTGTCAGGGCGATCGGTACGGCGGCGGTGACCGCGCCGGCTGCGGTGTTCGCAGGGGCGGTGATCCGCTCTCCGCTCGGCGCGACGAAAACGGTCCGGGCGGGCGCACCGTCGGCAGCGGTTGCGGGGAAACGTTGTGCCAGCAGGCCGAACGCCTTCCGGGACTCGATGCCCGGCGTGGCGAACCCCTTGCCGGACGCCTCCGGAGCCTTGAGAGCGCCGAGTCCGGTCAGGGCCAGGACCGCCGCCCGGATCGGAGCAACGTACCGACGTCGCCGAAAGGCCGGACGGCTTGCTCGGTGAAGAAATACGGCCACGGCAGGCGGTCTCCTCATGGAAGCTGGTCGGACCGCCCAGTTTCTCCGGATGCGGGCCTCCCTGTCGTCGTACGCCTGCTGGCAGTTACAGCTACTGAGAACGTAGTAGGGACCCGCCGTGCGCCGGTTCGGGATCCGGCCCCTGTGGGTACCCGCGAGGCCGGGCGCGCGCAGGGGCTGTTCCGTGTCACCACGGGCACGTCCGGTCGCGGTCGTTCGTTGCACGGTCGCCGCTCCCCGACCGTGATCCCGTAGCGCAGATTGGACTTCCGTGGCCGACATCATCCCTTCCTCCTGGCCCCACTCCCCCGTCAAGGTCGGCCTGGTCGGCGCCGGTCCCTGGGCGCGCGGGGTGCACGCGCCCGTGCTCGCCGCCGGGCCCGAGACCGAGCTGACGGCGGTGTGGGCACGGCGTCCGGAGGCGGCGCGGGAGACCGCCGAGCCGTACGGGGCGCTCGCCGTGGCGCGTTTCGAGGAGTTGCTCGACCGGTGCGAGGCGGTGGCCTTCGCGGTGCCGCCGGACGTCCAGGCGGACCTCGCGGGCCGCGCGGCGAAGGCCGGCAAGGCCCTGCTGCTGGAGAAGCCGATCGGGCTGGACGTGCCGTCCGCGCGACGGCTGGTCGACGCGATCGACGAGGCCGGGGTCGTCTCGCAGGTCGTCCTCACCAACCGGTACCACCCCGTGGCGCGGGAGTTCCTGCGGGCCGCGCGGGGCATCGAGGTGGCGGGCGCCCGGTCGGCCTGTCTGGGCGGGGCCTTCCTCGGCGGCGACTTCGCGACCCCCTGGCGCCTGGAGCACGGCGCGCTGCTGGATCTCGGACCCCACGTCCTGGACCTGCTGGACGCCGCCGTGGGGCCCGTCGTACGGGTCCGCGCCAGTGGCGACCCGCGCCGGTGGGTGGAGTTGATCTGCGAGCACGAGAGCGGTGCGGTCAGTCAGGCCTCGCTGTCCGGGTCGGTCGTCGTGGAGCCCGGGATCATGCGGATCGAGCTGTTCGGGCCGCGGTCCGGGCTCGTGTACGACGCCGCCGGCCTCGACCACGACGAGTGCTGGCCGGTGCTGCGCCGGGACTTCGCCACCGCCGTGCGGACGGGAGTCCCCGGCGAGCTGGACTCCCGGCGCGGCCTCTACCTGCAGGAGCTGATCGCGCGGGCCGCGGCGGACATCGACGGCTGAGCCCTTCGTCCTCAGCCGCCCAGCCGCCGCGCCAGCTCGTCGGTGTCGGCGACGAACCAGGTCTGCTGTCCGCGGTTGCACTCGCGGACGAAGTCGCGCAGCGCGGAACTGCCGGCCGTGTGGTGGGAGATGTCCCCGAGGACCACGAGCCCGAGGCGGTAGTTCGCGAACTTCTGGACGATGTCGCCGGCGACGCGCGTGCTCAGCCGGAAGAACGTCCCGTCCAGCCGCGCGGCGGGCACGACGGCCCACCGCGCGCCCTGGTAGGAGGCCTCGCCGATGACGTCCAGGGCGTCGCGTTCGCCGCCGATGGGCTCGCCCTCGGCGGCGCACAGGAAGACGGGCACGTCATGGATCGTCCGCAAGATGTTCATGAAGGACGAGGCTAGTTCCGTACGCGGCCGAGAGCGACGGGATTCCCGGGAGACGTGGGCTCTCCGGGCACTCCCGGCCGGTCGGAGTCTTCCGGTCGGCCGGACGCTTCCGACCGGCCGGACGCTTCCGACCGGTCAGGCGCTTCCCGTCGGTCAGGCGCTCGCGCCGTAGCGGCGCAGCGCCGGCATCGTCGCGGCCAGCACCAGCATGGACACGACGACGAGCAGACCGCCGCCCGCGACCGCCGTACGGGCGCCCAGTGCCGATCCGGCCGTGCCGTGCAGTACGTCGGCCAGCCGCGGACCGCCCGCCACGACGACCGTGAAGACGCCCTGCATGCGGCCCCGCAGCTCGTCGGTGACGGCGGAGAGGAGGATGGCTCCGCGGAAGACCATGGAGACCATGTCGGCGACTCCCGCGGCGGCGAGGAACGCCACGGCCACCCAGAGGTTGGCGCTCAGCCCGAACCCGGTGATGGCCACGCCCCAGGCGATCACGGCGACGATGACCATGAGGCCGTGCCGGCGGGCCCCGGAGAAGGTGCCCGACACCAGTCCGCCGAGCACCGCGCCGATGGGCACCGCCGCGAACAGCAGGCCGAGCGCCACGCCTTCGTCGTACGACGTGTACGTCTGCGCGGCGAGCTGGGGGAAGAGGGCGCGGGGCATGCCGAACACCATGGCGATGATGTCGGCGAGGAAGGACAGCAGCAGTACCTGGTTGAGCGAGATGTAGCGGAACCCCTCCGCGATCCCCCGCAGCCCGGCCCGGCCGGCCCGCGCCGCGGCGGTGGCCAGGGGCGGCAGCGCGGGCAGGCGGTAGACGGCCCACACGGTGACGCACAGGGCCACGGCGTCGATCAGATAGAGCTCGGCCAGGCCCACCACGGGGATGAGCGCTCCGGCGAGCAGCGGGCCGGCGACCAGGCCGGTCTGCATGACCGTCGAGCCGAGCGCGTTCGCCGCGGCCAGTTCCTCCTTGGGTACGAGCCGGGCGATGGAGGCCTGGCGGGCCGGGGAGTTGAGGCCGAAGAAGGCCTGCTGGAGGGCGAGCAGCAGCATCAGGACGGCGACCGAGGCGAGTCCGGTGACGGCCTGGACCCAGAAGAGCAGGGAGGTGACGGCGATACCGGTGTTGGTGACGAGGAGGAGCTTGCGCCGGTCCACGGTGTCCGCGATCGCACCGCCCCAGAGCGCGAAGACGACGAGGGGCAGCAGTCCCGCGAAGCTCGCGTAACCGACCCAGGCCGAGGACCCGGTGATGTCGTAGATCTGCTTCGGCACGGCGACGGCGGTGAGCTGGCTGCCCACGGCGGTCACGATGGTCGAGGACCAGAGGCGGCGGTACGCGGGCCTGCGCAGCGGCCGGGCGTCCATGGCCCAGCGGCGCCATCCGCTCCTCCCCCGGTCCGCCGGGACCCCGGGGTCCGCGGCTTCCCCGGGGTCCGCGGCTTCCCCGGGATCCGCGGCTTCCCGGGGATCCGCGGGGTCGGCCGTGGCCGCCGGCACCGGTCCCGCCGGTCCGGCGTCCTCGGTGTGCCGCTCCGCGATGTCGTCCGCACTGCCCTTGCTGGTGTCCACGCCCGTCCCGACCACTTTGATTGCTCGATACATCTTTCGATCAGGGGTTCACTATCGCCGATGCGGAGCGGTCTTCGTGCGGTGGGTCGGTACGTGGACCGGAGGGGCGCCCGGCCGGTCAGTTCGCGGGCGCCCGGCCGACGGCGCCGTCGAGCAGGACCGCCGCCTGCTCGCGGGCCTGCTCCAGCGCTCCGGGGAAGATGCGCAGGCCGAAGGCGACGAGCGCGCCCTCGTGGAGCAGCATCAGGGCGCGGCCCAGCGTGTCGGCCGAGGCGGGTGCGAGCGGGCGCACGAGGTCGGTGAACAGGGTGAGCATCCACCGCTTCTGGCCGGTGATGATCGCGTACGCCGGGTGGGAGGGATCGTCGATCTCCGCGTGGGCGTTGACCATGCCGCAGCCCCTGGGGCTGTTCTCGTCCATCCACTCGTGCGACACGTCGAAGACGGTCAGGACACGGCCGCGCGGCGACGGGCAGGCGTCGAGGCGTTCGGCGAGGCGGGCACGCCAGCGTTCGTCGCGGTCGGCGAGGTACTCGACGACGATCTGGTCCTTGGAGCCGAAGCGGTCGTAGAGCGTCTTCTTGGTGACGCCCGCCTCCGCCGCGATCAGATCGACGCCGACCGCGTGGATCCCGCGCTCGTAGAACAGCCGCCCCGCCGCGGCCAGGGCACGGCGTGCGGCAGGGGTCATCGGTACTCGGCGGGGTGCGTCCGTGGCGCTCATCCGCCCATTGTAGACCGATCTGTATACTCGGTTCCTATGGGTATACAGATCGGTATACTTCTGAGTCCGCCAGCCACCTCGGGAGGTGTGCGGAGCCGTGAACATTCTTCTGTCGGTCGCATTCGTGGGGGCCTGGAGCTCCGGTTTCATCGGAGCCAAACTCGGGTCGGGCAGTGCCTCGGCGGTCACGCTCCTCATGTGGCGCTTCCTCCCGCTGGCCCTCGCCCTCGGCGTCGTCGCCCTGACCGCCGCCCGTTCCTCCTGGCGCGGGCTCGGACCCCGTGAGCTGCTGCGGCAGGCCGTCGTCGGACTGCTGTCGCAGAGCGGCTACCTCCTGACCGTGTACTACGCGATCGAGCTGGGCGTCTCCAGCGGGACGACGGCCCTCATCGACGGCACGCAGCCGCTGGTGGCCGGCGCGCTGGCCGGGCCGCTGCTGGGTGTGGCGGTGTCGCGCACCCAGTGGCTCGGGCTGGGCCTGGGCGTGGCGGGGGTGGTCGTCGTCACCGCGGCCGACGCGGGTGCCGCGACGGGCGTCGCGTGGTGGGCGTACCTCGTACCGTTCCTCGGCATGCTGAGCCTGGTCGCGGCGACGTTCCTGGACCGCCGGTCCCGCACGGACGTCCGCCCGATGGTGTCGATGACGGTCCACGCCGTGACCAGCGCCGTCGTGTTCACCGTGCTGGCGGCCGTCACCGGAGGCCTGACGCCACCGGCGGACGGTTCCTTCTGGACCGCGGTGGTGTGGCTCGTGGTGCTTTCCACGTTCGGCGGGTACGGGCTGTACTGGCTGATCCTGCGGCGCTCCGGGGTGACCGAGGTCAACACGCTGATGTTCCTGATGGCCCCGGTCACGGCCGTGTGGGGCGCGCTGATGTTCGGCGAGCACTTCGGTACGCAGACAGTGGCGGGGCTCGCGCTCGGACTGCTGGCCGTCGCCGTCGTGCACCACGGGGGCCGCCGGGACCGGGACCAGGACCGGGATCCGGACAGGAATCAGGACCAGGACCAGGACCAGGATCGGGATCGGGATCGGGATCGGGATCGGGATCGGGGTGACGGTCGGCACCGGCACCCCGCGCCGGCGGAGGCGCTCACGCCCCGGCGATCAGCGTGACCCCGAGCACGATCATCGTCGCGGCGATCAGGGCGTCCAGCACCCGCCACGCCGACGGCCGGGCCAGCAGCGGGCCGAGCAGCCGGGCGCCGAAGCCGAGCGCGGCGAACCAGACCAGGCTGGCGGTCACCGCGCCGAGGCCGAAGGTCCAGCGCCAGGGCCCGCGGTCGGCGGCGATGGAGCCGAGCAGGAACACGGTGTCCAGATAGACGTGCGGGTTCAGCCAGGTCATCGCCAGGCAGGTGAGTACGGCCCGCCGCCGCGAGCCGGGCGCCCCGGCCGTCCCCGCCGGTCCGGCGGCCCCCGCGGCCCCGGCGCCTTCGGCCTCCATGCCCAGCTCCGCGGGCCGCAGGACCCGCCGCGCGGCGAGGCACCCGTACCCGATCAGGAAGACGCCGCCGATCAGCGCGACCGCGGTCAGCACCGACGGCCAGGCCACCACGACCGCGCCGACCCCGCCGACGCCCAGCGCGATGAGCACCGCGTCGGACAGGGCGCAGATGCCCACCACCGCGAGCACCGCGTCACGGCGGACGCCCTGGCGCAGGACGAAGGCGTTCTGGGCGCCGATGGCGACGATCAGGGAGAGGCCGGTGCCGAACCCGGCGGCCGTGGCGGTCAGAGCGCTGTTCACGGCGTCCACGTTAGGAAGCGGGCCAGGGAGAAGTACAGCTAAAGATTCTTACGTATCCTTAGCGTTCGTGATGACCGACCTGCCGCTCGACCAGGTGCGGACCCTGCTGGCCGTCGTGGACGAGGGCACCTTCGACGCCGCGGCCGCCGTGCTGCACGTGACGCCGTCCGCGGTGAGCCAGCGGGTCAAGGCCCTCGAACAGCGCACCGGGCGCGTGCTGTTGCTGCGTACGAAGCCGGTCCGGCCGACCGAGTCCGGTGAGGCGGTCGTGCGTTTCGCGCGCCGGCTCGCCGGTCTCGAGCGCGACACACGGGCCGAGCTGGGCATGTCCGGCGCCGGGGAACCGACCCGGCTGTCGATCGCGGTGAACGCCGACTCGCTGGCGACCTGGTTCCTGCCCGCGCTCACGCGCGTGCCCGGGGATCTGCCGCTCTGCTACGAGCTGCGCCGCGAGGACCAGGACCACACGGCCGCGCTGCTGCGGGAGGGGCTGGTGATGGCGGCCGTCACCTCGTCGCCGGAGGCGGTGGCGGGCTGCTCCGTCCACGGCCTCGGGCGCATGCGGTACGTGCCGGTGGCGAGCCCGTCCTTCGTGGGGCGGTGGCTCGGCGGACGGCCCGGCACACCGTTGCGGGAGGTCCTGGGCGACGTGCCGGTGGTCGCCTTCGACCGGCGGGACGATCTGCAGGACGCGTTCGTCCGCACGCTGCTCCACGGCGGCGAAGCGGCCCGGGGCACGCCGCACGGCCGTCGCGGCGCGAGTGCGGTGCGGCACCTGGTGCCGACGTCGGAGGGGTTCGTCGGGGCCGTCGCCGCCGGAATGGGCTGGGGCATGGTCCCCGAGGTGCAGGCGGACCCGCTGCTGCGGGCGGGACGGTTCGTGCGGCTCGCGCCGGACCGGCACATCGACGTTCCGCTGTTCTGGCAGCAGTGGAAGCTCGACTTCCCGGCCCTGGCGGCCGTCGCGCGGGCCGTGACGGCGGAAGCGGCGGAGGCACTGGACCACGACGCCCGGACCGGCTGAGCACGGGCCTCCCAGCGACCTCCCGGGGTCCCGGACGTCCCGGCAGGCCGGACCGCGTGGAGCGCGTCACGAGGCCGGGCCCGGCCCCGCCTCCCGCTCCAGGAAACTGATCACCTGGTCGGCGAGACTGTCCACGGCCGAGTCGGTACGGGCGCCGACGCCGACGGACGAGTCGTGCACACCGATGCCGCCCGACCAGAGGTAGCGCTCGGTCCACTCGTCGTCGACCTTCAACTGGACCTGGACGTCCACCAGGGAGAGGCAGCCCTCCGGCGCGGCGGCGTACAGGACGGAGGTGACCCGGCGCAGCGGGTAGACGTCGAAGCCCTCGATGAACTGGGAGTTGCGCCAGTCCAGGAAGGCGCTTTCGCCGTCGCTTCCGGTACGGATGTCGAGTTGGCCGTCTTCGAGGTGAATACCGAAGTGTTCCGTCGCACGGTTCTCGACGGTCACCCGGAACCGGAAGTAGACCAGCCCTTCGGCGGCGTCGTCCCGCCCGCGTGACGGCTCGGCCTTTTCCAGGCCGTGGACGCGGACGCGCAGGCCGGCATGCCCGTCGTCGTACTCCTGCCAGTCCCCGACCACATTCGGTTCGTACACGGTCCACCTCTCGACCTCAGAGGGCTGCTTCCTATCTCTGCGGGCGACGAGGTGTCAAATGCGCGGAATGGGCACTGGCCAGGGATTTCGCCCCAGTTGATCGACGATCAAGCCGTGCGCAGCCAGAACCTGCACCCCAGGCGCCACGGCCGCCGCCCCGGGGTGCTGCACATCACGTCCTACGACCGGCGCCGGCGAGGCCGTCCCGGGCGGTCCGGACGGCGCGCGCCGGGCGGTGTGTTCGAATCGGTACGCCAAGGTCGCGGGCCGGGAAACCCTCCCTCTTCCTCCCCCCTCCCGCCTTTTCCTCCCTCCCGCACTTCCGCTCCGAATTTCGGCGTCGACCAATTCGGAATCCTTTTTTCAGGTGTGCGAAGCCGATTCCGGATCTCCCGGCGCGACCGCCCTCCGCGGACAGGCCGGACCGTCGTGTTGACGAAAGGGCCGTCCAGGTGCGGAGATGCTCCTGCGAGACGCACGACGCGACATGACGGACGACCGTGAGGCAGGGCACGCGAGCGATGGCATTGCAGATCAGCGCCACCAACCCGGAGCACCCCGCGCTCCTGCTCGACCTGCCCTGGGACGTACCCCTGGAGGAGTGGCCCGAGCACCTTCTGGTCCCGCTGCCGCGGGGCATCTCACGGCACGTGGTGCGGTACGCGCGCGCCGGCGCGGAGGTCGTGGCGGTCAAGGAGCTCGCGGAGCGGCCCGCGCTGCGCGAGTACGAACTGCTGCGCGGTCTCGACCGGCTGAACATCCCGGCGGTCGACCCGCTCGCCGTGGTCACCGGCCGCACCGACGGGGCGGGCGAGCCGCTGGAGTCCGTCCTCATCACCCGGCACCTGGGCGGCTCGATGCCCTACCGGTCGATGTTCGAGACGACCATGCGGCCCGCCACCATGCACCGGCTCATGGACGCGCTGGCCGTGCTGCTGGTCCGGCTGCACCTGGCGGGGTTCGCCTGGGGCGACTGCTCGCTGTCGAACACGCTGTTCCGCCGGGACGCCGGGGCGTACGCCGCGTACCTCGTCGACGCCGAGACCGGCGAGGTGCACCCGCAACTGAGCCCCGGGCAGCGGGAGTACGACCTCGATCTGGCACGGGTCAACATCAGCGGGGAGCTGCTGGACCTGGAGGCCTCCGGCGCGCTGCACCCGTCGGTGGACCCGATCGAGTTCGGCAGGGAGATCTGCCGGCGCTACGAAGGGCTGTGGCAGGAGCTCACCCGGACGTCGGTGTACCCGGCGGGCAAGCACCACTACATCGACCGCCGGATCCGGCGCCTCAACGAGCTCGGCTTCGACGTCGCCGAGATGCAGATCGGGCACTCCCCGGACGGCGACACCGTCACGTTCGTGCCGAAGGTCGTCGACGCCGGGCACCACCAGCGTCAACTGCTGCGCCTGACGGGGCTCGACACCGAGGAGAACCAGGCGCGGCGCCTGCTGAACGACCTGGAGAGCTGGATGGCCACCCAGGACGACCACGCCCCGGGCGACCCCCTGGCCGCCCGGCCGGAGGTGCTGGCCCACCGGTGGGTCCGGGACGTCTTCCGGCCCACCGTGCGGGCGATACCCCCGGACCTGCGCGGGTCCATGGATCCGGCCGAGCTCTACCACGAACTCCTCGAACACCGCTGGTACCTGTCCGAGCGGTCGCAGCACGACCTCGACCTGGACGCCGTCGTCGAGGACTACGTCACCACCATCCTGCCGAAGGTGCGGGACACGCTGTCGCCCCCGGCGGACGCCGAGGAGGACGCGGGGACCGCTCAGGCCGGCGGGACGACCGCGACCGGGGAGGGCGCGTGATGGACGACCGCGTGGGCGACCGAGCCGATCCGTGAGCCCACGGCCGAGCGGTGCGCGCGCCGGCCGACCACCATCAGCTGGGCCCGCGCCGCCACCGACAGCAGCACCTCGCCCGCGCTGCCCATCTCGACGTGCTCCGTCACCTTGACCTCGGGGAACCGCTCCAGCCACGGCCGCAGCGCTTCGGCGAGCGCCTTCCTCTCGTACTGTTCCAGGCCACCGGCCTCGTCGGCGAGCGCCAGCGAGCCGGGGCTGTAGGTGAAGACGGTGGGCAGGGCCCAGGCCCGTACGACACGCAGGGCGGCGCCGCGTGCCAGCGCCGCCCCGAAGGCGAATTCCAGCGCGGCCGCGCTGTCGCCGGGGCCGCCCTGCTGTCCGACGACGATCTCGCGGCCCGCCGCCTCCGACTCGGCCCGGTCACCGGCGCGTACGAGCACGACGGGCCGCGTCGAGCCGGCGATGACCTGCTGGCCGACGGAGCCGAGCAGGAAGCCGACGATCGCGCCGTGGCCGCGCGAGCCGAGCACCAGCGTCCCGGCGTCCGCGGCGGCGGCGATCAGCGCCTCGACCGGGTCGCCGTCGAGGAGGTCGGTGGTCACCGTCAGGCCGCGATGGTGTCCGGCGACGTCGCCCGCGGTCCGCACCAGCGCCTCCCGGACGTCCGCCGTCCGGTCCTCGGCGTCGGACTTCTCCCGGGCGTGCACGATGCGCAGCGGGAGCGAGCGGCGTACCGCTTCCCTGGCCGCCCAGTGCACGGCGGCCAGGGATTCGGCGGAGCCGTCTGCTCCCACGGTGATCGGGCGGGTCATGTGGTGGCCTCCGTAGCGTGGTCGAGGTGCCCACGCTACCGAGCGGTCCCGCACGCACGCACGGCGGTGCCGTCAGCCGGCCGTGGCGCCGCGGTCGCAGCGCAGGCCGTCGAGGTCGACGGAGTCGGCCATCGCCTGCATTCCCTTGTCGTTGGGGTGCAGGTGGTCGCCCCCGTCGAAGACGGGGAGGATCCGTTCGTGGTCGTAGGGACTGCGCAGGACGCGGTCGAAGTCGGTGACGGCGTCGAACTCACCGCTGTCCCTGATGAACTCGTTGACCTCCTGTCGTACGGACTCGGCGGCGGTGTCCCATTCGGACCAGCCCTTGAAGGGTGCGACGGTGGCGCCGACGACGCACATGCCCGCCTCGTGCGCGCGGGCGACGACCTCGCGGTAGCCCGCGACCAGGTCCGCGGCCGTGACGCCCGTGTGCGCCTTGATGTCGTTGACGCCCTCGAAGAGGACGACCGTACGGACGCCCGGGTGGGACAGCACGTCACGGTCCAGCCGGTTGAGGGCGCTCTGCCCGGCGCCGTCCGCAAGGACCTTGTTCCCGGAGATCCCCTCGTTGGCGACTCCCGCGACCGGGCCGCCGGCCGCCCGGAGCCGGCGGGCGAGGTAGTCGGGCCAGCGGCGGTTCAGGTCGCCGGTGGACTGCCAGCCGTCGGTGACGGAGTCCCCGAGCGCGACGACCGCTCCGACGTCGGCCGGTGTCCGTACGGTGACCGCGTCGAGGTAGAACCAGGAGCCGGTGCGCTCGGTCCAGTTCGCCGCCCCCTCCTCCCCGGTGTGGTCGCCGGTGGCGGCGTACGACGTCTGCATGGCCATGCCGTGGCCGGTCGCCGGACCGCCCGCCGCCCGTGTGTGCACGCTGACGACCAGGTCGGCCGCGGCGGGCAGCCGACCCGGCAGCGGGTCGCTGTACGCGGTGGCGCCGGCCGGGACCGTGACGGACCGGGCACCGCCGAAGGTCAGCCGCCGGTTGCTTCCGGGGACCAGCTCCGCGCCCGACCGCCGCAGGCCCGCGTAGACGCTGTCGAAGGTCACCGGCCGGTCCCCGAAGGCGTTGGAGAGTCTGACGCGCAGGTCGTCCCCCGCCACGCTGGTGCGCACGACCAGTCGGTAGCTGCGGTCGGGCACGGCGTCCCCCGTCCGGTCCGCGCTCGCGCCCCAGGTGACCACGTCGTGGCGGGCGGCGGGCCCCTGGGCGGTCGCCGCGGGGGCCCGGACGGCGGCGGCGCACACCAGCAGCGTCACGAGAGCGCCCGCACGGGCGAGCCGGGCCGTCATCGGGCGAAGTCCCGCAGGGTGACGGACGCGCCGGGCTTCAGGGTCACCGTGCGGGAGGTGTCCCCGTACGTGACCGTGGTCGTCCGGCCGCCGACGCTGCGGATCCGTGCCTGTTCCGGTCTGCCGTCGCGCCAGCGCAGGTCGACGACGAAGCCTCCCCGGGCGCCGACCCCCGTGACGGACCCGGACGCGGCCCACGCCTCGGGCAGGGCGGGCAGCAGTTCGAGGTGGCCGGGGCGGGAGTACAGGAGCATCTCGATCATCGCCGCCGGGGTGCCGAAGTTGGCGTCGATCTGGAAGATGCCGCGGCCCTTCTCGACCTCGTAGATGTCGAAGAGGTTCGGCGCCGTGCCGTTGCCGCCGCCGGTCGAGGGGCGGAGGTTGTTGACGACCAGCTGATAGGCCTTCTCCGCGTTCTTGAGGCGGGCCCAGCACAGGCTGCGCCAGGCGTTCGCCCAGCCGAAGCTCTCCATGCCGCGTGCGGTGAGCAGGGCCGTCGCGCCCTCGACGATCTCGGGTGGGGTGGAGTCGTCAGGCCGGATGCGGTCACCGGGGAAGAGTCCGACGAGTGGGGACAGGTGCCGGTGGGTGGTCTCGCCGAGGTTGTCGGGCGACATCCACTCCTCCAGCCAGCCCGTCTTCGGGCTCACCCCGGGCAGGTACAGCCGCTCCTGGAGGCCGGCGACCGTCTTCGCGTAGGCGGTGTCCTTCTTCAGCTCGGCCGCGGCGGTGCGGTAGTTGGCGAACAGGGCCCACACCAGTTCCTGCGCGTAGGTGATGCCCTTGGCGTCGAGCGGGCCGTGCTCGGGCGACCAGTCGCTGTCGGCGACGAGCACCTCTTTCGAGGTGCCGGGGAGGGTCGTGGTGACGAGGCGTGCCTCCCAGAACTCGCAGGCGCCCTTCAGGAGCGGGTAGATCCTCGCCAGGTGCGCGCGCGAACCGGTGAACTCGTAGTGTTCCCACAGGGTGGTGCACAGCCAGGCGTTGCCCGCCGGGTGCCACCACCAGCCGTTGCCGCCGTGGATGTTGGTGGAGACGGCGACCGTCCAGCCGGCGGTCCTCCCGGTGGAGTTGCGGTAGCGGTTGCGCGGGTCGTCGAAGAGATCATGGGTGAGCTTCGTCCAGGACGGGAGCTGGGCGAGGCAGTAGTCGGTGAGCGCGTCGAAGCACGGGGACAGGCCCGCCCGGTCGGCCATCCAGTAGTTCATCTGGAGGTTGATGTCCGTGTGGTAGTCGCCCATCCAGTCCGGGTCGTTGCCGTCCAGCCACAGGCCCTGGAGGTTCAGCGGGAGACTGCCACGGGATCCGGAGATCATCAGGTAGCGGCCGAACTGCAGGTAGGCCGCCTCCAGTTCGGGATCGGGCACGTCGTCGCGGGCACGTGCCCGGATCCGCTCCCAGGTGTCCAGGGAGCGCTGTTCGTCGGACGACGTACCGAGGGATATCTCCAGCTGCTCGAACAGGGCCCGGTGGTCGGCGGCATGGGTGCGCAGGAGCGTGTCCGCCGAGTGGGCCGACGCGGCGGCGACCTTCGTACGGGCCAGCCGCTCGGGGTCGAGGGACGGGTCGCGGTAGTGGGCCGAGGCGTCGGGCGCGTAGTTCGTACCGCCGCTCACCACCACGGTGAGGTCCCGGCAGCCCGAGAAGTCGATCCGCGCACCGTTCACCCGGACGCTGCCGCCGCTGCCGTAGGCCTTCACGGCCGCCCCGTAGCGCAGGCCGTTCGGGAAGGCGGCGCCGAAGGACTGCGTGCCCTTCGTCGTCTCGCCGTGGGTGCCTTCGAGTGTGACGCTGCCGGTGTGGTGACCGCCGCCGCTCTGTGTGAAGTGCAGGACGACCGCGTCGTCGGGACGGCTCGCGAAGACCTGTCGCCCGTACGTGATCCCGGAGCGCACGTACGACGTGGTGACCACGCCCTGGGCGAGGTCCAGCGTGCGGCGGTAGCCGGAGACGGCCGACAGGTCGTGGTCCGGGAGGTCGACGGTGAGGCGGGCGAGCAGGGTGAACGAGCCGAACCGCTCACGGTCGTAGGGGAACTGGCCGTCGGCGTCGAGGGTGTCGTTGAGGCCGCCGGTCCACATCGTGGCGTCGGTGATCAGGAGGAGTTCGCGGCCGGGGTCGTTGCTCGCGAGGGCGCCGAGCCGGCCGTTGCCGACGGGCAGGCCCTGTTCGATCATCGAGTGCTCGTCGGCGGGCGCCCGCCACCACAGCCGGTCGCGCGAACTCCCCTTCAGGGGCGGCGTTCCGGTGGGCCGTCGTGGTGCCGCCGTCGCGGTGAAGGCGGGCAGGCCGCCGAGGGCCGTGGCGGCACCGGCCGCCGCGGCGAGGGAGAGGAGTCTTCGTCTGCTGGGTCCGGTCGTACCGGGTCCGGTCGTGTCAGGTCCGGTCGTGTCAGGTCCGGTCGCGCCGGGTCCGGTCGGGGTGCTGTCCATGGTGCGCTCCTGGGGAAGAGAACGGCGGTCAGGACGACTTGGGTACGTCGATGCGGTCGATGTCCGGGGCGTAGCCGGATCCGCTGTCGAAGGTGATCGTGTTGGCGCCGGCCCTGAGCGTCACGGGCACACTGACGGTCTCGGCGGTCCCCCAGTCCCCGGTGGAGGGGAACCTGTGACTCGTCGGGCCCTTTCCGTTCGCGGAGACCTCGACCGAGCGCGGGTCACCGCTGACGTAGGCGACCTTCACCTGGTAGGTGCCGGCCTTGTCGACGTGGACGTCGTCGAAGCGGAGCGAGCCGCCGGCGTAGAGGTTGCCGACCTTGTGGCCGCCCGAGCAGGCGGAGCAGTCGGCGACGGAGGCGTTGCCGCCGAGCGTGTTGCCGGCGGCCTCGGCCTCATGACCGGTGGTGGTGAGCGCGGCGCCGCGCGGGGTCACGGTGAAGAGCCGCGAGCCGTGGGCGGGCAGTGCCTGGGTGACCTTGTCCTTGTGGGCGCCGAGGTTCTCGCGGTTCCACAGGTCGCGTACGGCGGCCTTGCCGGTGAAGCCGAGGGCGGCCCAGTCGGCGGTGACGGCGGCGGGTGCGTCGGCGAGGTTGAACAGGGCGACGGTGTAGCTGCCGTCGGCGTTCTTCGCGGCCCACACCTGCTGGGGGTCGGAGGGGGTGACCGGGCGGGCCGGGGGTGTACTGCCCTGGTTGAGGGCGATGACCTCGCGGTTGGTCAGCAGCGACAGGCCGTAGGGGTCGAGCTTCGTCAGGTCGTCACCGGTGTAGAGCGGGGACTTGGCGATGGCCCAGAGGGTCGCGTAGCTCTGGCGTTCCGCCTTGGTGAGACCGTCCATGTCGCCGTTGCCGACGTCCAGGGAGTCCAGGTCGTTCCAGCCGCCGGGGCCCGCGTGACGGGTCCAGCCGGGGGCGTCGTCCCAGCGGTCGTCGACCGAGTTCTCCCAGCTGACGAGGGTGTTGCAGTAGCACTCGACGTCGGTGTCGATGCGCCAGCCGTGGGAGTACTTCTTCCAGTCGGCGGCCCGGCCGATGTCCAGCGACCAGGAGACCTCCAGGTGGATGGGCCGGCCGGTGGCGGCGATGGCCTTCTGCCAGGCGGCGACGTCGGCGACGTTGTCGTACTGGTCGCCGTTCTTGCCGGATCCCGGTCCGACGCCGTCGAGCTTGAGGAAGTCGTAGCCCCAGTCGGCGAAGAGCCGGGCCTGCGAGTCGACGTACTTCTGCGTGCAGGGGTCGGAGAAGTCGAGTTTGTAGGCGCTGTCCCAGCCGTTGGTGGTGCGCAGGTCGTCGTGGACGATGTCGGCGGTCGTGCAGTCGCCGGCGTTCCAGATCGGCACCCCGCCCTCACCGTACGCCTCCTTCTCCAGGCCGACGGGCAGGTAGATGCCCGCCTTGAGGCCCTTGCCGTGGACGTGGTCGGCGACGGCCTTCATACCGCGCGGGAACCGCTGCGGGTCGGCCTTCTGACGGGCGTACGCGTCGAAGCCCGGCTTCCAGTCCTGGTCGCGCCACCATCCGGCGTCGAGGTTGACGTACTCGTAGCCGAACGGCTTGAGCCTGGCCGCCAGCGCGTCCGCCTGCTTGAGGACGTTCTTCTCGGTGAGGTAGCTGTAGTCGCCGTCGGGGTTGAGCCCGGGGTACTTCGAGGACTGCATGCTCCAGCTCGACCAGCCCATGTACGGCTCGGCCGCGAGGGCCGACGTACGCGCGACCGGGGTGGGAGAGGGGGTGGCGGCCCGCGCGGACGGGAGCGCCGCGGCCGTCGCGGCGGTCAGCGCCAGGACGAGGACGGCTCTCAGGGAACGGCGTGCGGGGGACATGGACGCGTACGAGGATGACCGCATGGGTCGGACCTCCTGTGATGGGTTCGGCTGTGCGGGGGGGGTGCCGTGAGGGGGTGGGACGCCGTGCGGGGGCAGGGTGTGCGGGTGCCGAAACCAGCACCCGTTACGGTTCGTCGACTTCCTTATGCAACAGAGCAGTTGACGTACCGTCACAACTTCCTGCGGCTCATCCCGTGCCGCGTACCGGGCCGCCGATGAAGGACTGGATCGCGGTCGCCGCGGCGCCGCGGGCCCACTCGTCGAAGGGCAGCGGCCGCGTCAGCAGATCGCAGCGGGCGGCGGTGCCGAAGGCGGAGGCGGCGAAGGCGTCGCGGATCTGCTCGGCGAACAGGTCGTACGCCGCCAGACCCTCGCCGGAGATGATCACGCGTTCGGGGCCCATGAGGTTGGCCACGGTCGCGATGGCCCGGCCGATCGCGTCGCCGGCCCGCGCGTAGACCGCCCGCGCGCCGGGGTCGCCGTGGCGGGCCAGGTCCACGGCCTGTGCCGCGTCGGCCACCGGGAGGCCCGTCGCCTCACGCACGGCGGTGACGATCGCGGGGTCGGCGGCGATGGCCTCGGCGCAGCCGCGGTTCCCGCAGTGGCAGGGCGGGCCCGCGGGGTCGATGACCACGTGCCCGATCTCGCCGGCCACGCCGTGCGCTCCCGAGACGACCTTGCCGTGCACGACCAGGCCGCAGCCGATGCCCGCGCCGACCGTGACGACGGCGAAGTCGGAGAGGCCGACACCCGCGCCGAACCACTGCTCGGCGACGGTCAGGGCCCGGACGTCGTTGTCCACGGTGACCGGCAGCCCGGTCGTCATCCCCACGAGCTCCGCGAGAGGCAGGTCGCGCCACTCCAGGAAGGGCGAGAGGCGGACCTCCCCCGCCGCCCGGTCCACGTCACCGGAGACGGCGACGCCGATCCCCTGGACCTGGACACCGAACCCGTCGGCCTCCGCGAGCAGTTCCTGCACGAGGTCGGCCAGGGCGGTCAGCACGGGCTGCGGCGCTCGGGCCCGCAGGGGCACATGCCGGGCGACCCGGATCCGGCAGCACAGGTCCGTCAGCACGGCGATGATCTCGTCGCCGGTCACCTTGACGCCGATGAACAGGGCTCGTCCGCCGTCGACCCGCACCGGGTTGGCGGGCCGCCCCAGCGAGGGACGGGCCTCGTCCCCGGCCTCCTCCACCAGGTAGCCGGCCTCGATCAGCGGCCGGACCGCCTTGGTGACGGCGGCCGCCGACAGCCCGGCCCGGCCGGCCATGTCGGACCGGGTGAGCGGGCCGTGGGAGAGCACGGTCGTGAAGATCTGGGCAGCGGCCGGCGTGTGGGCCGGGAACGCCTCGGTGCGAGGAGTCGAGCGCATGTCCGGAACCTAGGGCGATTCTTTTCCGTCGTCAATGAAAGAAGCAAAGATCGTTCGAAGAGTGCCTGAGGGGCGCCTTCACCTTGCGATCATGCGCGTCGACGGCGTGGTCCCGGACCGAACGAAGGGAGCGTCGGCGGGCGCGTCGGGGCGGTGCCCGACGCGCCGAACGGTCTACCTCGAGCCGTCGCCCCGCACCGCGTCCTTGTTGGCGCCGGGGCTGGGGCTGATGGGGTCGCCCGAGCCCCCGCCCCGGCCCCGGCGGGTGCCCGAGTCCTCCTCGTGGCCCTGGTCCTCGATCTCCTTCAGGGCCTCTTCGGTGGCGGTCCGGGGGGCATTTTCGTGGTCGTGGTCGGTCTCGCGGTCGTCTGCGCGCCGCACGGTGCGTTCCGGTTCGTTTCCCATGCGCCCCCGAGTACCCGCCGCCCCGGGGTGCAGTCAGTCGCGCTGCGCCCGGACGATCACCAGTTCCTCGTTCTCCTCACGCGGCGCGATCCGGCCGGACTCCCTGAGCCACGGCAGCCGGGAGCGCAGTACGGGCCCGAACGGGATGTACGCCCGGTCGCTCACCGTGGCCCGCAGACCCGAGTCGGCCAGGCGCTCCAGCGTCTCCTCGGTGCCGCTGAGCCCCGACTGGGCGATGAGCAGGACGCCGCCGGGCCGCAGGACCTGCGGCGCCTCGGCGCAGATGCGGTCCAGGACCACGCGCCCGTCGTGCCCGGCGTTCCAGGCCCGCTCGCGGCCGCGGCCGGTCGCCGGCTCCGAGGGCGGTGTGGGCACGTACGGCGGATTGCTGATGACCAGGTCGAAGGAGCGCCCCCGGACCGGCTGGAGGAGGTCACCGCGGTGCACCGTGAGGCGCTGACGGGCCCGCAGGGCGTTCAGCCGGGCGGTGAGCACGGCCCGCCAGGCGATGTCGACCGCCGTGACGCGGGCACCCCTGCGGGCCGCGCAGATCGCCAGTGTCCCGGTGCCGGTGCCGAGGTCGAGGACGTCCGTGCCGGGGGCGGGTTCCTCACGGTGCAGGGCCCGCGCCAGAAGGTAGGTGTCGGCCTGCGGCGCGTAGACACCCGGCGGCGCCAGCACGGGTCCGGGCCGGCGTGTCGGGTCGACGAGAAAAGCCATGGAGGTAGTCCTCTGTCCGGGCGCCCTCAGGGGTACGGGAAGTCAAGCGACTCGGCCACGGAACGCCAGGTCGGGCGCGTTTTGACAGACATCGAGTGCCCCTCGATCACTGCTCCACACCTCATACGTCACGGCCGCCACGCCCCCTCCCGGACGCCGGGCACGGGAACGCCCCCGAACGGCCGTGGGAGGGGCCCGGTGACCGTTCGGGGGCGTCCGTGCGGGGGGCCGGAGTGCGCCGGACCCCGTCGGCCTAGCGGCCGGACTTCTTCATGTGCTGGGAGCCCTTGGCCGCGAGCTCCTCGGCCTTGCCCCTCATCTGCTCGCCACGGCCTTCGCCCGCCATGGACGTGTCGTCCGTGGCCCGGCCGACGCTCTCCTTCATCTTGCCCTTCATCTGCCGGGCCTTGCTCTTCGCCTTGCTCATGGTGTTCCGTTCTTCGAAGGGGGTTGGACTGCGTCTCCACCCTGCGCCCACCCCGGGCCGTTCGCAATCCGTAGCGGTTCGTCACCCCGGGTGACACACGTGCCCGGCGGGTCGTCCGCGCACTGGCACGCGCGCGCCGGAGTGGGGACGATGGACTGCGACCGTGGAGCCCGCCCGGGGGACGGCGCCACGAACCGTGTGCCGCGACCCCGGAGGGGACGAATGACGCCAGACGTGGGTTCGGGTACCGACGAGCCCGGCGGCGGCCCGCACGGCCGCACCTCCTCCGAGGAGGACGCGCCCCGGATCGTCGAGCTGCAGGAGGAGATCGGCCGGCTCAGGGAGGCCGTGACCTCCCACGCGGTCGTGGACCAGGCGATCGGCATGATGGTGGCCCTCGGCCGGGTGACACCGCGTCAGGGATGGTGCGTGCTGCGGGAGGTGTCCCAGCACACGAACATCAAACTGCGGAGCGTCGCGGAGCTGATCATCGCGTGGGGCCACGACGGCGATCTGCCGCCCGACGTCCGGGCCGCCCTGGAGGACGCGCTCGGCCGGTACGGGCCCACCTGCCGTCCGGAGCCCGGACCACCGCCGTGACGAGGACGTTCGGGTGTTTCACCCGGGCATCGCCGGATACCTCGGACAGTGGCAGGCCGCTGGCAAACCGCTCCCGGGAGGGTTCGGCAGTGAGCTCGCCGCGCAGCCGCCCGACCCGGGAACATCCGGGGCGGGCGGTTGGGTTCGTCCGGCGGGGCCCGAGGACCGGTTCAGCGGGAACCCGGAGCGGAACCGGGGCCGGGACCGGGGTCGGACTCGGGAGCCGCGCCGGACTCCGGCTCGAGGTCGGCGAGCGCCTCGTCGCGCACCTTGGCACAGCATCCGCTCAGCAGCCGTGAGACGTGCATCTGCGAGATCCCCAGGTGCTCGGCGATGCGCCCCTGCGTCATCCCCCTGAAGAAGCGCAGATAGAGGATGGTCCGCTCGCGCTCGGGCAGCGCGGCGATGCAGGGCTTCACGGCCTCGCGGTCGACGACCAGGTCGAAGCCGGTGTCGGACTCGCCGAGGGCGTCCCCGAGCGCGTAACCGTCGTCACTGCCGGGCAGTTCGGCGTCGAGGGAGAGGGCGGTGAAGCTGTCCAGGGCCTCGAAGCCGGCCCGGACGTCGTCCTCGGTCATCCCCGCGTGCGCGGCGATCTCGGCGACCGTGGGCCGGCGGCCGGGGATGGTCTGCGACAGTTCCTTCGCGGCGGCGCGGACCCGGTTGCGCAGGTCCTGGACGCGGCGTGGCACGTGGAGGACCCACATGTGGTCGCGGAAGTGACGCTTGATCTCGCCGGTGATGGTCGGGATCGCGTAGCTCTCGAAGGCGTTGCCCCGCTCGGGGTCGTAGCGGTCGACCGCTTTGACGAGGCCGAGGGCCGCCACCTGGGTGAGGTCCTCGACGGATTCCCCCCTGCCGCGGTACCGCAGGGCGATGCGGTTCGCCATGGGCAGCCAGTCCCGCACCAGTTCGTCGCGCAGAGCCTGCCGCTCGTCCCCGTCGGGCAGGGCGGCGAGCCGCTCGAAGGCCGCCGCCGTGTCGGGGGCGTCGTCATGGGGATGCTGCTTCGTCCTCACGGTGATTGGCATGGCGCGTCGCATCTCCCTCGGAGGGTGCTTCCGGAACAGTCACCGTGGGAGGGCGCGCGGACGGCCCGGCCGGAAGACGACCGGGGCGGGGCCGGTGAGCCAGCTCCCACGGACGTGCCTCCGGTCCGAAGCACTATGTGTAAATTCCCCCGAAGGGGAGATTGGTAATCCATTCACTTCATACCATGACATAACGGAACCGATTGGTCATGCGGGGTGACAGCTCCCCAGCCCGGTGGACCGCGCCGGCGCGCACCGCGAGGAAGGGCTCCGGCCAGTTTGTTTCGGCTGGTGGCGCGGGGTACCCGGAAGCAATGGACTACAACGCGACACCACTGGCTGCCTCGGGTTCCGCAGTGGGCGGAATCGTGCCGTTCCTCATCGGCGTCATCGTTGTCGGTGGCCTGATCTTCGCCGTCTACTGGGGACGTCGACAGCGCGCCCAGGAACCCGCGCCCCCGCGCCCCGAGGAGCAGCCGACCCTTCCGGAGTCGGGTCCCGTGCGTGAGGTGCGGGAGCGGCGGGAGCCCACCGAGGTGCCCGAGAACGACGGGCTCACGCCGCACGACCTGAGCGGCTCGTCACACCGCGCGGCCGACCAGGAACCCCAGACCTGGGACGACAACGGCAGCAGCTTCGGCAGCGGCGGTCCCGGCAGGACCTGACGCATGTCCGCCGCACCGGCGTCCCAGGCCGCCCTCGGCCTCCCCGGGACGCCGGTGCGAAGGCGTGCCCCGGTCCCTTCCCCGCCTCGGCGGCGCGGCAGCCCAGGTGAGGGGAGATCGATCACGGGTACTCGGTGCGCATGGAATCCGTAGCTACGCACCCGGTCCCGGAACCGGAGCTTCCGCCGAGTCGGGGAGAGATCTCCGCGGCGGTCATCGAGTATCTGCGCGGCGCAGGCCCCCTGCCCGACGACGCGGCCCTCGCCGGCGCCGAGCCGCTCGGCGACGACCTGCAGCTCGCGCTCTACCTCTGTTACGAGCTGCACTACCGGGGCTTCGCGGGTGTCGCCGACGCCCGTGAGTGGGACCCGGAACTGCTGCGGGTGCGCGCCGCGTTGGAGGAGCCGTTCCTGGCGGCCCTGCGCGCCGGGGCCACCCGGCACGAGCATGCCGACGACGCGCTGGACGAACTGCTCGTGGAACCCGTCGACGGCGAGGGCGTCTCCCATTTCCTGCGGGACAAGGGCGAGTTGTGGCAGCTGCGCGAGTACGCCGCGCAGCGCTCCGTCTACCACCTGAAGGAAGCCGACCCGCACGCCTGGGTCCTGCCGCGCCTGTGGGGACGCGCGAAGGCCGGCATGGCGGCGGTGGAGTTCGACGAATGGGGAGGAGGGCGTGCCGAGCGCGTGCACGCCCGGCTGTTCGCGGACCTCATGACCGACCTCGAACTGGATCCGACGTACGGGCGCTATCTCGACGCGAGCGGCGCCGAGGCCCTGGCCGTCGTCAACCTGATGTCCCTCTTCGGTCTGCACCGCGCGCTGCGCGGCGCCCTGGTGGGGCATTTCGCCGCGGTCGAGACCACCTCCTCCCCCGGTTCCAGGCGGCTCGCGAAGGCGATGCGGCGCGTCGGGGCGGGTCCGGCGGCCGAGCACTTCTACGCCGAGCACGTCGAGGCCGACGCGGTGCACGAGCAGGTGGTGCGCCGGGAGGTCGTCGCCGGCCTGCTGGAGGTGGAGCCCCACCTCGACGGTGACATCGCGTTCGGTGTCGATGCCACCGGCTGGCTCGAGGACCGGCTCGCGGACCGGTTGCTGGAGGCATGGCGATCGGGGCGCACATCGCTGCGCACCGCCGTATGACCCCGCCGGGCACCACCTTCCGCCAGTCGAGAGAAAGGCGGTGACCGGCCGTGCCGGACACCTCTGCCGAACGTCCGCGCCGGATCGTCGCCCGGCGTGAGGGGCCGATGCTCGTCGAGGGGCCGGTCGAGATCACGCTGGAGGACGGCACGACCGTGACCTCCGACCGTTTCTGCGTGGCCCTGTGCACGTGCAGGCGCAGCCGCATCTATCCCTGGTGCGACACCAGCCACCGCAAGCACACCCCCACCGCGCGCCCCGGTTCCGACCACTGACGCCCGGCCGCCCCAGGAGGCGTCGACGCGCCCTCGCGTGGGAACCCGGGCCGGATGGGCGCTCTCCTCGCACTGGCCTCGGCGGTCTGCTACGGCGTCGTCGACTTCGCCGGCGGACTGCTCTCCCGCCGGACGCACTACGCCGTCGTCTCCTTCCTGGGGCAGGTGGGCGGTCTGCTGCTGGCACTCGTCGTCGCGGCGGTGGTGCCCGCGGACGCGGTGCGGTCCGCCGATGTGCTGTGGGGCGCGCTGTCCGGAGTGGGCAGCGGTGCCGCCATGCTCTTCCTCAACCGGGGTCTGAGCCGCGGGGCCATGAGCGTGGTGGTCCCGGTGAGCGCCGTCACCGGGGTGGTCCTGTCCGTGCTGTGCGGCGTCTGGTTCCTGGGCGACCGGCCCAGCGTCCCGGCCTGGCTGGGCATCTGCGTCACCGTGCCCGCGCTGTGGTGCGTGTCCCGGGGCGGCGGGCGCGGGACGGACACGGGCCGGGCCGCCGCGGACGGGCTGCCGGCGAGTCTGGGCGTGGCCGTGCAGTACATCGGCCTGGCGCAGGCCGGCGCCGGGAGCGGGATGTGGCCCGTAGCCGCGGGACGGGTGGCCGCCGTCGTCCTGCTGCTGCCGAGCGCCTGGCGGTGGCTGTCCGGGGTCCGGCAGCCGGCGGGTCCGCTCGCTCGGCCGAGGGGCCTGTGCGTTCGGCCGAAGGGCCTGTGCGTTCGGGCGATGGCCGTCGGTGCGGGCGCCGCCCTCGCGCTCGCGCTCTACCTGGCGGCGGCCCACCGGCAGATGCTCGCCCTCGCCGTCGTCCTGGCCTCGCTGTACCCGGCGATCCCGACGGTGCTGGGACTCACCCTGCTGAACGAGAAGGTGAACCGGCGGCAGACGGCGGGACTGCTGGCCGCCGCGGGCGCGGTGGTCCTGCTGACACTCGGATGACCTGACGACCTGACGACCTGACGACCTGACGACCTGGCGACGTGACGACGTGACGACGTGGCGATCGGATCACCGGGCCGGGCCGCGTGCGGTGACCGCGGGGGCGCCACCTCGGTGACGCCCCCGGCGTGTCACGGTCGGGCCACCGGCTCCCGGTGCTCGCGCCGGCTGCGGCGGCGCCATGAACGGGCGGCCCGCGGCTCCTGGTCCGGCAGCCAGCCGAAGGTGAGGCAGCTGCCGACGACACCGAGGAGGAGACCGATGAGGAAACCGCCCAGGTTCGAGGTGAGCCAGGTGCCCAGGGAGACCAGGACCCCGAGGATCGAGTAGAAGAGGCGCTGTGCGGGGTTGAAGAGGACCAGCAGCCCGCAGATCACCATCATGAGCGGCAGGAGGTAGCCCGCCACGCCCTGCACGCCGATGTGCATGACGACCTTCAGCGACGCCTTCTCCGTCAGCAGGATCTCCGCCCCGCCCAGGGTGAGCAGCAGCCCGCCCCAGAACGGACGGGCCGCACGCCAGCGCCGGAAGGCGTCCATCAGCAGCCCTGGTCGCTGAAGCTCAGCTTCAGGCCGGGGAGCTTGAACACCGCCGCCGTGGTGGCGTAGTTGGTCTGCCGCAGGTTGCCGATGTGGACGGTGTCGGCCTGCTGACTGAAGACGCCCTTCGGGCCCCGCGCGTGGGACTTGTCGAGCGTGCTGGCGTCGTTGCCGATCTCGATGTTGTTGAAGGCCGCGTTGCCCGACAGTTCGGTGGAGTCGGTGGTGAGGTTGGTCGCGGAGACCTTCTCCTTCCCCTCCCCGGCCCTGATGAGCAGGTTCGTGCCACCGAGGTCGACACTCTGGCAGAGCTTCTCCAGGGTCGCCTTCTTGATCGCGGAGACCACCACCAGGACCTGCCCCCCGGTGTCGCCCTCGTTGGGGCTGCCCTCGGCCATCTGGTCGAGGCCGCCGAACTGCGCGAAGCCCTCACCGTCGAGGTTGGTCGCGGTGACCGTGAACGGCATACCGGATATCGCGAACTGCACACCCAGGGCCCCCTGGGCGGTGAGGATCATGAGGCCCGCGGCGATCACGGTGGCAGGAACCGCCATCACCGCGGCACGGCGCAGGCGGACCCGCCCCCGTCCTGCGGGGCTCGCGGAAGGCGCCGCGGCGGAACCGCTCTCCGGTACTCCGGAAGGCTCGGGGGTGGAGCCGGCGGACGGGCCGATTCCTGAGGAAGAGACCATTTTCTGCTCCCAAGGGCATGTCTACGCGAGGTGCGGCTTCAGGTGGCACGTTGTCCTGGCGCGGACAGCGAAAGCGGCGTACGCCTCCTCGCGTCTCCCGGCGGGCGCAAGGGCTTTCTCGTTACGCAGCAGTAACCGCGACGGAAGTTACCCGCGGTAAGGGGCGAGGGTCAAGCATCTTGTGCAAAAAGGGGGTCGGGGATGTGACGAAGACATGGAGGGCGCTCACGAGGGATGGGCGAAGCCTCGTGAGCGCAGTCCACGCAGTCCTCGGCGGGTGTGGCGGAAGACCGCCGGTCAATGGCCGAAAATTCTGATCGGGCGTCAACTTCCGCGCACGGTCTTGACGTTGAACAGTACGCAGGTCTACAACTCTCCCTGGCTACGCACGGATCCGTGGCGCCGGATCCCGCCGACGACGCACGTCGATTCCCGGGTTCCCTCCCGTCACACGGCCGGCCCGGCCCTCAACCGGCCGGCAGGCCGGTCACACGGTCGACAGGCCGGCACGCCGTCCGTCGACAGGCCGTCACTCGCAGACCGACCGCACGTGCGATCCGCAGTCGCCCCTCCACGGCACCGGCACGGTCGTTTCCCCCTCCCGGACCACGCCCGGTCGCCCGTCCACCGGTTCCGCGCCGGGGGCCGTCCTTCGACGCCCCCGGCCGGTCGTCCGGCAGTCACCGCCGGCCCGTCGCGCACGGAGAAGGCGCGCCGGGCCGGCGGTGGCCCACCTCACCCACCCTCACACCCGAAAATGAGGCACCCGCATGCGTACTCGGACTTCCCTCGCCCTGGCCGCGGCCGTCACGGCCCTCGCCCTCTCGGCGGCCGCCCCCGCCTCCGCGGCCGCCGGCACGGTCCTGACCACCGGCGGTGCCGGCGGAACGGCGGTCGCCGTCGGCGACGTCCTCAGCGCCTCCCTGGCCACCGGCACGAACGCCACGCTCTACTCCAGCGCCACCGGCACGAGCGGCGTCTCCTGCTCGGCCTCGGCCTTCGTCGCCCAGGTCGTCAACAACCCGGCCGCGCCCGGCACGGCCACCGAGTCGGTCACCGGCCACACCTTCAACGCCGCGAGCTGCACCAGCAATGTCACCGGCGTGCTGGGGGTCACCCGCATCACGGTCGACAACCTCCCCTACGCCACGGCCGTGACCTCCGGGGGCAGCCTCACCATCACCCCGGCCGCCGGATCGACCGTCCAGACGACCGTCGTCCTGCGGACGCTGCTCGGCAGCATCACCTGTGTCTACCGGGCACCCAGCCTGACCGGCACGGCGAACAACGCCGACAACAGCATCTCGTTCGCCAACCAGCATTTCACGAAGTTCTCCGGCTCGTCGCTGTGCTTCAACAACGGCTACTTCACCGCCAAGTACGCCCCGGTCACCGACACCACCCAGGCGGGCGGCCCGGCGGTCTTCGTCAACTGACACCGCCCGCGACCCCCGCATGAACGAGGGCGGGGCGGGGAGAGCGACCTCCCCGCCCCGCCCCTTCGCACGCCCTACTTCAGGTCGCTCTTCTTGATGTAGCCCGAATCGACCAGCACCTGCTCGTAGTTGGCCTTGTCGACGCTCACGGGCTCCAGGAGGTAGGCGGGAACGACCTTCTTCCCGTTGTTGTACGTCCTGAGGTCGTTCAGCGCCGGCTTCTTGCCGTGCACCACGGAGTTGACCATGTACGCGGTGACCAGGGCCAGTTCGCGGGTGTCCTTGTAGACGGTCTGCGACTGCTGGTTGTCCATGATCGACTTTACCGAGGGCACCTCGGCGTCCTGCCCGGTCACGATGGGCAGCGGCTTGCCCGCGGTGCCGTAGCCGTGCTCCTTCAACGCCTTGATGATGCTGATCGACATACCGTCGTACGGGGACAGGACCGCGTCGATGTCCTGGTCTGCGTACTCGGAGTCGAGCAGCTTGTTCATGCGCTTCTCCGCCGTGGGGCCGTCCCAGCGCGGGGTGGTGACCTCGTTCATCTCGGTCTCGCCGGATCTGACGATCAGGTCACCGCTCTGGATGTACGGCTCCAGGACCTCCATGGCGGCGTTGTAGAAGTAGCGCGTGTTGTTGTCGTCGGGGGAGCCCGCGAAGAGTTCGACGGTGAACGGGCCCTTCCCGCTGCCGTTGACGAGCCCGAGGCCCTCCGTGATGAAGTCGGCCTGCAGGGTGCCGACCTTCACGTTGTCGAAGCTCGCGTAGTAGGCGACGTTCGGGGTGCCGAGGATCAGCCGGTCGTAGGAGATCACCGGTATGTCGGCCGATTCCGCCTTCGCCAGGACGTCGGTGAACGCCTTGCCGTCCACCGAGGCGATCACCAGGGCGTCGACGCCACTGTCGATCATGGCTTCCACCTGTGCGACCTGGTTCTTCGGGTCGTTGTCGGCGTACTTGAGGGTGGTGGTGTAGCCGAACCCCTTGAGCTCGTCGACCATGTTCTGGCCGTCGTTGAGCCACCGCTGGGACGTTTTGGTGGGCATGGCGATACCCACGGACGCGGCCTTTCCGTCGCTGCCTGTGCCGGAGTCTCCACCGCACGCGGTGAGGGAGAGGGACAGGACCGTCGAAATGGCCGCAGCTACGGTGGTGCGGGCGCGCATGCTCATGGTTCCTCACTGGATGAAAGGCAGTTCGGTGGAACTCGGCGGCCGGGCGGGCACCCGCGGGACGTCCGGCCCCGGCCGGACCGGCGGGCCGGGATGGAGCCGTCCGCGGCGCACGGGTCCTGGCGGGGCCCGTGGTGCGTCGTGTTCGGTGCCGAGTTCGAGCCGAGGCTGCCCTGACGGGGGTTCGGGGCGACGCGTCCCGCAGACCGCACTGCGCGTACGGGCCGGAGGCGGACGCCTGGATTGATCGGTACCCGGTCGCGTGGAGCCTTCCGGGGATGGACTGGGGTTCACCGGGTCACGGCGAGGGGGTGGAGCGTCAGACCGGACGGTATGTCTCTCGCGTCGGGGCGTTGTCGGACCCGCACACGAGCAGGCCGGGATGACCGGCCCCCCACGTGCACGGACTCGAACGCGGGGTGCGCGGGGCAGCGTATCCCGGGGCGGTGCCCCTGTGGCCTTGTTTCGTCACATTAGTTGCGCCGGCGCACGATCGGTGTTGTCGAGCCGGGCGACGCTCCTGGCGTTTTGCGGACGATCCGGTTCCAACCCGCTTGCCTTACCGACCGGTTGGTCCGTCGAGCGGGCGCCCCGAGCGTACGGTGCCTCAGCCGTCCGCGTCCCAGGCGCCCGTGTCGCAGCACCCCTCCTGCCGCATCAGCCGTCCCACCGCGAGCCAGTCGCTCTCGTCCGCCGCCCGGCGCGTGCGGCCCGGGGACACGGGCTGGTACGCCGCCACGAGATCGTCGGTCGTGTACGGGACCCCGCCCCGCAGCACGGCGGCCGTACGCACGAGTGTGTCGAAGTCCGTGAAGGGGTCGCCGTCCACCACGGTCAGGTCGGCGAGCCTGCCCGGCCGGACCGTGCCCAGGTCGTCGTCCAGGTCGAAGAGCCGGGCCGGCAGCACGGTCACCGTACGCAGGGCCTCGGCCGGGGACAGCCCGCCCCGGTGCAGCGCGCGCAGACCGAGGTGCAGGGAGAGGCCGACGGGGACGAGCGGCTGGTCGGTACCGAGGGCGACACAGCCTCCTTCGGCCAGGATCCGCCGGTAGACACCGGTCTCCGTGTCCAGGGCCGCCAGTTGGGCCGGGCTCGGCGGCACGCCCGCCCCCTGGCGGACGAGGGCGGCGTCCCAGGGCGGCATCACGGTGGTCACCCGGGGATCGTCGGCGAGTGAGGGATCGGCGCCCAGGAGGGGCGCCGAGGTGAACGGGGTGGCGATGAGGCCGAAGCCGACGCCCCGCGCGGTGTAGATCTCCAGCACGTCCTGGTGGGCGCGCCCCGAAGCGGTGGTCGCGTGCCCGAACTCGCCCCGCTGGGTGGCCTGCAGATGGGTCGTCAGGTCCTGTCCCAGTTGTACGCCGGGGGACAGCAGGTGGCTGCCCGAGCGCACGCCGAGCCGCTCGTGCGCGAAGCGCGCGGCCTCCTCCATCACCCAGCCCGGCGCCCTCACATAGGTCTTCACGAAGTCCCAGTCCAGTGCGGCGCCCCGCTCCAGCGAACGCCGCAGCCCGGCCCTGGTCCGGTGGGCACGGCCCATGCTGTACGCGACCCGGGAGCCGTCGAGGAGTTCGCCGGTGGTCAGCAGCCGCGGTCCGGCGAGCCGCCCGGCGGCGACCGCCTCGCGGATACGGGCCTGTTCGTAGGCGAATCCCCCCAGGGACACGGCGGTCGTGATGCCGTAGGTGAGCTGGCCGACCGTCTGACGGCCGCCGTAGGTCACCTGCCACGGGTGGGTGTGGGCGTCCCACAGCCCGGGCACGACGGTCTGCCCGGAGGCGTCGATCCGGGTCAGTGCCGCGCGGCGCCGGTGCGGCTCGACGGCGGTCACCCGCCCCCCGCGCACGACGATGTCGACGTCGTCCCGCACGGACTCGCCGGTGCCGTCCCAGAGGCGGCCGGCGTGCACCACGGTGTCGGCGGGCACGGGACTGCGCCGGTCGAGCGGCACGCGCACGGTACGCGCCCTGCCGCCGTCCACGCCGATCAGCCGCAGGCAGGCTCCGGAGAGGTACAGCAGGGTCCGGGAGTCGCCGGACCAGGAGGGGTGGTCGGCCGGTTCGGTGGTGAGGGTGCGCAGGGCACCCCGCGGGGTGCCGTCGGGCGCGACGGGCAGCAGGCAGAGCGCGGACTCGACGATCACCGCCAGCCAGCGGCCGTCGGGCGACCAGACGGGTCCCGAGTCGTAGCGGTCGGCGATCGGGACGTGCGGCGCCACCGCGTGCAGCCGGTCCCGCCCGGTCGTGGTGTCGACGACCCGGACGAGGTTGTAGCCCTCCCGGAAGCGGAGGTTGAGCCGGTTGCGGTCGCACAGCGCGAGGTGGCGGCCGTCGGGCGACCAGCTGGGCCGCCCGGGCAGCCCGCCCCCGCCCATCGGGGTCGCGAGCACCTCCTCCGCGCCGCTCGCGAGGTCGCGGACGACGAGCCGCCCGGTCAGGTCCAGACAGGCGAGGCGCGGTCCCGTCGGGTGAGAGCGCGGGATGGACCCGTCCGCCGGTGGCGAGTGCGCTCTCCTCGCCGGTGACCGGATCCAGCCGGTACACCCCGAGCAGGCCGTCCCGGTCGTCCGCGTACAGCAGGGTGCGTCCGTCGCGCGACCACGACGGCCCCATGAGGTACTGCGTGGGCGCGGCCCGGCGCAGCGGCCGCGGTGCCGTGCCACCCGAAGTACCGGCCAGCCAGAGCGAGTTGAGGGCGGCGAAGGCGATGTGCCGGCCGTCGGGCGACAGCGCGGGCAGGTGGATGCCGCGGACCGGGCGGGCGCGCCCCTGACCCAGGTCGTACTCCTTGACCGTGTAGTGCGGCCGGTCCACGGGCAGCACGCCCTCGAAGGGGACGACCTCGCTCCGCGCCGGCTCCTGCGGCCGTACGAGGGTGAAGTGGCCGTCGACGGTCAGCAGGAGCTCCCCGGCCGCCGTCCAGCGGGGCGGCACCGGCGCGACGTCCCCGGCGACGGCGACGGGCTCACCGTCGACGACGAGCGTGCAGGTGCCGTGCGGCGGCGCGGTGGTCCGCAGATACGCCAGGCGGCCGTCCGGCGCGGGGGCGGGCGTCATGATCTGTGCGGACGTGGTGTCGGTGTGCTCCACGACGACGGGGCCGGTTCCCCCGGCGGGGACGGCGGCGACGGTACGGGCCTCGACACCGGTCCCGGTGGCGGTGGTGACGCCCTTCGCGCGTACGAAGAGGATCCGCTTCCCGTCGGGCGACCAGGCGGGGTCGAAGTCCTCCCAGGGACCGTCCTGCAGGGGGCCCGCCTGACCGGGCAGTCCGGTCAGCCGGGCGATGCCGCCGGTGCGCAGGTCCAGTACGTGGATGCGGTACGGGCTGCCGGCCACCGGGTCGCCGCCGCGCTCGGAGGCGAAGGCGATACGGGTGCCGTCGGGCGACCAGGCCGGGCCGCGGTCGTCGAAGGGCCCGTCGGTGCGCCGGCGTACGTCCGATCCGTCGGGCCGCGCCGTCCAGAGGTGGAAGCCGCCGCCCCGGTAGGCGCAGAAGGCGATGAGGCCGCCGTCCGGCGCGTACACCGGCCGGTTGGGTTCGAGACCGGCCGGGGTGAGGGGGACGGCCCGGCCCCCGGTGCGCGGGATCGACCACAGGACGTTCTGGATCTCGGCGACCAGCCGGTCCCCGCCCGGCGCGAGGGTCGCCGAACCGTTGGTGGCCGCGGTGAAGGACAGGGTGAGGCCGGCGGACGGCCGGGCGGACGCGGGTGCGACGCCGAGGGCGGTGACGGCGCCCGCGGCGCCCGCGGCCGCGAGGAGCCGGCGGCGGGAGGGGGAAGGGGCGGCGTCGCCCCGGTCTCGGTCCATGACGCAGCACGCTCGCGCATCTCCCGGCCCGTCGGCAACACCGCCTTTCCCGCCGTTCGCACCGTTTGTTGACGAATCATCAGTTCTTCGTTCCGTGCAGGGTCCGTGCCACCCTGGGGCCCAGCCAGCGCTTGAGCCTGCGCAGGGACTCGAGCCGTCCCGCCGCGCGGTCGATCCGGTAGTAGAGCTGCGGCGGCACATACGGCAGCAGCGGTGAGTGCCGCTGGCCCAGGAGCGCGAACATCTGCGCCGGGGGCAGGGTGATGTAGCGCGGCAGGTTCTCGTACCACTGGGCGCTGTGGCGGGCCGCGCTCTGCACGGACAGCAGCGCCGACCTGCGTTCGCTCTCGTACGCGGCGAGCGCCGGGGCGAGTCCGGCCGGCCCGTCCCCCGATCGCGTACGCAGGGCGCCGGCCAGGGCGATGGCGTCCTCCAGCGCGAGGGTGGTGCCCGCCCCGATGGAGTAGTGGGTGGTGTGGGCGGCGTCGCCGAGCAGGACGACGTTGCCGTGGGACCAGCTCCGGTTGGTCAGGGTGCGGAAGTGCAGCCACTGCGCGCTGCCGCCCGCGGTCGCCCGGCCGATCAGCCGGTGGCCATCCAGCAGCTTGACGAAGAGCTGTTCGAGGAGGACCAGTCCTTCGGCCTCGTCGGCCCGGTCGAGGCCGAGGCCCCTCCATGTCTCGGGCGAGCACTCGACGACGCAGGTGCTGCGGTCCTCGCTGAACCCGTAGGCGTAGCACCAGATCCAGCCGTGCGGTGTCTCCACGAAGGCGAAGGTGAAGGCGTCGAAGACCTTCGTGGTGCCCAGCCAGATGTAGGTGTTCCGGCCGAGTGCGACGTCGGTGCCGAAGTGCTCCGCGTAGCGTTCGCGGACCCCGCTGCGGACACCGTCGCAGGCGACGACGAGGTCGGCGTCGGGCAGTGCGGCCCCGGCGGCGATCTCGTCCTCGAACTCGACGCGCACGCCGAGGGAGCGGGCCCGGCCGGCGAGAATGTCCAGCAGCCGGCCGCGGCCGATGCCGAAGCCCTCGTCGCCGTGGTGCGTGGTCGTACGGTCGCCGACGTGCGCGACACCGTCGCTCCAGCGGACCGAGTTCTCCCGTACGGCACACGCCGACTCGGGATCCCCGGCCTCCAGTTCCTCCAGCAGGCTCCCCCAGTACGTCACCCCCCAGCCGTACGTCGAACCGGCCGGGTTGCGTTCGTGGACCGTGATCTCGTGGTCCGGGTCCTGACACTTCATCAGGATCGAGAGGTACAGGCCGGCGGGGCCGCCGCCGACACAGGCGATCTTCACGCGCACATCCCACGGTTCGCTCGGGCGCCCACCCGGTCGTTCACACCGGGTGGCCGGTCAGAAGCACAGGGTAAGGGGGCGGTGGACGGTGTTCCGGCGTACCGTGCCGCGTGTCGGGGCGGCCCGGCTGTGACGACGGGGCGAACCTGGGCATGCGTACAGGAGTACGTGAGTACGGAAGTACCGGTCGCGCCAGGGAAGGGCTCATGGACACCAACACGTGGATTGTGGTTCTCGTCGTCGCGGCGGTGCTGGCGGCGGCGCTCGCCACCGCGGTCGTCCTCACCGTCCGGCTGGTCCGCACCCGCAGGAACCTGCGCAGGGCCGGGTTGCCGACCGGCCCCAAGTGGGTCTTCTGGGGCGCGATCGCCTATGTCGTGCTGCCGACCGATCTGATGCCCGACCCGGCCTACTTCGACGACATCGCCGTGCTGCTCCTGGCGTTGCGGTCGATGCGGGCGTCGTCGGACCCCCTGCGCCGGGGCGGCCACGAGTCTGCTTGGCTGGACCGGTCGGACAAGGACCTCTAGGTTCGGAACACTCATGCAGACAGACATCCGTCGGGTCACCGACGGCATCCATCTCGTGCACGGCAGCAACACCAACTGGGTGATACTCACCGAGGGGGACGCCCTCACCCTCGTGGACACCGGCTACCCCGGCGACCGCGAGCAGGTCCTCGCGTCGCTCGCCGCCGTGGGCGGTTCACCCGAAGCGGTCACGGCCGTCCTGGTGACGCACGCCCACAACGACCATCTCGGATCGGCCGAGTACTTCAGCAGCACCTACGGCACGCCGGTCTACACGCACGAGGCCGAAGTCCCGCACGCGCGGAGGGACTTCCTCCACCAGGTGTCCGTGGGAACGGTCCTGAAGAACGCCTGGCGGCCCGGTGTGGTGCCGTGGTCCGTGCACGCGCTGCGGTCCGGCGGCACGGCCCACGTCCCGGTGTCCGGGCCGCGCGCGTTCCCCGGCGAGGGGCCGCTCGACCTGCCCGGCCGTCCCGTCCCCGTGCACACCCCCGGGCACACGGACGGACACTGCGCCTTCCACCTGCCCGAGGCGGGGGTGGTCATCTCGGGCGACGGGCTGGTCAGCGGGCACCCGACCTCGCGCGTGACGGGGCCGCAGCTGCTGCCCGGCATGTTCCACCGCGACCGGAGCCGGACACTGGCCTCGCTGGACGCGTTCGAGGCGCTGGCGGGCGACGTCCTGCTGCCCGGACACGGGCCCGTGCACCGGGGTTCGGTGCGGGAGGCCGCGCGGCGGGCGCGGGACCGGGCGGTCTGACCGGTCCCGGTCCCGGCTCCGGCCGTCGGCGCCGGGTGCCGGGGTCGGTTACCCGGCTGCGGTCCGCCCGGGGCCGGCCGCGCGGTTCCCCGCGCCCCTGCCGGGGCGGGGGCGGCTACCAGCGGGATTCGACCTGGGTCCTGATGCGGCGGTCGTACAGGTCCGTGATCGCCGCCAGGGTGTCCGGCGACAGGGGAGGGAGCTTGCCGGCCGCCGCGTTGGCGCGGGCCTGCTCCGGGGAGCGGGCGCCCGGGATGACCGTGGTCACGCCCGGCTGCTGGACGATCCACGCCAGCGCGAGCTGCGCCGGGCTCACCCCTTCCGGAGCGAGCGCGGAGAACTCGGCCGCCGCCTCCACCCCGGTGGCGTAGTCGACGCCGGAGAAGGTCTCCCCCTGGTCGAACGCCTCACCGTGCCGGTTGAACGTCCGGTGGTCGTTCTGCGCGAACACCGTGTCCTTCGTGTACTTGCCCGACAGCAGCCCGGAAGCCAGCGGAACGCGGGCGATGATGCCGACCCCGGCCTCCCGCGCCGCGGGCAGCACCCGCTGCAGCGGCTTCATCCGGAACGGGTTGAGGATGATCTGCACACTCGCCACCCCGGGCCGGGCGATCGCGGTCAGCGCCTCGTCGGCCGTCTCCACGCTCACCCCGTACGCGGCGATCCGCTCCTCCTCGACCAGCGTGTCGAGCGCGTCGAACACCTCGTCCGACGAGTACACCGGGGTCGGCGGGCAGTGCAGCTGCACCAGGTCGAGCCGGTCGACACCGAGGTTGCGGCGCGAACGGTCGTTCCAGGCACGGAAGTTGTCCAGGACGTAGTTCTCCGGGACCTGGTCCGCCCGGCGGCCCATCTTCGTCGCGACCAGCACGTGCAGGTCGGGCCGGCTGCGCAGGAACGTCGCGATGGTCTCCTCGCTGCGCCCGTCCCCGTACACGTCGGCGGTGTCGAAGAAGGTCACCCCCGACTCCGCGGCGGCCTCCAGGACCGCCAGGGCGTCCTTGTCGTCCACGTCGCCCCAGTCGGCACCCAGTTGCCAGGTGCCGAGTCCGACGACCGATGCGTGCTGTCCTGACCTGCTGAATTCTCGCTCGTCCATGGGGTCAGTCTGGCACCCGCCCGGGGCCGCGCGGGACGCCGCCCCCGGGCGAGTCGTCCGAGGTCCCGCCGTTCGGCCCGCCGGCACGGCCGTCACCACGACACCCGGGAATTCACCTCCGCCGATGCAACCGACAGGCGGATCGGACGCGTACAAGAGGGTGCCGACGTCGCGACCCGCGGCGCGGCACGCATCCGGATCCGCCCGGCGGACGACGATCCGACGGTTCGACGACTTGGAGAACGACACAGATGGTCTCAGGAATGACGGTCAGGGGTACGGCGGCACTGGGAGCGGTCCTGCTCTGCGTCCTGGCCGTTCCCGCCCAGGCGGCGACCGCGGCGCCGGCCGACGTGGACGGCCGGTCGGCACAGGGGAGTTCGGGACGGACGGCCGGGGAGCTCGCGGCGCCCGACATGGCGGGGCTGCGCGAGGTGCTGCGCACCGCGCTGACGCAGGGGGCGCCCGGCGCCATCGCGCGCGTCGACGACGACGGCACGGTCCGCGAGGTGGCCGAGGGGGTCGCGGACAGGGTCACCGGACGGGCCATCGCCAACGCCGACCGCTTCCGGGTCGGCAGTGTCACGAAGAGCTTCTCCGCGGTGGTCCTGCTGCAGCTGGTCGACGAGGGCGCGCTCGACCTGGACACCCCGGTCAACACGTACCTGCCGGGGCTGCTGCCCGACGACCGCATCACGGTGCGCCATGTGCTGAGCCACCGCAGCGGGCTGTACGACTACACCAACGACATGTTCGCCGACACGGTCCCGGGCTTCGAGGCCGTGCGCAACAAGGTGTTCAGCTACCAGGAACTGGTGGACCTGTCCCTGAAGCAGCCCCTCGGCAACGCGCCGGGCGCCGCCTACGCGTACTCCAACACCAACTTCGTCGTCGCGGGCATGCTCATCGAGAAGCTGACGGGCACGTCCGTGCAGTCCGCGTACAAGAGCCGCATCATCAAGCCGCTCGGCCTGCGCGACACCTCCTACGTGCACCCGAGGACGACGATCGCCGGGCGGCACGCCAACGGCTACCTCCCGCCCGACGTGGCCGACGGGACGCTCGTCGACTCGACCGAGCAGACCGTCTCGTGGGCGCAGAGCGCGGGCGCGGTCATCTCCAGCACCCGCGACCTGGACACCTTCTTCTCGGCCCTGCTGCGCGGGAAGCTGACGTCGGCCGCGCAGCTCGCGCAGATGCAGCAGTGGACACCCGTCAACAGCACGCAGGGGTACGGGCTCGGCCTGCGCCGGCGTGACCTGTCGTGCGGGGTGTCGGTGTACGGCCACACGGGCACCGTGCAGGGCTACTACACGTACGCGTTCACGTCGAAGGACGGCAGGCGCAGTGTCACGGCGCTCGCCAACACGTCGAACAACGGGACCGTGCTGAACACCATGGCCCGCACGCTGGAGTCGGCGTTCTGCGGCAAGCCGGCGACGGCCCCGGCGGCCGCCTCCGCCCGCGCCGGGGCACCCGTGGAGCGGTACGAGGACATCGCGCCCCAGGTCGCCCGCGACTGACCGGCGCCGGGCGCCCGGAACCCGCGCACACCCCTGGGGCGTTGTCCGGTCGGCATCCCCGGGGGGCGCAGGGTGATCCGGCACGGCGACGGGCGGCACGATGAGCGAGTTGGTTCCCGGTGGCAACCTGGCGCTGCCCGGTGGTGTCCTGACCCTCCGGGTGCCCGGCCCGTTCGACGTGTCGGCGCTCGTGACGGACGACGGCGGCCGGGTGCGCGACGACGGCGACTTCGTGTTCTACAACCAGCCGGCCGCGCCCGGTGCGCGCCTGGGCGGGGAGGCCCTCACGGTCGATCCGGCCGCGCTGCGGGCCGGGGCGAGCCGCGTCACCGTCGTCGTCAGCCCGGCCGAGCCCGGCATTCCGCTGGGCCGGCTCCCCGCGCCGGCCCTGCTGGTCACCGGCCCGGACGGCCGCCCCCTGGCCCGCTTCACGCCGCCGCGCCCGCAGCACGAGACCGTGCTGCTGCTCGCGGAGATCTACCGCCGCGGCCCCGTCTGGAAGCTGCGCGCGCTGGGCCAGGGCTACGCCGACGGGCTGGCGGGGATCGCCCGGGACTTCGGCGTCGAGGTGGCCGAGGACACCGCCGGTTCCGCAGCCGCGGGAGCGGACGGCGCCGATCCCGTCGCCGGCGGGTTTCTGCGGCTCGTGAACTCCGCCCGCGCCGGCGCCGGGTCCCCGCCCGTCGTCCTCGACGCGCGGCTGACCGCCGCCGCGCGGGCGCACTGCGGGGGGATGGCGGAGCGCGGACGCCTCGGCTCCGAAGGCGCGGACGGGATCTCCCTGTACCAGCGCGTCACCGCCGGGGGCTACGCCTATCTCCCGATCGGCGAGCACCTCGTCTCGGGGCCGCGCGACGCGGCGGAGTTCGTGGAGTACTGCCTCTCGGGCGACCGGTCCCGGCGTACGGTCCGGGACCCGGCGTTCACCGAGGCCGGTGTGGCGTGTGTGACCGACGGCCGGTCCGGGACGCCGTACTGGACGGCCGTGTGGGCCGGGCCCCTGACCCCCGCCGGGCTGGCGCGGACCGCCGCCGAGGTCCTCGCGCTCACCAACGCCGAGCGGGCCGCGGCCGGACTGCCGCCCCTGGCCGGCGACCCCCTGCTGGCCGGGGCGGCGCAGGCGCACAGCACGGACATGGTGGCCCGTGCCTTCTACTCCCACACCTCCCCCGACGGCAGCGAGCCCTGGCACCGGGCCGCCGCCGCGGGCAGCACCCGCCGCACCGTCGGCGAGAACATCGCCTGCGGCCAGCGCTCCCCCGCCGAGGTCGTGCGCGGCTGGATGGACAGCCCCGGCCACCGCGCCAACATCCTCAAACCCGCCTTCACCCACCTGGGCGTCGGCTTCGCGGGCGGCGGTTCGGCGGGCACGTACTGGACACAGCTCTTCGGAGCCTGACCCCGAACCTCTCCCCCGTCCGCCGTCGCCGCAGGTCAGGCGCGGATTAACGATGATGACAACGGTCACCGGTGCAGCCTTTGCCGATCTCCGCCAGGTGCGCTTCACTGCGGATGTCGGGCACCCGTCGGACACCGGAGCGAGGGGGACACTCATGACCAGCGCACACCACGGCCACGAGCACGGGGCGGGCGGGCACACGGGGCACTCGCACGGTGTCACCGCGGACGCGGACCGCCGCTGGCTCGCGATCGCGCTGACACTGATCGCCTCGTTCATGGCGGTCGAGGTCGTCATCGGCGTCGTCGCCCGGTCGCTCGCCCTGATCTCCGACGCCGCCCACATGCTCACCGACGCGGTGTCCATCGTGCTGGCGCTGATCGCGATGCGGCTGGCCGAGCGGCCGGCCCGCGGCGGTTTCACGTACGGCCTGAAGCGGGCCGAGATCCTCTCCGCCCAGGCGAACGGCCTGACCCTGCTGCTGCTCGGCGCCTGGCTGGCGTACGAGGCGGTGCGGCGGCTGTTCGAGCCGCCCGAGGTGGCGGGCGGGCTGATGTTCTGCACGGCCCTGGCGGGCATCGCGGTGAACGTGGCGGCGGCCTGGTGCATCTCGAAGGCCAACCGCACCTCCCTCAACGTCGAAGGGGCCTACCAGCACATCCTCAACGACCTGTTCGCGTTCGTGGGCACCGCGGTCGCGGGTCTCGTGGTGCTGCTGACCGGCTTCGCACGGGCCGACGCGATCGCCACGCTGGTCGTGGTGGCCCTCATGGTCAAGGCCGGCTACGGGCTCGTACGGGAGTCGGGGCGGATCTTCCTCGAGGCGGCGCCCGCGCATCTGGACCCGGACACGATCGGGGACCGGCTGGCCGCGCACACCTCCGTCTCCGAGGTGCACGACCTGCACGTGTGGACGATCACGTCGGGACAGCCCGCGCTGTCCGCGCACGTCCTGGTCGAGCCCGTGGCGGACTGCCACACGGTCCGCCGGGACCTGGAGAAGATCCTGCAGTGCGACTACGAGATCGGCCACACCACCCTCCAGGTCGACCACGCCCCGGCGGCCGTCCTGGAGGTCCGCACCGGCGCCGGCCGCGGCGACGACGCCCACTGCGAGGCGGCACACGGTCCGGTGCACCGGGACGAACCGCACCTGCACTAGGGGGATTCGCCGAGGGCTGAACGCGGTGGGCTCCCTGAAACCGGTCGCGCTTCCTAGGGTGGAGGGGTGAGCAGCCACGCGTCCGACCGAGCCCGCGTCATTCCCCTGCGACCCGTTCCGGCGCGACCGGCCGAGCCGCCGAAAGCGGTCGAGGAGCCGCCGGCGGCGCCTCGGGAACCGCTGTGGCGGGACGTCGTGGGGGACGTCCTGCGGCGTGAGCGGCTGGCTCAGGAACGGACGCTGAAGGACGTGGCCGACGCGGCGCGCATCTCGATGCCGTACCTTTCCGAGCTGGAGCGCGGCCGCAAGGAGGCCTCGTCCGAGGTCCTCGCGGCCGCCGCCCACGCGCTCGGTCTCGGCCTCGCCGACCTGCTGGCCCTGACGCACCGCCGCCTCGTGCGCCCGGCGCAGCCGCGCCCGCTGCGGTCCCGTACCGCGCCGCACCGCACGGAGGCGAGCCTCCGGTCGGGCTCCGTCCTGCTCGCCGCCTGACCCGCGCCGGCGACCGCGCCGCCTGAGAGAGATGCCCTCAGGCGGCGGCCGCCAGGCGCCGGCCCAGCACCTCGTCGGCGAGTCCGTACGCCACCGCCTCCTGTGCGGTGAAGACCTTGTCGCGGTCCATGTCGGCGCGCAGGGTCTCGACGGGGTGGTGGGTGTGCAGGGACAGCACCTCCTCGACCTGCGAGCGGATCCGCAGCATCTCCTTGGCCTGCAGGCTCAGGTCGGAGACGGTGCCCTGCGCCCCGCCGCTCGCGGGCTGGCCGAGCAGCACCCGCGCGTGTTCCAGGATGAAGCGCCGTCCCGGGTCTCCCCCCGCCAGGAGCACCGCCGCGGTGGAGGAGGCCTGTCCGACGCAGAACGTCGAGATGGGCGCGCCGACGTAGCTCATCGTGTCGTAGATCGCCATGAGCGAGGTGAACGAGCCGCCGGGCGAGTTGAGGTAGATCGCGATCTCCTGCTCGGGGGCCGCCGACTCGAGATGGAGCAGCTGGGCGATGACGACGTTGGCCACCCCGTCGTCGATCTCGGTGCCGAGAAAGATGATCCGCTCGGACAGCAGCCGGCTGTAGACGTCGTAGGTGCGCTCGCCCTGCGGGGTGCGCTCGACGACGTTCGGGATCGTGTACTGGCCCATGTCAGAGTCCCATCCGTCGCTTCGAGGCCGCCGGGCGTACGTCGTCGAGGGCTTCGACGACCCGGTCGACCATGCCGTACTCCCGTGCCTGTTCGGCCGTGAACCAGCGGTCGCGGTCGCCGTCGCGGGAGATCGTCTCCGCGCTCCGGCCGGTGTGCTCGGCGGTGATGCGCTCGATGGTCTCCTTGGTGAACTGCAGGTTCTCGGCCTGGATGGCGATGTCGGCGGTCGTCCCGCCGATGCCGGCCGACGGCTGGTGCATCATGATGCGCGCGTTCGGCAGCGAGTAACGCTTGCCCGGGGTGCCGACGGTGAGCAGGAACTGCCCCATGCTGGCGGCGAACCCCATGGCCAGGGTCGCCACGTCGTTGGGGATGAGCCGCATGGTGTCGTAGATGGCGAGGCCCGCGTGGACGGATCCGCCGGGGCTGTTGATGTAGAGGCCGATGTCGGTGCGCGGGTCCTCCGCCGAGAGCAGGAGCAGCTGCGCGCAGATCCGGTTCGCGGAGACCTCGTCGACCTGGGTGCCGAGGAAGACGATGCGCTGGTTGAGGAGCTGGGCGGCGAGGTGGTCGTCGAAGCGGGAGGGCGGGGTGTCCCCCTCCTCGGCCCGTGGCGCGTGGGCCGGGGCCCGGCCGGAGCCGGGTCCGGAGTCGAGCCGGGTGCTGATGAGTGCCATCGGTCCTCCTGGTGGTGACGCGGCCGGGTGCGCCGCGGTGTCCCCACCCTCGGCCCGCCGGCGGCGGCGCGGAAGGAATCTCGGCCCGCAGCAGATTCGCCGACAGCAGAGCGGGCCCGGGCTGATCCGGAAGAAACGCCCTAGACCGTCACCACCAGCGAGAACTCGTACAGGTCGCCCCGGCACAGCGACTCCCCGTACTCCACGACGTGGCCCGTCCCGTCGTACGCGGTGCGGCGGACCAGCAGGGCGGCGGAGCCCTCCTTGACGCCGAGCAGGTGCGCCTGGCGGCCGGTCACGTTCACCGCGCGGATCTGCTGGGTGGCGCGCACCACCCGGACGCCCTGGGTGAGCTGCAGGGCTTCGGAGAGCGAGCCCTTCAGGAGGGATTCGTCCAGGTCCGGGAACCGCTCGGCGGAGAGGTAGACCGTCTCGACGCAGATGGGGAAGCCGTCGCCGAGGCGCAGCCGTTCGATGCGGTGCAGGGTGGTGCCGGGGTCGACGCCCAGCGCCGTGGAGTGGTGCAGGTCCGCCTCGACGAGTTCCGTGGACAGGAGTTCGGCGCTGGGCCGGTAGCCGCGCGAGCGCAGGTCCTCGGAGAACGAGGTGAGGGTCGACGTCTTGGTGATCCTGGGGTGCGAGACGAACGTACCGACGCCCCGCACGCTGCGGACGAGACCGTCCTCGCGGAGCGCCTGGAGCGCGCGCCGGGCGGTCGCCCTGCTGACGTCGTACCGCTCGGCGAGCTGCCGCTCGGTGGGCAGCGCCTCGTCGGGGCGCATCCCGGCGATGTCGGCCTGGAGCCGTCGCCGCAGCGCCTCGTGCTTGTAGGAGTCCGTCGTCGGGCCGTCGTCCGAGCGCCTGTCCTCGACCGTCACATTCACTCCGCGGTTCGCGCCTGTCCGCTACCGCCGTAGAACGCGGTAGCGGGGCATCAGAGTACGCACCACGTCAAGGGTCGACGCGGCGGTGTCCGGTCCCGGTGCCGTCGTCGCGCTCCGGGCGGCGACCCACCGTTCCTCCTGGGCGAGCAGCGACGCCTCGAACTCCTCGGGCCGGTAAGGGGATCCGGTCTCCAGCGCCCGGGCGATGTGCTCGTACCAGCTCCGCCAGCGCGGCAGGTGGAACGTGCGGACCAGACCGGCCCAGTGGCGGCCGGAGTAGTCGTGCAGTCTGCCGCGGGTGTGGCCCCAGAGGGTGAGCAGGCGCCGTGCGTTGCCCTCGTACAGGTCGGCCTCGGCCTCGGTGGTGGCCCAGGCGCGGGCGTCGGCCAGCCAGGTGTCCAGCCGGTACTCGGGGCGGGTGGCGAGGAGGTCGTCCAGGTCAGCGACGGTGTCGAGCAGTTCGGCCGCGGCCCGGTGGAAGCGGCCGGCGTCCCGGGCCAGGGCCGCGTCCGCCGCCCGCCACTGCCGTGCGCACGCCGCGTGGGTGAGCACCTGGGCGGTGACGTCGCACAGGTCGCGGCCGAGCGGGCCGGCGCTGTCCTCCTTCGCCGCCTCGCCGGCGAGGAGCACCCACGCCTCGGCCAGACCGGGCGGCGGGTCGGGGGACGGCGGGTCGGCCAGGTGCACCGGCAGCTCGTGCCGCAGGTCGCCCTCCAGCGTGGGGCGGCCGATGACGACCGAGCCGGGCGGTCCGGGTCCGTCCGAGGCGTACACGCTGTCGTGCAGCAGTTCCCAGGCGCGCAGCAGCCCGGGGGTCGTACGGCCGTACCGGGCGCGGGTCCAGGTCTCCAGCCAGGCGTGCACGTCGTCGACGGCCCCCTGCCAGGCGACGTCCGCGAGCAGTTCGTACAGCACGGGGTCGCCGCCGAAGGCCTCCATGCCGGTGCCGGTCCCGGCCAGCGATCCGCCGTGTGCGTCGGCGCCCGCGCGGGCGGCGCCGGTCGCGATCTCGTCCAGTTTTCCGTAGAGACCGGGCCGTCCGCCGAGGCTGTGCAGCATGCACCACACCCAGGGCTTGCCCCGGTAGCCCTCGGTGCGCCGCCAGACCGGCCGGTGCTCGGCCCACAGGTCCAGGACCAGCATGCCGTCGTCCGGGACGGCGTCGAGGAAGGCTTGGGTGCGCGGCGGGGTCCAGTAGCGGGAGCGATAGGAGAAGGGCCAGGCCTGGAGCACCCAGGTGGCCCGGTCGTCCACCGCGGTCATGGTCCCGTGCACGGCCCGCGCGACCCGGGCGAGTTCGGCGGGGTCGGTCACCGGGGGCGTCGTCTCGATGAACGGGTCGGCGGCGTAGAGGTGGTCGGTGCCGAACAGCCGGGTCTGCTCGGTCAGCAGGATGGTGCCGAACTCCTCGAAGAGCGGGTCGCGCGGGTCCAGCATCCCGACCTCGAAGTCCCACCAGGGCAGGGTCGTCGACCGGGCGCCCCGGGCCTCGATCAGCTCGCGCGGCACGTGTCCGGAGAAGCCCTGGAGGACGGGTCGCATGCCCAGTTCCCGTTCCCGTTCCAGGATGCGGCGGCCGAGGCCGGTGTGCGCGTCGATCCAGCTCTGGGGCAGGGGGCCGGCCCAGCCGTCGAGCGAGGCGAGCCAGTTCCACGGCAGGTAGGCCGGCCCGCCGAGGAAGCGCCGGGCGGTCCCGTCGTCGAGGCCGACGGCCAGGAGGGCCCGTTGCCAGGCCGCCTCCAGACCGGTCATGGCCAGCGGTGTGGTCACCCCGTGCAGGGCCATCCAGTCGATGTGGCGCTGCCAGCGCGCCCAGTCCCAGAAGGCCGTGGTGTAGCCGAAGGTGCAGACGTTGAAGTGGTAGCGGTGCCGGTACGGGGAGGTCGTCCGGGCAGCCGTGCCGGTGCGCGGCAGCCGGTCCGGGAGCCGGGGGACGGGGGCGTCCCAGGTGATCTGCGTCCCGCAGGCGGTCCGCAGGTACCGGCGCAGCGCCGAGGCGACCGCGACACCGCTGGATCCGCGTAGGGTCACACCGCCCGGTCCGGCGTCGATCTCGTACCAGTCGGGCTCGTACCTGCCGGGCTCGTACCTGCCAGGCTCGTATCCGTCGGGTCCGCCGCCCGCGGGGACCACGTCGACGGTGAACTCCGCGGCCCGGTCCCCCAGGAGGCGCCCGAGCAGCTGCCGCGCGGCCACACCCTGCGCGTCCGGTTCCCCGAAAGGTGACATCGTCCGGACCACCCCTGTCGACTGTGGTACGTACCACGGGACCCAAGAAGCTAGACCCGCCACGCGGAGCGGTCAAGCAAGTCGACGGAACCAAGGCTTTGTTGTCCGCGGGGCTGGGCATCCCCGTACCCCACTGGTACGGTCCACAGCCATCCAGCGGCTCCGTTCGACACCCGGGTGGCCTCGACACGATGAACGCGGATCTCGCCTATTTCGCCGCACTCCAGGAGACCCTCACCACGCTGGCCGGCGCCGAGCGGCCCGCGATCGAGCGGGCCGCTCGGGCGGTCGCGGACAGTGTCACCGCCGGGGGCGTCGTCCACTACTTCGGCAGCGGCCACTCCCAGCTCGTCGCCGTCGAACCGCTGCAGCGCGCCGGAGGGCTCGCACCGGTGAACGTCATCGCCGACCCGGCGCTCTCCCCCGTCGCGCCGCGCCGCGCCGGCGCGGCCGAGCGCGTCAGCGGCTACGCCGCGGCGATCCTGCGCACGGCGGACATCAGGGCGGGTGAGGTGGTGGTGGTGATCTCCAACTCCGGGATCAACGCCGTACCCGTCGAATTCGCCCTGGGGGCACGGGAGTCGGGTGCGACCGTCGTCGCCGTCACCAGCCGGGCCCACTCGCTGGCCGCCGTGTCCCGGCACACCGGCGGGCAGCGCCTGCTCGACGTCGCCGACATCGTCATCGACACCCACGGCAGCCCCGGCGACACGGTGGTGCCGCTGGGCGGCCTGGCCGTCGGAGCCCTCTCCACGGTGCTGGGGGCGGCCCTGGTCAACGCGCTGACCTGCCGGGCGGCCCAGCTGCTGGCCGAGCACCACGGACAGGCGCCGCCGCTGATCGTCAGCCAGAACACCGACGCGGACGCCGAAGACCGCAACAGGACGTTGCTGGAACGGTTCCAGGATCGTTGTCCGAGGGGCTGACGCAGCGATCCGACCGACGAGACCACGCAAGGAGGCCGATGATGGACAGCACGTGCCGGGTACGCCGTCGCATCGCCGCGACGGTCTGCGCCGTCGCCCTCGTGCTCCCGCTCACCGCGTGCGAGGCGCTCACCCCGGGCAGCGCGACGGCGGTGCCGGGCCCCACCAGTGTGCCGTCCTCGACGGCCGTGCCGGACGGGGACGTGACCCTGCGGCTGCAGTTCGCGGACGCCCCCTTGATGGTCGACGCGCTGATCGCCGCGTTCGAGGAGGACCATCCCGACATCGCCGTCGAGCCGCAGTACAAGTCGTTCTCGGACTACGTCCAGAACCTCAGACTGACCATGACCTCCGACACCGCCCCCGACATCGCGCAGTACGCGGTCGGCATGACCGACCTCGCGGCGGACGGGCACATCCTCGACCTGGCGCCCTACCGGGAGGCGTACGGCTGGGACGAGGCCGTCCCCCCGGTCAGTCTCGACCAGCTCACCGCGGGCCGGACCAGCGAGGCCACCGGTGGACGGGCCCTGTTCGGGGTGCCGGCCGGTCTGTCGATGACGGGCCTCTACTACAACAAGGACCTCGCCCGGCGGGCCGGCATCGAGGCCCCGCCGAAGACGCTGGCGGAGTTCGAGGAGCAGCTGGCCGCGGCGAAGGACGCGGGGCTGACCCCGCTGGGCGTGGGCGCGCTCGACTCCGGCGGCCTGCACCTGTGGGCGGCCCTGCTCAACCAGCTGATGCCCACGGACGAGTACTGGGACTGGGTGAACGGCAGGAAGGGCGCCACGATGGAGAATCCGGCGGCGCTCAAGGCCAGTGAACTGATGATCGAGTGGGGCCGCAAGGGCTACTACGACGCGTCCGCGAACGGCACCGCGCAGGTCGACTCGACCGCCCGGTTCGCCAAGGGCGACAGTGTCTTCCTCGTCAACGGCAACTGGGCGGCCGGGCAGCTGGCCACCGTCATGGGGGACGACGTCGGCTTCTTCCCGATGCCCGGTGAGGAGGCGGGCTCCCCCACGGTCGCCTCGGGGTTCAGTGTCTCGTACGCCGTGTCCTCGCGGACCGAACACGCGGCGGCGGCAGGCGTGTTCCTCGATTTCCTGACCTCCCCCGAGGCGGGCCAGATCATCAGTGACAACGGTTTCCTGCCGCCCAATCCCGACGCCGTGAAGAAGCCGACGGGCGTGCTCGCGGACATCGCGGAGGGCCACCGGCGGGCCGTCGCCGACGACGGGATCACCACCTTCCCCGACTTCGCCGCGCCCGCGATGCTCGACCGGCTGCGCTCCGGCGTCCAGAAGCTCATCGCGGACCGTGTCACGCCCGCGGACTACCTCGACTCACTGCAGGACGAGTGGGAGGACCATCATGGCGAGTAGGCCGCCGGTCATGGGGAACAGGCCGCCGGTCCGGGACCGGCGGGTCCGCGGGCGCAGCCGGTGGCGCGGGTACGTGTACGTCCTGCCCGCCTTCGCCGTGTACCTCACGTTCGCGGTGCTGCCCGCCCTGCACACGGCGTACCTCTCGCTGTTCGAGTGGGACGGGGTCACGCTGGGCGACTGGGTGGGGCTCGGCAACTACGCGGAGATCTTCCAGGACCCGGTGCTGCGCCGCTCGGTGTTCAACGCCCTGGTACTGGTGGTGTTCTTCTCCTTCGTGCCGATCGTGCTGGGTCTGCTGTCGACCGGCCTGCTGGCCCGTTACCGGCGGCCCGGCATGGGCGCGTACCGCTTCCTGTTCATGCTGCCGCAGGTCGTGCCGCTCGTCGCGGTCGGTGTGACCTGGCGCTGGCTGTACGGGGACGACGGGGTGGTCAACCAGGCGCTGCGCCTGGTGGGGCTGGACGGTGCGACCCGTGCGTGGCTGGGCGACTTCGACGCCGCGCTGGTCGCCGTGGGGCTCGTCGGCACCTGGGTGCTGAGCGGCCTGTGCATGATGCTCTTCCTCAGCGGCGTGCAGAAGGTGGACCCGAGTCTGTACGAGGCGGCGCGGATCGACGGCGCGGGCCCCGTCCGGGAGTTCGTCGCGGTGACGCTGCCGCACCTGCGCGGGGAACTCGCCGTCGCCATGACCGTCACGACGGTCGCCGCGCTGGCCAGCTTCGACATCGTGTACGTGACGACGAACGGCGGCCCGGGCGAGCAGACGACGGTCCCCGGTCTGCTCGTGTACCGGCTCGCGTTCTCCGAGGGGAAGGTGGGGCTCGCCGCGGCCCTGGCCGTCGTCCTGGGCTGCCTGATACTCGCGATCGTGTATCTCATCAACCGTCTGTCGAGGTCGGAGTCATGAACACCGTCGCGCGCTCGGAACGCTGGTCCGGTTACGCACTGCTGACCGTCATGGCGATCGCCGTCGTCATCCCGTTCCTCAGTGTCTTCCTCGCCTCGCTCCAGCCGGCGGGCACCCCGGTGGTCGGGCTGACCTGGCCGGAGCGGTGGAGTTGGGACAACTACGAGACGGCGTGGTCGGTGGCGGGCTTCTCCGACCTGATCCGGCACAGCCTCGTCATCGCGGTGGGGGTGGTCCCCGCCTGTCTGGTCCTCGCCGCGCTCGCGGGGTACGCGCTGGGCACCATGAGGCTTCCCGGCGGCGGCGCGGTGGCGGCGTTCTTCGTCGCCGGCCTCACCATCCCGGTGGAGCTGATCGTGGTGCCCCTCTACTTCGACCTGCGCAACGTCGGTCTGACCAACTCGTACCTGGGCGTGATCCTGGTGGAGATCGCGCTGTTCATGCCGTTCAGCGTGTTCTGGATGCGTACGCATTTCCGGTCGACGCCCGCGTCACTGGTGGAGGCGGCCCGGATCGACGGGGCCTCGTCGGCCACGATCCTGGTGCGGATCCTGCTCCCGCTGGCGCGCCCGTCCCTGATGACGCTGGGCCTGCTCGTCTTCATGTGGTCGTGGAACCAGTTCCTGCTGGTGCTGGTCCTCATCCAGGACACCACCAAGCACACCGCGCCCGCGGGCCTCGGTTTCTTCGTGGGTCAGAACAGCACGGACATCCCGACGCTGGCGGCGGGGACGATCATCGTGATGCTGCCGATCCTGATCCTCTTCGTCGTCTTCCAGCGCAGCTTCCTGGCGGGGCTGCTGCAGGGCGCGATGAAGGGCTGAGAAGGGGCTGACGCGTAGGAGACCCCGACAGAAGTCGTCGGCAGGCCCGGTACGGGATCCGCGGCCGTCAGGGCGCCGGTGTCGGTGAGGGCGAGGCGTCGGTGAGGTCCGCCCCGGTGTCGGCATGCCGTCGGGAGGTCCTGACCCCGTGCCAGTCCAGGCACATGATGGTTGCGTCGTCCTGGAGGTGACCGTCGTGCGCGGCGACGACCTTCGCGATCACGGTGCGGGCGGCTTCACGCGGATGCAGGTTACCGGTGCGCATGATCAGGCCCTCCAGGTCCACGTCGCCGGCGCTGTGCTCAAGCATGCCGTCGGTGAACATGAACAACCGGTCACCGGCCCTCAGGTCCAGTTGCTGGACCCGGTAGGTGTGCGGGAAGCGGAAGCCGAACGGCATGTCGACCTTGATCCTGAGCTGCTGGACCTTCCCCTCGCGCAACCGCAGCGGCCAGGGGTGGCCCGCGTTGATGAACTCCGCACCACCGTCGAGCAGACTGATCCGCAGGAGCTGTCCGGTGACGTATCCCTGCCTGCCGTGATCGAGCATCGTCTGATGCGCCTGGCGGGCCTGTTCGGCCAGATCGGCGCCTGCTCGCCTGGCTCCGCGCAGCGCGCCCACGGCGAGGGTGGCCAGCAGCGCGGCGTCGACGTCGTGGCCCATCGCGTCGGTGACGGACAGTTGTACGGCGTCGCGGTCGATCACGTAGTCAAAGGTGTCGCCCCCGACATGGTCGGCGGGCTCCAGTGCTCCGGCGACCGTGAACTGTGCGGCTTCGCAGGCGAGGGACGCGGGCAGCAGCCGGTGCTGGATCTCCGCGGCCAGACTCAGCGGTCTGGTGCGCCGGCCCCACTGGTACACGTCGGTGTACGACCGGTTCGCGATGACGATGTAGGCCAGCGCATGCGCGGTCTCGCCGATCTCCCGCATCGCGCTCGCGTCGGGCACGGTGGACAGGAAGAGTTCCAGCAGACCGATCGCGTCTCCCCGGTTGGTGACCGGAGCGATGACCCGCACCGTCCTTGATCCGTCCGTGGTCTCCACGGCCGGCTGCTGGGTCCGGATCACCTCGTCGTACAAGGTGTCGGCCAGATGGATGCGCCGGGCCGGTTCGTCGGTCTCCACCTCCCCGGCGACGCCCAGCCGCACCACCGAGGTACCGGTGAAGTCCATGATGAGGAAGGACACCCCGCTCGCGTCGAGGCGCTGCCTGAGCATGTGGGCGACCACGTCGAGCGATTCCACCGGTGGCGCGGCCTCCGCCGCGGCCAGGGCCCCGGCCAGCCCCGGCGTCCGGAGCCGGTCGTCGTCGCTCGGGGAGGACCAGGAGCCGGTCACCCCGTCCGTGTCCGGTCGATGCGCGCCCATGATGCGTCCCCTGTCTGATCGCCCGCACTCATCCCACCGGACAGGACGAGATGCCGATGGGCCGACTGCGACGACGTAACCGGCCAGGCGCGTTCCGTGCACGTCTGCCCCGCTTTTCGGCCCGCACAGACCGTATCCCCTTGTCCGGCTCCTGCGGGACGAAAAGGAAGCCTTCGACGACGCGGGCACTCTCACGCCCCGGCAGCCCAGCCGGACGTTCGAAGTCGCCCCTGCGGCGGGGCAGGCGCCCGGACGCTGCGGCACCGCGGTCCGCAACCGGTCGTCCTGTACCGGATCGCCCACAACGCCTGCCGTGCCGGACCCGGACCCGGCGTGGGCCGGACCCGGGCCCGGCGTGGAGAGGGCCGGAGCCGAGCAGAGTTCGGTCCGCCGCTCAGCAGCCGGGCGGAATCCGGTCCTGCGGTCCGCCGGTCCCCCTTCGTCTCCGGTCCACGGCAGATGAACTCGGTCCTGCACACGTCGCTGCCGTGCGGACCCAGGGATTTCCCCACAGACACGCTCGAACAGGACGCGGATCACGACGTATCCGCCAACCGGCTTGCATAACAGGGGAGTTGCAGTGTGACGTGAGTGGAAGGCGGGAAGAAATGGCACACGGCTGTCGGGACTCGGAGAGCTTGCTCGACACGTTCGAACAAGTTGAGCGCCGACCATGCGACAGGAGACCGATCAACGATGCTCACGCTTGTACGGAGCAGGATGCAGGCGGCCGTGGTCGCCCTCTCGACCGTCGCGGCTCTCGCCCTCGGCGCGACCGTCACGACCCACGCCACGGCGGCCCCGGCGCTCGCGAAGGCGGGGCCGACCTCGGTGGCGTATGTCGAGGTCAACAACAACAGCATGCTGAACGTCGGCAAGTACACGCTCGCCAACAGCGGCGACCCCGTCTTCGACGTCGCCGTGATCTTCGCGGCCAACATCAACTACAACACGGGAACGAAGACGGCACAGCTGTATTTCAACGAGAACGTGCAGCGCGTCCTCGACAACGCCGCCACCCAGATACGGCCGTTGCAACAAAAGGGCATCAAGGTCGTCCTGTCGGTGCTGGGCAACCACCAGGGGGCGGGCTTCGCCAACTTCCCGTCTCAGCAAACAGCGTCAGCGTTCGCCAAGCAGTTGTCGGACGCGGTGACCCGATACGGCCTCGACGGCATCGACTTCGACGACGAATACGCCGAGTACGGCAACAACGGCACCGGACAGCCCAACGCCAGTTCGTTCGTCCAGCTGGTGACCGCGCTCCGCGCGAACATGCCGAACAAGATCATCAGCCTCTACAACATCGGACCGTCCGCGTCCCGTCTGTCCTACGGCGGTGTCAACATCTCGTCCAAGTTCGACTACGCCTGGAACCCGTACTACGGAAGCTGGCAGGTCCCCGGCATCGGGCTGCCCAAGGCGAAACTGTCGCCGACGGCCGTCGAGATCGGCAGGACATCGCAGAGCACGGTCACCACTCTCGCCCGCCGCACCGTGAGCGAGGGGTACGGAGTCTTCCTGACGTACAACCTCGACGGCGCCGACCGCAGCGCGGACATCTCCGCGTTCACCAGGGAGCTGTACGGCAGTGCCGCCGCCTACACGCCGTGAAGCGCCACGCGTCCAGACATGCGGCGTCGCCTTGAGGAGCGCGGCCTTGATCGCGGCGAGGAAGGCGGGAGGCCGGGACGGTTCCAGGGGGCGTATGAAGTCGATCCGGCCCACGGGCCGAGTCCCGTGTCGTGGAACACTCGGCGCGTGCCTTCCTGGACAACCTCGCGCCGCTCGGGCGCCACCGCCGCTCTGTATGCCGTATTCGTCGGCGGCTGGTACCTCGGTCAGCCCCTCCCCCTGGTGGGCTGCGGCGCCCCGGAACCGGTGACCGCGTCCGAGGACGCGAACAGCTTCGTGGAACCCGGCGACTTCTCCGACGACCTCACCCGGGCGGCGCGGAGCATCGGACAGATCACCACCTACGACATCGTCGCCACCGACGCGATCGCGCCGTGCGACGGGACGCCCGGCCCCCGCCTGGTGGCCTGGTGACCGGCGACCGGCGACCGGCGCTGAGGAACCGCTACTCCAAGATCACCCGGCAAAACCACGCGGCCCGGGCGACTTCCGGCGTACGGGCTGCTCGCCTGTCCCTTGATGATGGTGCGGGAAAGTCAGGACAGGACCGCACATGCAGGGCAGCGTGGGGCTATTCGCGGACAGCGGCCGTTCTGTAACGTGATTGTCCGGTTGTCACCGACCGTCCAGGAGGGGCAGCAGCGACCTCGCACCGCTACCGGGGCACCCGCTACGGCGACCGCACCCGCTACAGGAACGGCGACCATGACCGAAGTACGCGACGCCGCTCCGGCGATCAGCCTGAGCAAGGTGCAGGCCCAGGCCCCGGGCCTCGTCAGTCTCTACAAAACCGCCGGCGCCAGCCTGCGCACCCACGGCCTCGAGGGAGTGCGCGCCGCTGTGTACCTGGTCCTGGACCGGTCCGGCTCCATGCGGTCCTACTACAAGGACGGCACCATGCAGTACTTCGGCGAACAGGTCCTGTCCCTGTCCGCCCACCTCGACGACGACGGCACCGTACCCGTCGTGTTCTTCTCCACCGACATCGACGGATCCACCGACCTGCGCCTGGGCAACTACCCGGGCCGCATCGACAAACTGCACGAGAACCTCGGCCACATGGGGCGTACGAACTACCACTGGGCCATGGACGAGGTCATCGACCACTACCTCGAATCCGGCAGCACCGACCCCGCCCTGGTCATCTTCCAGACGGACGGCGGGCCCACCAGCAAGACCGCCGCCGAGCGCTACCTGTGCAAGGCCGCCCGTCTGCCCCTGTTCTGGCAGTTCGTCGGGTTCGGCGACCCCGACGACAACGAGTTCGCCTTCCTGCACCGACTCGACACCCTGGCCGTACCCTCCTGCCGCATCGTCGACAACGCAGGCTTCTTCCACGCCGGCCGCGATCCCCGCACGGTCGATGACGCACTGCTGTACGACCGGCTTCTGCAGGAATTCCCGCACTGGCTGACAGCCGCACGTACCAGCCAAGTCATCGTGTGAGCGGTGGAACCCACCGCTTCGGCAGTCTGCGCTACGGCGCCCAGGTCCGTCGCCGTGCGTTCTCCGCCATATCGTCCTACGAACCGGCCGCCAGTGATCTCACGCGCCCCACCCGTCACCCCTGAGCGCCCTCCCGCAGCCACGCCCCGCCGCATAGGTTCGCCCTCCGGTCCACAACCCGAGGAGAACACCATGATCCGTAGAGCCGCCGTCGCCGCGCTGGCCGGCACGGCACTGATGCTGCCCTTCGCCGGCACGTCATCCGCCGCCGCACAGGGCAAAGAACTCAACTGCCGCACCCAGGTCACGGACAACGGGCACTACGGCCGGGCGGACTGCAGGAACGACACGAGCCGGGCCATCGCCTTCCGCGCCATCGTGGTCTGCGGCCAGTCCTTCGACAACACCGGCGCATGGGTGACCTTGAACCCCGGCCAGAGCGGCTGGTCCGGAGCCCCGTGCAACGCCCCCGTAGGCACCGGAGTGGGCAGCGTCGACTGGGAAGAAGGCTGACCCCTCCCCGGCAGGCGGCAAAGGGCCACGCGGCGATGTCTGGCCCGCCTGGCTCCTGCTGCCTGCCGGGAGCGACCGCCCCGCGCCACCCGCCGCCCGGAGCCCGGCGGGCTCCGGGCGGACCGTGTGACGGTCCTGGATGACGGGTCCTTCGCGGTGCCAGGTCTGCCCGCCGACGCGTCGCGCCGGCCCGAGGCGATCACGCCGGACGAAGGCGAGGACGTGTACGCCTGCTCCTCGACGTCGAAGTCCGCACCGCAGAAGGACGCGACAGCGCCGTCCCACCGGTTCCTACGGCACTCGCCCCTGGCCGAGTACCGCTGTCGATCCGCTATCCGCTCCTGGCGGACCCACGAGCCCAGCGCCTGGGGCGAACCGATCCCCCGGTCCGCTCACGACCGCCTTCACCGAGGAACGTGCCATGGCCGTTCCCCTCCGGGAGTCGATCCTCCGTTCGCTCCGGGACGTCGCAGACAAGCCTCCCCGGAGCCTCACCATCGCGCCGCGTGGGCATCGAAGTGGCGCAAACAAACTTTGCCGTTCCGCATGAGGGCGCGCAGCCTGGAGGCGCGGGAGCGCTCCCACTTCCTTCGAGACCCGCACCAGGAAGCAAACATTCCCCCACCAAGGAGAAAAGACTCATGAATTGTCATGCGCATGTCCCACGCATGCGGAGCCGACTGACGCTCGTCCTGACCGCCTTCGTCGCCGCGCTGCTCGGTGTCATTCCCTGGAGCGGAACGGCTGTCGCCCACGGCTCGGTCATCGACCCGGCCTCCCGCAACTACGGCTGCTGGCTGCGCTGGGGCAGTGACTTCCAGAACCCGGCCATGGCCCAGCAGGACCCCATGTGCTGGCAGGCCTGGCAGGCCGACCCCAACGGCATGTGGAACTGGAACGGCCTGTACCGCAACGGCTCCGGCGGCAACTTCCAGGCCGTGGTCCCGAACGGTCAGCTGTGCAGCGGCGGCCGGACCGAGGGCGGCCGCTACAACGCGCTGGACGCCGTGGGCCCGTGGAAGACCACGGACATCGACGCCGACTTCACCGTCGACCTGTACGACCAGGCCAGCCATGGCGCCGACTACTTCCTGGTCTACGTCACCCGGCAGGGCCATGACCCCACCACCCAGCCCCTGACCTGGAACGACCTCCAGCTGGTGGCACGCACCGGCCGGTACGGACCCAGCCAGAACTACTCGATCCCCGTGAGCACGTCCGGCTACAGCGGCCGCCATGTCGTCTACACGATCTGGCAGGCGTCGCACATGGACCAGACCTACTTCCTGTGCAGTGACGTGAACTTCCGCTGACCCGGCAGGTCGGCGGGGTGTCCCGCCGGACACGGCACACCGTCCGGCGGGACGGCGCTCGCCCGGATCCACGGACCGGTCGCGCCGGCCGTGGCCCGGTCGCGCATCCGCCGCGCCGTACCGGCACCACCACAGCGCAAGCGGCCTCGTCCCTGGAGCCGACATGTCCCGACGCCGCTGGATCGGGCCAGTTCTGCCGGCCCTCCTGCTGACCGCCCCGACCGCTCTGCCCGCCACCGCGGTCCCCGGCCCCGCAGTGGATCCCGCCACCTCGACGCACACCGCCGCGCACCGCACGGGAGACCGTGATCCAGGTCTTGTCGCCCTCTTGATTGCGCTTGCGTTCGTTCCTGTCTCCTCGATCACACGCTCTCTTCCTGGCGGGCGGAGAAGGCGCCCGCGGCAGCAGCCAGGACTGCCGCCTCCGCGGCCCGTTCCGGGAGTTGCGGGTCGGGATCGGCGCGCAGGAGCACCAGTTGGTGGTAGAGCGGCGCCGTAGCAGCGATCAGCAGGCTCCGCGCATCCGTGTGCTGTGCGGGGAGTTCGCCGCGCTCGATGGCGCGCTCGACGAGGATCTCGCACTGGGCGTACCGGTCCGTCCACAGCTGCGTCTGGGCCCGCGCGGCCTGGTCGGAGTGGAACGAGGCGGCCATCAGGGCGATAGCGAACGACGGCTGTACGACCAGAGACTCCTGGATCTCCTGGTTGAGGGCTGCCAGATCGCCGTGCAGGGAGCCGGTGTTCGGCGGCTGCCAGTTGATCTCGCCGGCGGCGTCGATGACGTCGACGAGTAGGCCGCCGACATCGCGCCAACGCCGGTAGACCGTGGCGCGGTGCACCCCGGCCCGCGCCGCGACACCCTCCATCGTGAGTCCTTCATGACCGCCTTCAGCGAGTTCGGTGCGCACCGCATCGAGAACCTGGGCGCGGATCCGGGCGGTGCGACCGCCCGGACGGCGCTCCGACGTCGTGTCCAGTGAGTCTCTCATCGGCAATCAGTATCCGGTTGATCAAGGCGGCAGGGCTGTGCCAGCATCTTAACGCGACACTTGTCGCTCTAATTTCACTGGAGAGGAACCGTCTCCGCGATGCCGCCCGTTCCTGCTGACCCCACTGTGCTCCACCCGATGCCCGAGCACCCGCGCGTGGTTCTGCTCAAGCCGTTGGTGAAGTCGCCGCTGATCGAGATCGGTGACTTCACCTACTACGACGATCCTGACGATCCGACCGCGTTCGAGACGCGCAACGTCCTGTACCACTACGGTCCCGAGCGGCTTGTCATCGGCAAGTACTGCGCGCTGGCAACGGGCACCCGGTTCATCATGAACGGCGCCAACCACCGCATGGACGGTCCTTCCACCTTCCCGTTCCCCACCATGGGGGGTTCCTGGGCGGAGCACTTCGACCTGATCACCGACCTGCCCGGCCGGGGCGACACGGTCGTCGGCAACGATGTGTGGTTCGGCCACGGCACCACGGTCATGCCCGGTGTACGCATCGGCCACGGCGCGATCATCGCCGCCGGAGCCGTGGTCACCGGCGACGTCCCCGACTACGGCATCGTCGGCGGCAACCCGGCCCGGCTCATCCGCACCCGCTACGACGCCGCGGACATCGCCCGGCTCCTCGCCGTGGCGTGGTGGGACTGGCCCGTGCAGCACATCACCCGGCACGTACGGACGATCATGTCGGGGACCGTCGCCGACCTGGAGGGGGCCGCCGCGCAGATCGATCAGCCCTGACACCGCATCCTCGCTCCACCGCCCGCACCGTCCCGCGCCAGAAACGAGTGATCACCCATGCCCCGTCGCCGCGTCCATGTCGCGATGGTCGGCATCCCCATCGTCAGCCATGTCCTGCCCAGTCTCGCGCTCATCCGTGAGCTGGTGACCCACGGGCACCGGGTCACCTACGCCAACGACCCGTTCGTGGCTGACCAGATCGAGTCCGCCGGTGCGGAGCTGGTGCCCTGCACCTCCACGTTGCCCGTCGCGGACAACGACTGGCCTGCCGATCCCGTCGCCGCGGCGAGCCTCTTCCTGGACGACGCCGTCCAAGCGCTCCCCCAACTGCGAGCCGCCTACGACGACGATCCGGCCGACTGGCACCGCCACATGACCCTGGCCATGGCCGCCCACGCCTGCCTGACCGTCCTGAGAGCCCGACAGTTGGATGCGGACAAAGCAGAAACGGATCCTCCCCGCTCATCCACCTCAGCCTCGCCGAAACCCGACGCCCGATCACCCGCCTCACCGAGCGCCGGCCGGCACCGGTCGAGCACATCCTGCACTGGTCAACACGGCGCCGACGACGCCAGTATCAGGCCCGCCTGAGTCACTACAAACGACGCGGACACAGCCCCTGAAAACTGCCCAGCACTCAGAACAAGCACCGTTGCAGTATTAAGGCCCTCAACCTGCTCGACGAACGTCCGCCGTCCGCAGGACATGTCTTCGCATATGAAGCGCCGGATACGAAGCCGCAGCACCACCCGCCTTCCCGCCACGGGAAGGTCAGCGGGAAACCGCAGGTAAGTGCCGTGCACCCGCTCCGACCAGCTTCCGCAGCCTGGGCACCGAGTCCCGGCCCTACCACATCTGACACCGACTCGGATCACCTCGCCCTCATCCTCCACCGACTCCACCCTGACTCCCGGATCCGGCTGGAAGAGCAGCTCTTCCAGCCGGATCAGCACCTCGCGCACAGCTCAGAACCATCAGGCCGAACGCGGTTGGCGTCGGCAGCTTCCGGACGATCTCGTGAGACCCACTACCAAGGCCAACGGTCGCAAGGAGTAGTCGGACCACAGAAGTTGGACCAGAAGCCGTTCTCGCGGACAGAGCTACATCATGGGGATACCTCTCGCCGGGACGCAGAGGATTCGCAGGAACTCCACTCTCGTACGCCTAGGCCCCGGGGCGGTGCCATCCGCCAACCCGGGATGACGGCTGGTAGCTACCCGGCGCTCGCGATGGAAAACCGCCGCGGCCACCATGGGCTCTGCAGCGAGCTCGGCCAGGGCCGGATCGATGCCGCGTGGCTGGAGCAGGCTCTGGCCGCGGTGCGAATGCGGCGGGTAGCGATTGGATCCTGTCAGCTTCGTGGTGGCCGCCGAGGAAGGGAACGGGCTCATTCCAGCCGCACCCGGGTGCCACCGGTTCGCTCCGTCTCCAGCACCCACACCTCGTTATCCCCGGGACGCAGTACGGGGCCGGGAACGTACAGGGCAGACTGAGGGCCCGCAGACCAGTACCGCCCGAGGCAGAAGCCGTTGATCCAGACGAAGCCCCTCCCCCAGTCTGGGAGTTCCAGCATCGCGTCCCCGGGGCCCGATACGTCGACGCTGCCCCGGTAGAGGCCCGGCTCACCCCCCTCCGGCAGGCGGGACGGCAGCCCGGCGACCGCCTTCCCGTCGTCGAACGCGTCCAGCCGCAGGCCGCGTGCGCTCACACCGTGCGCGTACTGCCGCTCGTGCAGGATCCCGCCAGTCAGTCCCTTGGGCTCGCCCAGGCGGGGCCCGTAGTTGACGCGCCCCAGGGACTCCACCCATAGCTCCAACTCGGCAGGGCCGGCGACCGCCGTGCCGACCGGGGTGTCGACGCCGTCGACGGAGAGCCGGACCAGGTCCCGCACGCCGGGCAGGGACAGCGGCAGTGGCGGCCGCGGCCCGGGAACGCGGACCCGGTAGCGCACCAGGCCCCGGTCGACATCGAGCTCCTCGAAAGTCGGCGCCATGCCAAAGACACCCTCCGTTCCGCCGAGCGTGTCCATCACCTCGTCCAGCGGCGTCCACGCATCGAGCGCGGCTGTGGCCGGTGCCGTGAGGATCGGCCAGGCGGCCGGCACCGGAGGCAAAGGGGTGTCAGCGAAGTCGGCCAGCACCTCCCGGAAGCGCCGGAACAGCTCCGTGGGCCTGCCCCGTTCATCGACGGGGGCACCGTAGTCGTAGGAGGTCACCGTCGGCTGCAAGGCGCCGTCGTGCAGGTCGCCCGCGCGGTTGGCGCCCGCCCAGCCGCCGAAGCTCGTCCCGCCGTGTGCCATGTAGATGTTCACCGACGCCCCGCACTCCAGGATCTCGCGCAGTACCGCCGCCGCGTCCCGGGCTTCGCGCGGCTCGGGCTCACCGGCGCCCCAGTGGGCGAACCAGCCGCACCAGAACTCCATGCACATCAGCGGCCCGGTGGGCCGGTGCCGGCGCAGCGTGCGGAAAGCCCCGGCTGCGTCCGAGCCGAAGTTCACGGTGGCCAGGACACCGGGCAGCGAACCGCCGGTGAGCATGTGGTCCTCGGACCCGTCGGAGGTGAACAGTGGCACCGTCACCCCGCCGTCCCGCAGGACCGTGGCCAGCTCTCGCAGGTACTCCTGGTCGGAGCCGTAACTGCCGTACTCGTTCTCGACCTGCACCATGACCACCGGCCCGCCGTGGTGGACCTGGCGCTCCACGACCTGGGGCAGCAGGCGGCCGAACCAGCGGCGCACCGGCTCCATGTACGCCCGGTTCCTGGTGCGGACCTGCCCTGCCACGGTGCCGGTGAGCCACTGTGGCAGCCCGCCGTTCTCCCATTCGGCGCAGATGTAGGGACCGGGCCGGACGACGGCCCACAGGCCCGCCGCGTGTACTGCGTCCAGAAACCTGCCCAGCGCGTCCACGTCCCGGTACTGTCCGGGAAACGGCTCGTGCAGGTTCCACGGCACATACGTTTCGACGCAGTTGAGCCCCATCGCTCGCAACATTTCCAGCCGGTGCGCCCACTGGTCCTCGTGCACCCGGAAGTAGTGCAGGGCGCCCGACAACAGCCGTACCGGCCGACCGTCCAGGGAGAATCCGCTGTCGGTCACGGTGAAAACGCCGTCCGCCGGTCGTTCGGTCATCGACGGTCACCTCTGTCTCTCTCGTTGTGCACGGCAGGTCAGCCGACGTCCGCGTAGGTGGTGCCGACGCGCAGCCGGTCCAGTCGGTTCACGACGTCGCTCTGCGGGGTGTCCCGGTCGTAGACGCCCCACTTGGGTTCGTTGGCGCTGTCCCAGGTGCGTGCCGCGTAGCGGGAGCCTCCGCTGGTGAAGGTCTGCCGGGTCCCGTTGAAGGACAGCTCTACCCAGCCCGACTCGGCCGAGGCGGAGGTGTGGATACCGAGAGCGAACCGGTTCCATGCCCCGGCTGAGACGGGCGCCGACCAGATCAGGTGCCACGTGGCGTCCGTACTGACGTGGAAGAGGCGCACTGAACCGTCCTTGACGGTCATGATCAGGGGGTAGTTCTGTGCCGCGTTGGGATACGACTTCCACTGCCACACCACGAAGTCCCCGCTGACGGTGGACAGCTGGGACTCCCAGCCCAGCCAGTAGGTGGAGCCGAGCGCGAAGGCGTACCGGGCGCCGCCCACCGAGAGGCCCCGGGATTCGCAGCGGATGAGACCGCCGGGCTTGGTGAACCGGAAGATGGTCCCGTGACCGTCCTGGTTGGCGGCGGTGACCAGGCTGCCGGGCTCGGCGCACTCCACGCTGCCGAAAACGCCGGTGCCCCCTGCCGCGTCACCGTCCCAGACGGTTTCCGCGCGCGCCGAGGTGGCGGGGACCAAGAGGCAGGCCAGCGCCGCCGCCACGGCGGTGGAACGTCGTACCGTCGCCCTCATGCTGTCCTCACCGTGATCTTCTGGGTGGCGCCTGCCTCGGCGGTGAGATCTCCGAACGTGAGGGTCAGCTTCCGTCCAGGTTCGGCCTGTTCGACCGTGGCGGGATGGGAGACGACTGCGGTGATCCGGTGCCGCCACGTCAGGGTGAGCGTGGTGAGGGTGCGGGTCGGGTCGGAGACACAGACGACCGCGGTGCCGTCGTTCCGATGCCGGATCAGCACCGCGCAGGGGCCGCTCACGGTGAGATCGCCCACCGTCCCCGCCGCCCAGAAGTTGACAGCGGTGACGCCGAGGGAGGGGACGTGGACGCCCTGGGCCCGGGGTGTGTTGACGAGTGTTCTGAGCAGTCCTCGCGCGCCCGCGGCGTGGGCCGCGGTGCGGGCCGCACTGGCTCCGGGCAGCAGGACGTAGGCGTAGGCGCCGTCGACCGGGTCGATGCCGTGGTCGACATACAGGGTGAGGTAGCGGTCGGTGAGGGGGGCCGTGGACGAACCGGTCCTGATGTCGCTCCACCGGCCGGTACGCTCCTCCCGCAGCGCCGTGATGCGGCCGCCCGCTGGAAAGACGTAGCCTCCATGGCCGGTGATGTGCGCCCAGCCCGGGTCGCTCAGCGTCTCGGTCCAGCCCGGAGTGCCGGGCTTGAGATGGCGGTCCACGGTCAGGGCGTGGGTGCCGGTGGGGCCGAGGCGGCGGTTGTCGATGACGGTGTCGACCGCCTCGCCGTCCGTGGCGGTGACCCCCGCGCCCAGACAGACGATGCCCTCGTCCAGGAAGAACCAGGATTTGTGTGCCTCCAGCGTCGAGGCCAGCCCTTTGAGATGCTGGCCCACCGCGGCGTACGTGCCGTCGGTCGTGCCTCCGACCCATGCCACCGCCGGGCGTTCGGCGCCCCACTGGCCGCCCTGGCCGTCGGCGAGCTTCTTCCTGGAAGCGGTGATGCCGGGCAGTCGATTGGGGTCCACGGTGGCCCAGAAGGTCTGCGAGTACTGCTCGTTGGCGAAGTCGTCCCCCCACCAGGACAGCCAGCCGGCCCCGGTGTGGTAGCCGCGCAGGTTCTCCCCGTTGCCCCACTCGTAGTGCGCGATTCGGTCGGAGGCCATGGACAGGCAGGCGGCCCACCCCCGGCGGCGGTGTACCGCCCGGTCCTGGGCCGGGAAGAGCCGGTGTGCGACCGGCTCGGGCAAGGGCTTGACCGAGGTGTCGTCCACGACGCTCTGGAGCTGGGCGAGCTTGTAGATGCCGAGCATGGGGTTGGTGTGCGGAGGGCTGAAGTGCGCCCGCTGGATCCATCCCTTGGCCAGGGCGCGCCAGCGCGCGTTCTGCTCGGGGCTCGCGGCGCGTCCCAGGGCGACGATCGAGGCGATGATCGAGTGGCCGCGCAGATGGTCGTCGTTGGCGCCGCCAGGATCGCCGGGCGCCAGGCCCCGTGAGACAGCGCGTCCGGAGACGGCGTCCATGCACAGGCCGTTGTGGATGAAGGGGGCCCAGGCCCGTTCGACGGCGTCGAAGTAGTTCTCCCGGGCCGGATCGGTGATCTCCCACGGGGAGTCGGCGAGCAGCGCGCACAGCAGGCTGAGGCCGGTGAACAGATCCGCGCCGTACGACCCGGTGTAGGGCACCCACGTGTGCTGGACGAAGGAGCCATCACGGTAGAGGCCATCCCCGGACGTCACGTAGGGGAAGACCGGGGACAGCGCCCCGGACGCGAGGGCGAGCCGGTCCGCGTCCTCGCCGACCAGGCCGCTGAGCGCGATCGTCCGGCACAGGTCGACGCGGTTGGCGCCGGTGGAGGTGCCCGTGTACGAGGCCACCGCACTGTCGGGCACGAACGCGCGGACGGCTTCCGTGATCGTGGCGATCAGTTCGGCGTCCAGGTGGTCGTACAGGAGGGTCGCCGCGTCCAGCAGCGCGTGGGGCCCGCCGATCTGCCAGTTGTACCAGTTGCCATAGCGGGCCCGGCCCGCGTGGTAGACGTCGGTGACCACGTGCCGGATGCCGGTCACGACATCTCGAGCGAAGGCATCGTCTCCGGTCAGACCCGTGCCGGGCTGGGCATACGCCTCTGCCATGGAACGCAGCCGCTGGAAGGTGAGCTGGATCTGCGCGGAGTAGGTGTACGACGCGGTGTCCGTGTCGGGATCCGGGTCCAGCCACACCATGCCCGGCCACAGGGAGCCCGGCGCGGGCAGCATGGTGGTCCGCCAGGCGGCGGCGTCGGTGCCCAGCCGGGCGAGCTTGGAGGCGAACGGCTCCGCGGTCGGGCTGAAACCGGAGCCGAGTATCAGGCCGCGCCAGTTGGCTCTGAGCCTTTCGAACTCGGCGGACACGGCCGACGCGGCTTGGGCGGGCTCGGAGGTGGTCAGGACCGTCGCCGAGGCGGTTGCGGGGAGACCCAGTGCGGCGGCGGCACCTCCCGTCGCCTTGACGAATCCGCGGCGGGACCAAGGTGTGGGCATGGCGTCTCCTGGGACAGGACGGAGGGAGGAAGACGGAGGAGGAACGCGAGAAGGAGGAGGGCGAGTGCGGTGGTGGGTTTCTAGCACGGTACGCACAAGATGCTCAATACGTAAGACTCATAAGAATCGATCACTAGAGTACGGTGGAACGTGCACCAATCGGGGGATCATCAGGAGGACGACAGATGCGGTCGCATGTCAATCAGCGCCACGAACGGGTGCTGGAAATCGTGCGCAGGCGAGGCGAACTGCGGGTAACGGATCTGGCGGAGGAGCTGGGAGTCTCGGCCGTCACCGTGCGGCGCGATGTCGAGACGCTGGCCGAACAGGGGCGGCTGATGCGGCTGCACGGCTCGGTCACGTGCCCCGAGCCGCCCGGCTCCGGCCCGGCCGACGCCGACGTGGACGCCCCCGTGCGATCAGCGCCCACCGGAGTGGTCCTGGGCATGGTCGTGCCCAGCATGGAGCACTACTTCGCGGAGCTGGTCAAGGGCGCTCAGGACGCCGTCGCGGCGCGCGGCGGCCGGCTGGTGCTCGGCATTGCCCACTGGCGGTCCGAGGAGGACACCGCGCAGATCGGACGGATGCTCGACGGAGGCGTCGACGGCCTGTTGATCCAGCCCAGTTGGGAACGCGGGGTACCCAGCCTCGAGCAGGAGCAACAGTTGCTGGCGCTGCGAGTCCCGGCCGTTCTGGTGGACCGACGCGTCCCCCTCGGGGGCCGGCTGGCCGGACTGGACAGCGCACGCTCCGACCATGCACTCGGGGCCGCCGCCGCCGTCCACCACCTCGCCGGGCTGGGGCACGAGCGGATCTCCCTCCTCGCCCAGGACAACCCGACGTCACCGCAGGTCCGGGAGGGGTACGAGGCCGCCATGGCGGCGCGTGGACTTTCGGTGCCGCCGCTCGTGGACGTCGACCCGGAGGACCCGGCCGGCCTGGAGGCGGCGGCCCGGACGCTGTACCGGTCGGTGGCGGAGGGCGGGGTCACCGCCGCGATCGTCCACAACGATCAGACCGCGATCGGGGTGGTGCAACGGCTACACGAACGAGGCCTCTCCCTCCCTGGCGACGTGTCGCTGGTGGCGTACGAGGACGAAATGGCAGCGCTGGCCGATGTGCCGCTGACCGCCGTGGCTCCGCCGCGGCAGGCAGTGGGGGAGAGCGCCGTCGAGATGATGTTCGCCCGGCTCGAAGCAGGGCCCGGTGCGGCGGCGCCGAGTCGACACGTCTCTCTGGTACCCCGGCTCGTGGTGCGGGCGTCCTGCGCTCCACCCCGGTGATCTCGGATATCCAATAGTTGATTGTTTTGATCGAGTTGGTCATTTGCTCTTGACGGGCGATCGTTCTGCGCAAAAGATGAACGGAATCGCCTCCGGTCGCTGAGGCGCCTTGCTCATCGAGGAGCCAGTGCAGATGAAGCCCGTCCACCGCATGCCCCGCCTCGCTCTCACAGCCTCCCTGGGCTGTCTGGCCCTCCTCGCCACCGCCTGCGGCGGGGGCGGCGGTACGTCCGGGGCCACGGACGGCAAACCGGTCACCCTCACCATGTGGTCCTGGATGGTCGGCACCAAAGAGGTCGTCGAAGAGTTCAACGCCACCCACGAGGACATCAAGGTCGAGTACACCGAAATCACCGCCGGCGCCGACGGCTACTCCAAGATCGACAGTGCGATCAAGGGCGGCAACGCACCTGACGTCGTGGGCATGGAGTACGCGATGCTCCCTGAGTTCGCCAGCCAGGGGAATCTGGAGGACCTGACCGGACACTCCGGGAAACTGGTCAAGTCGTTCCCCGAGAGCCTCCAGTCGCTGGTCACCCCCGGCGGCCGTACGTGGGGCGTCCCCTTCGACGTCACCCCGCAACTCCTCTACTACCGCACCGACCTGTTCGAGAAGGCAGACGTCGAAGTACCGGCCACCTGGGCCGAGTTCGAGAAGGCGGCGAAGAAGATCAAGGCTGCCGACAAGGGGGTCCGCATCCTCAACATCCCCAAGGGCGGCGACATCCCATTCATCAACGGACTGGCCTGGCAGGCTGGTTCGCAGGGCTTCGGCGTCGAGGGCGACGCCTGGACGGTGCACATCGACGACGAGCCCGCCCTGAAGGTCGCCGGGTTCTGGGACGGCCTGGTGCGCGACGGCCTGGTGCTCAACCACCCCGCCTGGAGCGAGGAGGAGAGCACCGCCAAGAAGAAGAATCAAGTCGCCGCGTTCATCGGCGCCCCCTGGAGCGGAGCCGGCCTGATATCCCAGACACCGGAACAGAGGAAAAAGTGGGCCGTGGCTCCGCTGCCCACATGGGACGGCACACCGGCCACCGGAACCTGGGGCGGCACCTCCTTCGCCGTGCCCAAGGGCAGCGACCACATCGAGGGTGCGGCGGAGTTCATCGAGTGGCTCACCACCGATCCGGCCGCGATGAAGGCCCGGCTCGCGGACGCCGAGGCGCCAAGCAGCGTTCTGCCCGCCGACCCCGGCCTGCAGAAGGTCGCGGCAACGGAGTTCACCCGAGCCGCGGGCGGCTACTTCGTCAACGACCTTTACCAGGTCGCTGCCGACCAGGTGGACACCATCGGTGACGGCTGGAGCTGGGGCCCGGTGCAGGGTTCGGTGAACGAGGCGTTCGAGAGCACCGTGGCCAAGGGCGGCTGGGAGGCCGGGTTCGAGGCGGCCCAGCGGGCGGCGCTGAAGGCGCTCGACGACCGCGGACTGAAGACCGTCGGCTGACCCCGTGCCCGGCGGACCCGCGACATACCGGCCCGGCCCCGGCCCGACCTGGTGCGGCGGCCACTGGCCGCGGATGGGTGCCGCAGAAGTGCCTGACCTGGTGGCGGCCCGGGTGGCGCGAGCGCCGCGGAAGCCCCCCTCGCCGCACGTCGACACGCCCCGAAAGCCGCCACCCCCGCCATCTCAGGCACGTCGCCCCCGCGGCACACCACCTCGGCCTGCCCCATCCGGCCGTCTCGCCCCCTGATCCACCACTGTTCCGGCCCCGCTGCCCCGGGCGCCGAGGTCAGGAGAACTTCATGACAGTTCCGGCCCCAGCCCCTGTTCGCCCCTCGGCCGGACGCGCCCGACAGCGGGCCGCCGCGGCCTACCTCGTGCCTTTCTTCGTCCTCTTCACGCTCGTCATGGTCGCTCCCATCGGCTACGCGCTCTGGACCAGCCTGTTCAAGGAAGAGTCCTCCGGTCTCGGCTTCGGCGGCACCGAGAGCGTCTTCGTCGGCCTCGGCAACTACGCCGACGCACTCGGCGACACGGCCCTGCGCGCCTCGTTCCTGAACGTCGCCGCCTACGTGGCGATCTACATCCCGCTCATGACCTGCACGGCACTGTTGCTCGCCCTGCTGCTGGACTCGACCGTCGCACGGGCCAAGCGGCTGTTCCAGCTCGCCCTCTTCCTGCCCTACACGGTGCCTACCGTCATCGCGGCGATCATCTGGGTCTACCTGTACTCCCCCAGCCTCAGCCCGGTCATGGACTGGCTCGGCTCCGCAGGCGTCAGCGTGGACTTCTTCTCCGCGCCGCTGGCCGTCCCCTCGGTCGTCAACATCGTGACCTGGCATTATGTCGGATATAACATGGTGATCCTCTACGCGGCGCTCCAGGCGATCCCTCGGGAGACACTCGAAGCGGCCACGATGGACGGCGCCGGGGCGGTTCGTACCGCGCTACAGATCAAGGTTCCCCACATTCGTTCCGCCCTGGTCCTCAGCCTCCTGTTCACCTGCGTCGGCGCCATCCAGCTCTTCAACGAGCCCTACATGCTCACGACCCAGTCAGAGGCCATCAACCGCGACTGGTCACCCGTGATGTACGTGCACAAGACGGCGTTCGTCGATCACCAGCCCGGCCTCGCCTCCGCGGCGGCGGTCCTGATCGCTCTCCTGGCCGGCCTCCTGTCCTACGCAGTCACCAAGCTCGGCAACCGCTGGAAGGCAGCATGACCACGCACACCGTCACCGGGCAGCCCTCCCCCCGCACGGCCGGCGAGGGGAGCGGACCCAAGATACGAACCCGGCCGCCCGGCCCACGCCCAGGCGGCCGGGGCCACGCCCGCCCGAGCCGCTCGTGGACCGCCAAGGCCGTCGTCAACGGCCTCCTCGCCGTCTTCGCCTGTTACACCCTGGTGCCCCTGACCTGGCTGTTCGTCGCCAGCACGAAGGACCACGGTGATCTCGTCGGCACCGGCGGATTCACCTTCGCCGACTTCAATCTCTTCGCCAACCTCGGTGACCTGTTCACCTACGGCGACGGAATCTACGGGCGTTGGCTGCTCAACAGCATCCTGTACTTCGGCCTGGGCTGCCTGGCCTCCACCCTCGTCAGCACGGCCGTCGGCTACGCCTTCGACAAGTACGACTTCCCGCACAAGGAGAAGCTGTTCGGCATAGTGCTGCTAGGCGTCCTCGTGCCGAGTGCCGTCCTCGTGCTGCCCCAGTACCTGCTGGCCAGCAAGGCGGGCCTGGACAACACCTACTGGGCCGTCCTGGTCCCCCTGCTGGTCAACCCATTCGGCGTCTACCTCGCCCGGGGTCTTCTCCGAGGGGTACATCCCCGACGAGGTGATCGAGGCCGCCCGGATGGATGGCGCGGGAGAGTGGCGCGTCTTCCGCTCGGTCGGCCTGCCGATGATCGCGCCCGGCTTCGTCACCCTGTTCCTCTTCACCTTCACCTCGAGCTGGAACAACTTCGTCCTGCCGCTGTACATGCTGAGCAACGACAAGCTCTACCCCGTCACCCTCGGCCTGGCGATCTGGAGCAAGTCCTCCCAGCAGAACCCGGAGTTCTACATGCTGACGATCGTGGGGGCGCTGGTCTCGGTCCTTCCCCTGATCATCGCCTTCGTCTGTCTCCAGCGCTTCTGGCGCTCCGGGCTCACCGCGGGCGCGGTGAAGTGACGATGACCGCACGGCACACGACGGCGCCGGCCGCCAAGGTCCTTCCCCCGCTCGCGCCCAGCCCCCGTCCGCGGCGTCCCCGCACCGCCCTCGCGATGTCGCGGGAGACCCGCGACGCCCTGCGCGACGAGGGCGCCATCGACCTGCTTCGCGAGGTGGCCGACCTCGATCCGAACCTGCTGGTCACCAACTTCGCGGACCCCTCCGCCGCCACTACCCTCGGCCGGACAGAAGTGCTGCTCACCCACTGGGGATGTCCGCCGCTGACGGAGCAAGCGCTCGCGGCGATGCCCCGACTACGGGCCGTCGTCCACGCCGCAGGGTCCGTCAAGCACCATGTGACCGACGCCGTGTGGGAGCGCGGCATCACCGTGTCCAGTGCCGCATCGGCCAACGCGCTGCCGGTCGCCGAGTACACGTTGGCCGCGATCCTCCTCACCGGCAAACGGATCCTGGAGAGCGCGGGTGCCTACCGTGATCGGCGCGCCCCGTACCCGCTGCTGCCCTACTTCGCCGGTCACGGCAACTACCGGCGGGTCGTTGGCATCGTCGGCGCCTCGCGCACCGGCCGGCGCGTGATCGAACTGCTGCGGCCGTTCGATTTCACCGTCCTGGTCCACGACCCCTATCTGGACGACGCCGGTGCCGTCCGTCTCGGGGCGCGGCCCGTCGGCCTCGACGAACTGACCCGGCTCAGTCAGGTCATCTCCATCCACGCCCCCCAACTACCCGAAACACACCACATGTTCGACGCCAGGCGGCTGGCCCTGCTGTCCGACGGGGCCACACTGATCAACACCGCACGCGGCTCCCTGGTCGACACGGACGCGCTCCTCACCCACCTGACGTCCGGACGCATCCAGGCAGTCCTCGACGTCACCGACCCCGAGACACTGCCCGCCGAATCACCGCTGTTCCGGCTGCCGAACGTGCTCCTGACCCCGCACATCGCTGGCTCGCTGGGCAGCGAGCTGGGCCGCATGGCCGACTACGCATCCGCCGAGATCACCCGCTACGCCCGGGGCATGCCCTTCGCCCATGGTGTGGAGCCCCAGGACCTGGCCCGGACAGCGTGACGGTGGCGATCCGTGCAGAGCGTGGGCTGCGTCGGCCCGGACGGCTCGTTCACCCGCACCCAGGCCGAGGCCAAGGGCGCGCCGTGGCCGAGGCCGCGGGCTGCAAGGACGCCCGTACGGTCGACTCCTGCCTGCGGCGCACCTTTCGCCTTTGAACAGCCTGCCCGCAGCCGCGCGTTGTCCGCACCCCGGGCCCAGTGGCGCGCGCAGGAGCGCGCGCACCACCGACAGATGCGTCACAAGTGCGCTTTTTACGCGTTCGGGTCCCAGTCTGCGAGCTGCTCCATGGGCTCGGTGTTGCCCGTGGTCTCCAGGCCGTCGAGCGGGACGCGCTCGTAGAAGTAGAGGACCAGTTCGCTCGCTGCGCCTCGCATCGCCATGTCGCCCGGTTCCGCGTCGGCGGCGAGGTCGTCGCAGCGGACGCCGTCGGCGTTGAGGGTCAGGCGCCAGGAACGGCCCTCGGTCGTGTGCAGGTCGATGGTCGCCGGCGTGAACGGCCAGGGGACGGTCGTCGCCGCGACGGTCGTCAGGAACTCGTCGACGCCCTCGACCGCGACGTCCGTCGGCAGCGGCTGTGCGGCCCCCTGGGTGAGCTGGGCGTCGTAGGTGTGGACGGCGATCTCCTGGATCTGGTGCCGGGCCACGGCTCCGCTGGTCTCCGGGGCCTGCGAGCGGCCCCACCAGGTCCAGCAGCCGCGGTCCGGGTCGGCCCCGCGCATCGCGTCGAGCATGAGCTCGGTCGACTCGGCGAGCCAGGCGTCCAGGGCTTCGCGGTCGAGGGGCGCGGTCGGGGCGCCCTTCGGGTCCGTCTTCGCCGGGGGCTCAGCACCCGGGCCCGCCGCGACGATGGCGGCCTGGCGGCGGCGGCCGTCGCCGAGGTGCTGCGCCAGTTCGCGCAGCGTCCAGTCCGGGCAGGTCGGGACCTGAACGTCAAGGTCGGGGGCGGACGCTATCGCGGCGCGGAACGCGGCTGAGCGGTCTTCGATCAGCCGTAGAACCTCGGGGAACTCCAAGATGTTTTGCACGTCGGTTGTGTATCACGGCGCTCCGGCCGCCGGGTGGCGAATTTGTCGGACGAACGCGTCGACGGCCGGGCGGAGCGCCGGCGCCGAAGCCGTCCTGAAACTCCGCGCACTGCTCGCCGCCCGAAGATTGCCCGCCAGCCCACCGGGCGGGGCATCATCCGCGGCATGGTGTCCATCACCGCCCGCCCCGCCGGGGTCGAGGACCGCAAGGCCCCCGGCCATTGGGAGGGCGACCTCGTGATGGACGCCAGGCACTCGGCGGTCGCCACCCTCGTCGAGCGCACCAGCCGCTACACGACCATCGTCGCGCTGCCGGACGGCATCAAGGGCCCAGCAGGTCACCCCACACCTCACCAGGAGCCTCCTCGGCATCCCGCCCCACCTGCGGCGGACGCTCACCTGGGACCGCGGCCGGGGGATCTCCGAGCACCAGGCCATCACCACCGAGACCAGGATGCCGATCTACCTCTGCAAGCCGCGCAGCCCGTGGCAACGCGGCACCAACGAGAACACCAACCGGCTGCTTCGGCAGTACCTCCCCAAGGGCGCCGACCTCCGCACGTTCAGCCAGGCCGACCTGGACGCCATGGCTCACGAACTCAACCACCGCCCGCGCAAGACCCACGGATACCGCACCCCGGCAGAGGTCTACGCCGACCTCCTGAACAGCAGTGATGCGCTGACCGCTTGAGCTCGCCGTCCTTTGCCGACAGGCGGCCCGCAGCGTGGACCGGCCAGCAGCCATACACCTCTGCCCGCATGCCGCGCCGTCGCGGACGGCGATCCGGATGCGGCTGGCCCCGCGTGGCGCGGGGCCAGCCGTGTGCCGTGGGTCAGGAGAGGGGGTGCAGCCAGTGGGCCTCCAGTTCCCCCTCGACCAGGCCCGCGATGGCGGCGAAGTACGTCTGCATGAACGGCTGCGAAACGTGCGCCAGCAGGTGGGCGCCGGAGGACCAGCGCTCGTAGAAGGCGAAGGCGCCCGGCTGGTCCGGCGTGGTGTGCACCACGTACTGCTCGCATCCGTCCTCCTTGCGGGTGAGGCCGATAATCGCCTGGATCTCGCCCAGCATCCGGCCCTCCCCGCCCGCCTTGGCCCGGGCGTATCCATATACCGCGACTGGCGTGTCCGAGGCGAGGATGGCGGCGGGGATGAGGCCGTCGGGTGTCGTGTCGTCAGTGCTCATGAGGTCCTACTCCGTCATGGTCGGTTCCGCCGGTTCTGATGGCCGGCTACCGGAGTGTAAAAGTTGACGTTAACGTCAAAGGCAAGTCAGGTGACGAACCCCGGGACGGCCCGACAGCAACCGGGACCCAGCGACATGCGGAGCAGAGGGAGCGACGGGATGCGAATCGGCGAGGTGGCATCGGCCGCGGGAGTGAGCACGCGGGCGCTGCGCTACTACGAGCAGCAGCAGCTCATCGCGTCGAGCCGCAGCACAGGTGGGCAGCGCCTCTACACCCCGGACACGGTCGAGCGAGTGCGGTGGATCCAGCTCCTCTACGCTGCCGGGCTGAGCA